>NC_020126.1:8250000-8572500 GCF_000331735.1 Myxococcus stipitatus DSM 14675 | reverse complement strand
GCGCGGACGCGCTGGCGCGCTCGGGTGAGGCCGCGATTGAACAGACGATGGCGGGCCTCAACGACATCCGTGTCCAGGTGGGGGAGATTGCCCAGAAGATTCTCGAACTGGGCGAGCGCACGCAGCAGATTGGCGGCATCACCCAGACGGTGAAGGACCTGGCCGACCAGTCCAACATGCTCGCGCTCAACGCGGCGATCGAATCGGTGCGCTCGGGCGAGCACGGCAAGGGCTTCGGCGTGGTGGCGCGGGAGATTCGCGCGCTCGCGGACCAGTCCATCCAGGCCACCACGCGGGTGCGGGAGCTGCTGGACGATATCGCCAACTCGGTGACGGCCGCGGTGCGCATCACGGAGCGCGGCGCGGAGCGCATGGAGTCGGGCCTGACGCAGGTGCGCACCAGCGGGCAGAACCTGCGCGAGCTGTCCTCCATCGTCCAGGACAACGCCGCCGCCGTCCGTCAAATCGCCGCGGCGGTGAGCCAGCAGAACGTGGGCATCAACCAAATCACCCTGGCGGTGAACGACTTGTCCAAGATGATGGACGAGACGGTATCGCGCATCGGCTCCACGGGCGAGGCGGCCACCACGCTGCAAATCATCTCCGAGCAGCTCTCCAGCGCGGTGAAGATCTACCGCGTCGAGTAGCACGCCTCCGGATGTGAAGAGGCCCCGGCTCCCTCACTGGGGAACCGGGGCCTTTCCATGTCGGGCGTCGAGTCGCGAGGGCCGGACTACGCCGCCGCGGGCTCCGCGGCGGGAGTGGTCTTCAGCGCGAGGCCGTCGCCACCCGCCTCCACGTCGTAGTGGGCGGTGCCGCCGTGCTTCAGGTCTCCGAAGAGGAGCGCCTCCGCGAGCGGCTTCTTCAGCGAGTTGTCCACGAGGCGGGCCATGGGCCGGGCACCGAAGGCCGGGTCATAGCCCCGCTCCGCCAGCCACGCGCGCGCGGCGGGCGACAGCTCCAGCTTCACCTTGCGCTCCTCGAGCATCTTCTGGAGGAGGCGGACCTCCTTGTCGACCACCTTGAGGATGATGTCGGGCGGCAGGCCGGAGAAGAGAATCCACCCGTCCAGCCGGTTGCGGAACTCCGGCGTGAAGGTGCGCTCAATGGCCTTCTTCGCGCGGGTGGCGTCCGCGGGCTTGGCCAAATCACCGAAGCCGATGGACTTGGTGCTCATCTCCTGAGCGCCCGCGTTGGTGGTGAGGATGAGGACGATGTTGCGGAAGTCCGCCTTGCGGCCGTTGTTGTCCGTCAGCGTCGCGTGGTCCATCACCTGGAGCAGGATGTTGAAGAGGTCCGGGTGGGCCTTCTCGATTTCATCCAGCACCACCACGGCGTACGGATGCTTGCGCACCGCGTCCGTGAGCAGGCCGCCCTGGTCGAAGCCGACGTAGCCCGGAGGCGCGCCGATGAGCCGGCTCACCGTGTGCTTCTCCGAGTACTCGCTCATGTCGTAGCGCAGGAACTCCACGCCCAGCGACTGGGCCAGCTGCTTGGCCAGCTCCGTCTTGCCCACGCCCGTGGGGCCCGAGAAGAGGAACGAGCCGATGGGCTTCTCCGGCGCACGCAGGCCGGAGCGCGCCAGCTTGATGGCGCTGACCAGGTCCTTGATGGCGGCGTCCTGTCCGAAGATGACCCCCTGGAGCTCCTTCTCCAGATTCTGGAGCTGCACGCCCTCGCTGGCGGACACGCTCTTGGCGGGAATCTTCGCCATCTTCGCGACCACGAGCTCCACGTCCGCGCCCGTGACGGTGTTGGTGCGGATGCCGTCCGGCTTGAGCTTCTCCGCGGCGCCCGTCTCGTCGATGACGTCGATGGCCTTGTCCGGCAGGAACCGGTCGTTGATGTGCTTGGCGGACAGCTCCGCGGACGCACGAATCGCCTCGGGCGTGTACTTCACGCCGTGGTGCTCCTCGTAGCGGCTCTTGAGCCCCTCCAGGATGAGGATGGTGTCCTCGACGGACGGCTCCGCCACTTCAATCTTCTGGAAGCGCCGCGACAGCGCGCGGTCCTTCTCGAAGGAGGACTTGTACTCCTGATACGTCGTGGAGCCGATGCACCGCAGCCTGCCGCTCGCCAGCGCGGGCTTGAGCAGGTTGGACGCATCCATGGAGCCGCCGCTCGTCGCGCCCGCGCCGACGATGGTGTGGATTTCGTCGATGAAGAGGATGGCGTCCTTCTGCTCCTGCAGCGCCTTGAGCACGCCCTTGAGCCGCTCCTCGAACTGGCCCCGGAACTTGGTGCCCGCCAGCAGCGAGCCCATGTCCAGCGAGTACACCACCGCGTTCTTCAGCGGCTCCGGCACCCGGCCTTCGTGGATGTGCAGGGCCAGGCCCTCGGCGATGGCCGTCTTGCCCACGCCCGCCTCACCCACGTAGAGCGGGTTGTTCTTCCGGCGGCGGCTGAGCACCTGGATGGTGCGCTCCAGCTCCTTGTCCCGGCCGATGAGCGGGTCGATGCGACCTTCCTTCGCCTCGATGTTGAGCTGGAGGGTGTACAGCTCCAGCGGGCTCTTGCGCGGGGACTCCTCGTCGTCGTCGTCCCCCGCGGGGACGGTGCCACCCTCCGGGCCCTCCGCCTCGCCGTCCTCGCCCTCTCCGTCCTTGGAGATGCCGTGGGAGATGTAGTTGAGCACGTCCAGGCGGGTGAGGCCCTCCTGCTGGAGCACGTAGAGCGCGTGGCTCTCGTCCTCGCGGAACAGGGCCACCAGCACATCGCCTCCGTCGACGAGCTTCTGCTCGGCGGACAGGGCGTGCATCGCGGCGCGGTGAATCACCCGCTCCACGCCGATGGTCTGCTGGGGCTCGGCCTCCACGTCTTCAGGCAGGCGTTCGACCGTCTCTTCCAGGAACTCGGTCAGCCGCTCCTGGAGGCGCTTCACGTTCACTCGGCACGCCTTGAGGACCTCGCGCGTGCGTGCCTCCTTCGTCAGCGCCAGGAGCAGGTGCTCCAGCGTCAGGTACTCGTGGCGCATCTTCCGCGCCTCATCCAGGGCGGTGCGGAAGCTGGCCTGCAACTCTTTGGCAATCAGCGGTCCTGCCACGGTTCAACCTTCCTCGGGTTCCATGGAGAGTCGCAGGGGGAACCCATTGTCCCGGGCCGCGGCCTCCACCGTCTTGAGCTTCGTCTCGGCAATCTCGAACGTATAGACGCCGGCCACTCCGACTCCGTTGTAATGAACGTGCAGCATGATCTGCACGGCATCCGACTCCGACTTGTGGAAGACCTCCCGGAGGACGGCCACCACGAACTCGCGCGTCGTGTAATTGTCGTTGTGCAGCAGCACCTTGTAGAGGGTGGGCCTCTTGAGCTTCTGCTTGGGGACGGTCTCTGTCGCGACGGAGCCGTCGTGCTCGTCCTTCTGCGCCATAAGTCTCACGGACTCCCTTCGATGACGTGGGAAGCGCGCCGTTTCACGCGTCTCCCTTGAAACCTGTCTCCGCCCGCCACTGCGGCAGGCCACCCCGGACGGCCGCCCGCTCGTGCTCCAGGAAGCCTCGCACCGCGCGCTCCAACCCCGGATGAAGGAGCAGGTGGGCACTGTACGTGAGGCGAGGCTCGAAACCCCGGGTGAGCTTGTGCTCCCCACCCGCACCCGGTTCAAAACGCGTCAGCCCCTGGGTGATGCCTTCCTCCACCGGGTGGTACAGGCAGACGTTGAAGTGCAGGAAGGGGTGCTCCTCGAAACAGCCCCAGTAGCGGCCGTAGAGCACCTGGTTGCCTCGGAAGTTGAGCGCGCCGGCCACCAGCTCGCCCCCCCGCCGGGCTTCCACCAGCTCACAGCGGTGGCGGAACGTGGCGAGCATCCGCGCGAAGAAGTCCCGCGTGAGCAGCCGCGTGCCCCACGGGTACTTGTCCACGGTGGACGTGTAGATGCGGTAGAGCGTGTCCACGTCGACTTCGGCCAGCGCGTCGCCGCGCAGCGTGCGCAGGTGGATGCCCTGCTGCCCGGGGGCGCGCAGCTCGCGCCGGAGCTGGTTGCGCCGCTTGGAGTGGAAGCGGGCGAGGAAGTCCTCCAGCGTGTGGTAGCCGTCATTGCGCCACTGGTACTGGACGCCCAGGCGCATGGCGAAGCCCTGGGCCTCGAGCGTGGGCAACTCCTCCTCGGTGGGGAAGAGGACATGGATGCCGGAGAGGTGCTCGGCGCGGGCGAACTCCAGCGCGCCCGCGTACAGCTCCGCCTCGCGGGCCGCGCGCTCCTCGCCGGGGGCCACCAGCACGCGCCGCCCCGTCGCGGGGGTGAAGGGCACGGCGAGGACCAGCTTGGGGTAGTAGCGCAGGCCGGCGCGCTCCGCGGCGGTGGCCCAGGGGGCGTCGAAGACGAACTCGCCCTGGCTGTCGTCCTTGAGATAGGCGGGGGCGGCGGCCACCAGCCGCGAGCCTCTCCAGAGTGTCAGGTGGCGGGGATGCCAGCCGCGCTCGGGCACCGCGCTGCCGCTGTCCTCGAGCGCCGCCAGGAAGGCCCACTCCAGGAAGGGCACGGCCGCGTCGTCCACGAGCGCATCCCAGAGGGGAGCGGGGACCTCGTGGATGGAGGGCAGGATGCGCAGGGTGGTGGGCAGCGGTGTGGACATCGGCGGCGCACGAGGGAGGTGGGGCCAGCCTATAACGACGCGGGCCCCCTGCTGCCATGGCCGGCCGGGCCCTACTTTCCGCGGGTCAATTCAGCGGCGAGGAAGCGTCCAGCCTCGGCCAGTCCCTCGTTGCCTCGCCGACGTCCCTCCTCGGACTCCATGACCCGGCGGGCCGCGTCACTGGCGGTGCCCGCCTCCAGGTCCGTCAGCACCAGGAAGGCGCTCCAGGAGGGCGTCATGGGCGCCACGCGCCCGGGGCGCAGCGGGCGGTCCGACAGGGTGGTGGCGACCTTCTCCAGCAGCCCGTCCTCGGTGAGCCGCTTCGTCTTGCCCAGCATCGCGGACCAAGCGGACTCCAGCAGCGCGGGCAGGAGCTTCCCGGAGAGCGCGGACGAGAGGCGCTGCGCGGCCTCCTCCTCGTCGAGCCGGTGCGCCTGGGCGTAGGTGGGGACCAGCTTGGCGACCACCACCGCGCGGGTGGCGAGGTGGGAGAGTCGGGGAGGGTAGGACATGGGCGGCGCTCCGGGCCTTCGCCGGGACGCCCGGGGAGCGGGCTACCAGCGGATGAGCAGACGGTAGCTGTCGCTGAAGCGCTCCTCCACCGTGATTCGAGGCTGGGCGTTGGCCATCTCCAGCATCCGCTCGAAGCCGCCGGCGAAGAGCTCCGGGCGGTTGAAGCGGTCCGGGATGACGAGTCGCCGGCCCCGCTCCCCCACGGGCGTCATGGTGACCTCCAGGTCCGGACGCCCCATCATCGCCAGGTAGCGGGGGATGCGCTCCGCGGCGCGCGCGGGGCCGATCATGGGCAGCGCCACCGCGGCGACCCGGCCCAGCAGCGTCTCGGCGAAGCCGTCGACGAGGGTGCGGCCGACTTGCCGGTGGGCCTCCTCGTCCGTCAGCTCCCCGAAGACCTCCTGCCGGACGAGCGCGACGGCGCGCTGCCAGAGCTGGATGGGGTAGTCGACCTCCGGCTTCCGGATGTCGTAGCCCAGCGCCTCCAGCTCCTGCGCCAGCCGGCCGGAGACCTTCAGGCCCCGCACGAACAGGCCCTCGAACACGCTCCCGGGGATGCGCGGGAGCGGGGGCTGGGAATGCTCGAGCGGGCGGCGCAAGGGGCTGGGTGTCATGGGGGGCTCCCCCGGGAGCAGAGGTCCTCGTATCATAGTGAGTTTCTGACTCTGCCGCGAATCCGGGATGTTCAATAAATCCCGGCTGGGGGATGAGGGAGGGGAGGGGGCGGAGGGTTTGATTCCCCGAGGGTCCGGTTGCTATGGGGCGGCGACCGCCTTACAGGAGAGGACCGAGGAGAACTGCATGTCGGTGAACATCCAGCTGGAGTGGACCCCCAACCCGAGCACGCTGAAGTACGTCGTGGACCGACGTCTGCTGGCGGGCGGCGCGGTGAGTATCACGAATCAGGAAGATGCCCAGGCGAAGTCGCCCCTCGCGCGCAAGCTGATGGACGTGCGCGGTGTGACGGCGGTGATGATCGGGACCAACTTCGTGACGGTGACGAAGGGGGACGAGGGCGAGTGGGACGAGCTGAATGACCAGGTGATGGAGACGTTGGACACGCACCTGTCGGCGGACCTGCCGGTGGTGGACGAGGCGGCGGTGGCCGCGGCGCGTCAGGCGGTGTCGGCGGAGGGGGGCGGCTCGGTGGAGGCGCGCATCCGGGAGGTGCTGGACGCGGAGATTCGTCCGGCCGTCGCCATGGATGGCGGCGACATCACGCTGGACCGCTTCGAGGACGGGATTGTGTACCTGCACATGAAGGGCTCGTGTGCGGGCTGTCCGTCGTCGACGGCGACGCTGAAGATGGGCATCGAGGGGCGCCTGCGGGAGATCATCCCCGAGGTCGTCGAGGTGGTGTCCGTCTGAGGCGCAACGTCAAGGCATCGCAGGTCCGGCGGGAGCTCCTGCCGGACCAGTCGCAGGCGCTGTTGCGGGAGCTGCATCTGTTGACGCGCGAGGGGAACCTCAACGCGGATGCGCTGCGCAAGCTCAAACAGGTGAACCACCTGATGGGGCTGTTGCGTCCGGCGGTGGAGGACGTGAAGGCGCGTCACCCCGAGCCGGTGATGGTGGATGCGGGCAGCGGCAACGCGTACCTGGGGTTCGTGCTCTACGAGCTGTACTTGAAGGACGCGGCCGCGGGCTCGTTGGTGTCGGTGGAGGGGCGGCCGGAGCTGACGGAGCGCGCGAAGGGGCGCGCGGAGCGGCTGGGCTTCTCCCGGATGCGCTTCCAGACGGCGCACATCGACCAGGCGGAGTACCCGGAGCGCATCCACCTGCTGATGGCGCTGCATGCGTGTGACACGGCCACGGACGACGCGCTCATCGCGGCGGTCCGCCATGGCGCGGACCACGTGGCGGTGGTGCCGTGCTGTCAGGCGGAGGTGGCCGCGCAGCTGAAGGAGAACCGCAAGGCGGCGCACGGGAGCATGGGGTTGCTGTTCGCGCACCCGTGGCATCGGCGCGAGTTCGGCTCGCATCTGACGAACGTCATCCGCGCGCTGACGCTGGAGTCCTTCGGCTACCAGGTGACGGTGACGGAGCTGACGGGGTGGGAGCACTCGTTGAAGAACGAGCTCATCCTGGGGCGGCGGGTGCACCGGGACAACCGGCGCGCGCGCGTCCAGTTGGAGCGGCTCCTGGCGGAGACGGGTGTGAATCCGAAGCTGACGCGGGAGCTGGGCGTGAAGCCCTCGGCGTCGGTGGGGGAGCTGCCGCCTGTCGAAGCGGAAGAGGCCGTGGCCTCTGCCGACGAGGCGCCTTCCGCGGAGTCGTAGGCGCGGCGCGAGGGGCTTCGGTGGTGAGGCCCCTCGCGTGCGAAAACCCTGACCTGTGAACCAGGCAACGTTCCCCGCGCCATGTCAGGCATTGACCTGCGTGTGATGAGGGATTGGCCTTGGGGGTGGGGTGGATTCGTCTGGTAATGCCCGCGCTGGGGGGATTCCATGACGATTCGCTGGGCAGTGCCGCTGCTCCTGTTGATGGTGGGCGCCGGATGTACGACCACTCGTGTCGTGCGCCTGGAGACCGGCCAGGACTCGCTGGTGGTGACGCCGCTCGAGGAGCCGGGCGCGGAGGTGAGCGAGGCCGAGCTCGATGATGACGAGTTCGAAGAGGTGCTGGAGGAGCTGGGGCGCGACGTGCGCCCGTTCCGCAATCCCATGCGGCAGGCGCGTGAGGTCTTCGGGGTTCCCTCTCGCAGCGGGATGTACCGCTATGAGAGCCGCGCTCCTCACCTCATTCCCGAGCGCGGCGGGAGCGTCGAGGGCTCCGTGCTGCTGGAGCTCTACGCGGATGAGGAGCTGACGCGCGAGTATGGCCGGTGGTGCTCGGGTCGGGACCAGCCGGGCGATTGTCTGCGCCTGCTGGACGAGGGCCCGCTGCTGGGCAGCGATGGCAAGTACACGCTGGCGTTGGCGATTGCGATGGACTCGGTCTGGGAGGAGACGTCGGAGGCCTTCGAGGACATGGCGAATCCGCAGGCGCTCACGGCGAGCGTCACCGCCGCCGCGGCGATGTACCTCATGCTCTGGGCCTTGCCGGAGCCCGTCTCCAAGGGTGTCGCGGCGAGCCTGACCGCCTTGGCCATCGCCTACCTGGGCGTGGACACTGTGTGGCGCTTGTTGGATGGGTGGCTGACGCTGGTGCGAGAGGTCGGCCGGGCCACGTCCTTCGCCCAGCTCCACGCGGCGGGAGAGGCCTATGGCGAGGTGCTGGGGGAGAACGCCGCGCGGGTCTTCGTGATGCTGGCGACGGCGTCCATTGGGAGTACGGCGGGGCTGATTGGGAGGGCGGGATGGCTCCCTGGCTCCGCCCAGGCCGCGCTCGCGGTGGAGTCACAGGCGGGATTCCAGTTCGCGTCGGTGGCCGGTGTCCGGTCTGTCGCGATGACCACGGAGGGGTTCACCATCGCGCTCGCGCCGAACGCCCTGGCGATGGCGAACCGGGGCGTGGGGCGGGGAGAGAAGCACCACATCGCGACGAACAAGAACGATGTCTCGGCCAAACGCGGAGGACCGTGGACCCCTGCGTTCCGGAGGCTCTTCCGAAGAGCGGGGATGGAGCTGAAGGACCCCGAGAACATCGTCCGAGTATCAGGCCACAAGGGGCCGCATCCGCAGGCGTACCATGAGCATGTTCATGACCGGATCGTGGTCGCACTGGGGAGTTGTCGGAAGGTGGTCGATTGCCGGAAGGCCCTCACGGTGGAACTGCGTCGACTCGCTAGCGAAGTCCAGACTCCGGGGACAAGGCTTCACCGGCTTGTGACCCAGGGGCCATGATTGTCGTAGGGATGACCGCCATGCAGAAGCACGCGCGCTACTTCAGGCTCAAGCCGGACATGTTGAATGGAAGGTGGTCTTTGGGGGAGCCGTTGGACCGCCAGGGGCGCGAGCCAGACGACTTCAGGGAGTTCACTTCGGGGCGGCCTGCCCAACCCTTCGGGCGGCTGACGCTTCCCATCGATGAGCCGGGAAGGCGGTTGGATTACAGCACGGCGGGTGCCGCGCTGACGCCTGTCGTCCATGTTCGTGTCGCCACGCTCTTCGCGGAGCTGGCTCCCGATGACGTGCAGCTGATCCCCGTGGACATCGAGGGGTGCCCCGATGAGTACCTGCTTCTCGTGGCGACCCGGCTCGTCCGCTGCATCGACGACAAAGCCTCGGAAGAAGTCCTGCTCTGGAAGCCAGAGGACGAACGGCCCGACCTGGAGGGGCAATACCGCAGCGTGTACGGCCTGCGGATTGACCGTACGAAGGTCGGTGACGCGAAGGTGTTCCGCCCGTGGGGATGGACCGTCGCGCTCATCGTCTCGGAGGACATCAAGACGGCCATGGATCGCGCGAAGGTCTCGGGCGCGAAGTTCGAGGAGGTCTGAGCCCAGGGCTCAGAAGGGGGCGGGGCACTGGAACGTGACCGTGCCGCCTGTCCCTGGATGCTGGAGGGTGAGTGACTCCGCGTGGAGCAGGAGTCGCTCGCCCTCTCGCCCGTAGAGCCGGTCTCCGACGATGGCGGCTCCGAGCCCCAGGGGATGGGCGGCATGGACGCGGAGCTGGTGCGTCCGGCCCGTGAGCGGGAAGAAGGCCACGCGGGTCCGTCCCCCACGGCGCTCGAGGACACGCCACTCCGTCACGGCGGGCTTGCCGTGAATGGGGTCGTGAATCTGCCGAGGCCGGTCATGGAGGTCGACGCGCATCGGGAAGTCGATGCGACCCTCTTCTCCCTGCACGAGTCCCTCTACCCACGCGACATAGTGCTTGCGCACCTCGCGATGGACGAACTGGTGCTGCAGCGCCGAGTGCGTCCGTGAGTCGAGTGCAGCGACGAGCAGTCCCGATGTATCCAGGTCCAGGCGATGCACGAGGAGCGGACCCGTGGCCTGGGGATACCGTGCCCGCAGCCGCGTGAGCACCGAGTCGCTCAGTGAGGCTTCGCGCCCCGGCACGGACAGCAGTCCCTCGGGCTTGTTGATGGCGACGAGCCATGCGTCCTCGAAGAGGATGGACAGCTCGCTCGAGGCCGAGGCCGCGACCGGAGGCGAGAACGTCCGAGGCGGCGCGACCGACAGCCCCTCCAGCATGAACGGGAGCAGGGGCGCGCACTTCTCTCGGCACGAGGCGTAGTACGCCCCACTGACGCGCCCACCTGCCGGAGGCGGCGCGCCCCACCAGAACTCCGCCAGCGCGAGCGGGCGCAGTCCGTGGGCCCGTGCATACGCGAAGAGCTTGGGCGCGGCGCAGTCGCCAGCGCCGGCGGGGGGCTGACCCTGCTCGAAGAGATGGCGCAGCAGTCGCTGCTCGCCGCGCGCACTCGTGATGACGTAGGTGTCGTGGATGCGCCGCATGAGCGCACGGCTGCCCATCTGGCGCAGCCGGTCCATGGCGCGCAGTCGCCGCTCGATGCGCGCGAGAAGCGGCTCGATTCGCTGTCGCTCCTCCTGTTGGAGCGCCTCCAGCTTGCGACGCTCGGCCTTGTCGCCACGGCTCTCCTGGTCCAGCGCGTGGAGCGCCTCCGGCTTGCGATGCTCGGCCTTGTCGCCGCGGCTCTCCTGGTCCAGCGCGTGGAGCGCCTCCGGCTCGCGACGCTCGGCCTTGTCGCCACGGCTCTCCTGGTCCAGCGCGTGGAGCGCCGTGCCATGCTCCCCAGACGTCGCGGCACGGGTGAACTCGCTCCGCCGCACATGGCGCGCCTTTCGCCGAGCCTCATGCTGCTCGCGCATCAGGGCGAGCTCCGCCGCATGCCGCTCCGACTGCGCCACCTGCTCGGCTCGCAGCGAGAGCAGCTCGGGCGCGCTCCGCATCGCCACCGCGCGCGCATGCAGGACCTTCACCTGGGCTTCGCCCTCCGGCTCAATCCGCCCCCGCGCCTCGCGGTCGAACACGGGAGGCACGAAGCCCGGCACATCCCACTGTCCCGCGAGCATCCCCGAGAAGGCCCGCAGGAACCCCAGGCCCCCATCGGCCAACCGCACCACGAGCACGCCGAACATCTTCCCGCCCTCGGCGTCCTCCAGCAGGGACGTGGGCAGTCCTGGCGCGATGAACCCATCGCGCAGCTCGCGCTGCAGCACCTCCGCTGCTTGACGTGCCAGCTCCGCCGGGCCCAGCTCATCGAACGGGCTCTGGAACCGTCCTCCTTCGTCGGGAGGACTCAGCCGAGGCTCGAAGCGGGTGAGTCGCGCGTCCACGGGCTCTCCGGTAGCACGAAACCCAGGCCTCGGGTGAGCGGGCCTGGGCGCCGAGCCCTGTCCTACTCGAGCACGACCTTCCCATCGGGCCTGCGCTGGAACCGGTACAGCACGAAGCCGATGCTCAACGCGATGGCACCCGCGATGAGGTTCTTGCGCTCCGCGCTCATCGCGAACACGACACACAGCGACGCGGCGGCGAAGGGAATCACCGGCCCGCCTGGAATCCGGAACGCGTTGGCGGGCTGCGCCAGCTTGCGCCGCAGCACCGGCACCGCCACGGCCGTGCCGAAGTACGTCGCCAGCCGCGCCACCACGGAGAGCGTGGCGAGGAACTCGAACGAGCCGGAGAACGCGAGCGGCAGCGCGATGCCCGTCTGCACCAGAATCGCCACCGCGGGTGTCCGGAAGCGAGGGTGCAGCGTCGCGAGCGCCGCCGGACCAAAGCCATCCCGCGCCAGCGCGTAGAGATACCGAGGCCCCGCGAGCACCGTGTTGCTGTTGGTGCCGAGGATGGACAGCACCCCGCCCACCGTCATCAACAGCCCGCCCCACCCACCGAGGAACCGCGCGGCGGCATCCGCCAGCGGCGTCTTCGACTCGATGACGCCCGGCAGCGTCCCGAGCGTCACCCACTGCACCGCCGTGTAGATGAGCGTGACGACGCCAATCTGCACCACGAGCGCGAAGGGCACATCGCGGCGAGGATTCTTGAACTCACCCGCCGGAGCCGCCGTGTTCTCGAACCCCGCGTAGGCGAAGAGCAGCAGCAACACGGTTTCACCCAGGTCGCCGTCGGCCCTCGGAACCACCGACAGCGCCAGCGGGGTCGACACGAAGAAGACACCCACGCCGATGAAGATGAGCAGCGGCACCGTCTTCGTCACCGCGAGGAACACCGCCGTCCGCGCGCCGCCCTTCACGCCGACGATGTTGATGGCGGTGAGCAGCATCAGGGGAATCGCGATGGCCAGACTCTGCCCGAAACCTTCCTTCGCGGAGGGCCACAGATAGCCCAGCGCACGAGAGAAGCCGACGGACAGCGACGCCACCGACGCGACACGCGCCAGCCACGTCATCCACCCCACCTGGAACCCCACCAGCTCGCCAAACGCCTCCCGCGTATACAGATACGCGCTGCCCGGCTTGTCGAAGTAGCTGGCGGCCTCCGCGAAACACAACACCAGGAGCAGCACCGCCAGGCCCGCGAGCACGACGGCGCCCGTGCTCGCCGAGCCCAGGCTCGCGGCCGCCGCCGCGGGCAACAGATACACACCACTGCCGATGACGTCGTTGATGGAGAAGCCCACCAGCTCCCATCGGGAGACGGCGCGCCGCATTCCAAGGTCTTGGGGGGTCGAATCGCTACCAGTCGTCATGGTGGGGTGGGGGAGTCCAGGGTGGACCTGACAGGGAGGTCCACTGGAGCATATGCGGGATGAATCCGCGAATTCAGGCGCTCCCCGTCACCCCACCAGCAGCAGCCTGCAACGCAGCCCGCCATTGCGCACGGGCAGGCTTCGCGCCCCGGGAAGCGCCAGCGCCTTGAGCAGCGGCGCCTCCTCGGGAACGAGCAGGGCCGAGCGCCAACCCACGAAGCGCTCGCGAATCGTCGCGCCGAGCGCCCGGTAGAGCCCCGGCAGGTCCTCACCCTCGCCCAGGCGCTTGCCATAGGGAGGATTCGCCACCAGCAAGCCCGGGCCACCCGGAGGCGGCGTCAAGGTGCGCACGTCCTTGCGCTCCAACGCCAACGTCAGCCCCGCGCGCCGCGCATTCCGCCGCGCCGTCCCCAGCGAGCCCGCATTGAGGTCAAAGCCATACACCGGGGCGCGAGGCTCCGTCAGGGCCTCCGCTTCCGCGCGCGCCTTCCGTGCGGCCCACGCGCTCGCGTCGAAGCCAGGGAAGGACTCGAACGCGAAGCCATGCAGCAACCCCGGCGCGCGTCGCAGGGACATCCACGCTCCCTCCACCAGGAAGGTGCCGGAGCCGCACATCGGGTCCACCAGCGGCTGCGTGCCGTCGTACCCCGCCAGCATCAGGAGGCCCGCGGCGAGTGTCTCGCGCAGCGGCGCGCGGCTGACCTCCTGCCGATAGCCGCGCCGGTGCAGCGGCTCTCCGCTCGTGTCCACGCTCACCGTGAACGCATCGCCCTCCACGCGGACCAGCATCACGAGCCCGGAGCCGCCCTCCTCATCGAGCGCCCCCGCTCCGGCCTCCTCCACCGAGGACAGGCCCCACGCCTTCGCCGCCGAGTCCAGCACGACGTCCGGCCCCGGCACGCCCGTGCGCTTCAGGCTCACCGCCATCCGCGGAGGCGCGCGTCCATTCCAGACACGTGACAGGTCCAACGCGCGCAGGCCGCGTATCAGCGAGCCCTCATCTCCCGCGCGGAACGTCCCCATGCGCAGGAGCACGCGGCTGGCGGTGCGGAGCCGGAGGTTCGCCTCCTGGTGCAGCCCGGAGGGGCCGGAGAGCTCCACGCCCCCGTCCACCAGGCGCGGCGCGAGGCCCAGCGCGGAGCACTCCGCCTCCAGCGCGGTCTCCAGTCCAGGGAGGGTGGAGACGTAGACCTGTTCTTCAGCGCGAGGAGTCATCACGGGGGGCTCCATTGTCCGTGCTCCGGTGCTGACCGCAATCACTCATTGCGGAATCACGGCGACGGCACGGCCGGCGGGTCGGGCAGCAGCGTGAGCGGGACGCGCGGCGGGGCTTCCGCGTAGACGCCCTGATACTCGGGCGTCAGGAGCCGGGCCACCCGGCGCATCATCGCATCCACCAGCGCCTGCCTCGGGTCCTCGGCGCCGGCAATCTCCGGCTCCAGGTCCTCCACGCGGAACGAGGGGCCCACGCGGATGCGGACGTTCGCGCGGTACAGCCGCTCTCCGCCCATGTCCCCGTCGTCGATGGGCATCAGCTTCTCCGTCCCCATCAACGCGATGGGCACCACCGGCACCCCCGCGCGCTTCGCGATGAGCGACACGCCCTTCTTGGCCTGCTGCAATTCGCCCGTCCGGCTGCGCGCGCCCTCGGGGAAGATGAGCACCGAGTCGCCGCCCTTGAGCGTCTCCACCGCGCGGCGCATGGCCTCGATGTCCGGTGAGTTGGGCTTGATGGCAATCGTGTCCATCGTCTCCGACGCCAGCCGCGTCATCACCGTGCCCTGCAGCTTCACGCCCGCCATGAAGTACAGCTTGCGAGGACGGAAGGCGCGGTAGAGCGTGAAGCCATCCGCGTTGGACAAGTGGTTGCAGATGTAGAGGCAGGGCTCGTCCAGGAGGAAGCTCCGGCCCTCCACCTGCTCTTCCGCCAGCACATCCCACACGCTGTCCATCAGCGTGCGCACCACATGGCGCCGGGGACCTTCCGGCAGTCGGGCCATCAGGGAAAAGAGAATCCGGAGCACGCGTCGGTCGCCTCCACCTCGGGGACGGCCCGAGAGCATGGACCGGCGGAAGCCTGGATGTCCGGCCGTTTGTGGCCCGGATTTCAAGCGGCACCACTGGCCACCAGAAGATGTAGTGCCATGACGCGCTCGGGTCAGCGCTCGGATGACGCCGCGCGGTGCCCGCTCGCGGGGCCGTCATGCAGCCAACGCTCCGGACCGACTGGGGGATGAGGTGTGCACCTTGGCGTCATCCGAACCCCCAGCGGCGCATCCCCCGGGTTTGCGCTAAGGGAGGAAGCCTATGAGCGCCGAAGCCGCCCCCTCGCGCAGCAGGAAGCCCGTGGAGTACGAGGTCACCGTCGACCGTGTGCGGATGGACACACACGACACCGCCACCCTCTTCCTCGACTTTGGAGAGACCCCGCCGGACTACAAGGCCGGGCAGTTCATCAACATCGACCCCCACCAGTTCCCCGCGCTCGGACGGCTGTCGGCCTTCCTCCAGGAACAGAAGGGCCGCAAGGAGCCGCAGCGCTCCTATTCGATGGCCTCCGCGCCCCACGAGCGGCACGTCGCCATCACCGTGAAGGACGAGGAGTTCATCCCCGGCCTCACCCGCTACCCGCCGCTCCTGTCGCCGCTGCTCGTCCACGGGCGGCTCACCGGCGCGCGCATCAAGGTGCTGGGCTTCATGGGGCCGTACGTCCTGCCCGAGGACGTGGAGCAGCGCACCGGGCACGTCGTCCACCTGGTGGCGGGCTCGGGCGCGGTGCCCAACTTCGGCATCCTCAAGGACGCGCTGCACCGGAACCTGAAGCCTCGGCACACCGTCCTCATGTCCAACAAGACCTGGGGCGACGTGCTCTACCGCGAGGAGCTGGAGTCCCTGGAGCGCCAGTATCCGGACCGCGTCCGCCTGGTGCACACGCTCACCCGGGAGCTGGACGAGTCGCGCTTCAGCGCGTCCGTGCGCAAGGGGCGCATCCACCAGGCGCTCCTGGAGGAGCTCATCCCCGACAGGGACACCTGCCTCGTCTACGCGTGCGGCCCCGCGATTACGCCGTGGGACCGACGCAAGGCGCTGGAGACGCGCACGCCCGCGACGCCGCGCTTCATGGAGACGGTGCTGGGACACCTGCACGCCCTCGGCATCGAGGACAAGCGCATCAGGCGGGAGACGTACGGGTAGGGGGAGGCGAGAGCGGGAGCACCACCTCGAAGCGGGCGCCTCGCTTGGGCCGGGCGCTCGCGCGCACCTGCCCCCCGTGGGCCAGCACCACGCGCTTGACGATGGCCAACCCCAGGCCCCGTCCGTTGGCGCGGGTGAGGAAGAACGGCTCGAAGACGCGGCGCGGGTCCACGTCGGGAATGCCCGGGCCTTCGTCCTCCACCACCAATTGCACGCCGTCCGGCACCGGCTCCACGCACAGCCGCACGCGCCCGCCCGGAGGGGACGCCTGCACCGCGTTGCGCACCAGGTGCGTGGCCGCGAGCTGGAGCAGCGTCTCGTCGCCGAGCAGCTCGGGCGTGTCCGGCGCCTCGTCCACCACGAAGCGCAGCGTGGGCGCATCCGGCGGCCCATGGAGCTGGCCGAGCGCGCGGCGCACGAGCTCTCCCAGGTGCACCGGGCGAGGACGCGGCTCCAGCGGACGCACCACGTCCAGCAAGTCCCGCACGATGTCCTCCAGCCGGACGGCCTCCTCCTCCATCATCCCCACCGCGGCATGACCGGTGGGGCCCAGGTGGGGCTCGCGCCGCAGCACCGCCACCGCGTTGAGGATGGCGCCCAGGGGATTGCGCACCTCGTGGGCCACCACGCCCGCGGCCTCGCCCAGCACCGTCAGGCGCTCGTGGGCGACGAGCTCCTCCTGGAGCCGGGACAGCTCGGCCAGTCGCTCCGCGGCCGTGCGGTGGTGCCTCACGTTCTCCAGCATGCCGCCCACCATCTGCGCGAAGAGCTCCAGCGTGCTCGCGGCGGCGGGCGTGAGGTCCAGGCCCTGCGCGGAGAGCAGGCCGAAGGGCTGGCCTCCCACGAAGATGGGCGCGTCGAGCGCGCGGATGCCGGAGGGATACGTGCGCTGGATGTCCTCGAAGACCTCGGGCGCGTGGACGCGATGCGCGACGCCGAGCGCGTCCTGGTGGAAGGCCGCCTTGCGGCGCGTGAGCACCTCCGCCATGTGGGGCAGGAGGGTGAGCGGGATGCGGACCTCTGAAATCGGCGCGCCGTACGTCCGCTCGGCCAGCGCGACGACGGCGGGCTCCTGGCGCATGGGCCCATGCCGGAACACGTCGCCTTCGACCAGGAGGATGGCCGCATAGAAGCCCTGCTGGTGGACGGCCTCCACCGCGGACTCCAGGACCTCCTGCTCGCTGCTCGCGTGCAGCATGTCCGACGCGGCGGCGCCCAGCGCTTCGGTGAGCCGGTGCGTGGTGTCCTCGCCCGCCGCGTCGTGCAGGAGCAGCACCATCTCCAGGGGCGTGGCGCCCGGCGCGAAGGTCGCCGTCATCGTGCGCTCTCGTCCATCCGCGGCGCGCAGGCGCAGCCACAGGGGGCGCTCCGGGCGGGGACGCTCGTGGGAGATGGCCTCGTTGACGGCCTCCACCCAGCGACGCTCCACCGGGGCGAAGCGCTCCATGTGCACGCTGACGGGGGTGGCCTTCAGCTCCTCGGCGGAGACACCCAGCAGGGCCACCATGGCCGCGTTGGCGACCCGCACCTCGTCTCCCCGGAGGACCACCGCGGGGGTGGGCAGCCCGTCAAGCAGCCAGTAGTCGTTGGGCGCGGCGGAAGCGTCGGGAGGCACGGGGGTGGTCCTGGCGGACGGCGAGGGGAGCCGAAAAGCGGACGCAATCGGTGGAGGGGTGCCTCGTAGAAGAGGGCGAGGGGTCAACGCAGAGAGGGATGGACACCATGAACTTCATGAACGTGATGGACCGAGGCGACCTGGAGCTCAAGGCCGTGGTGGCGGTGATGATGGCCTTCGTGATGACCGGAGGCGTGTTCCTCGGCCAGCTGCTGTAGGCCGCCTCCCCGGGCGGCCCACCACTGCTCAGGGCTACTTGGGAGGCTTCCGGCTCACGAACTGCTGGATGAACTCCCGCTCCTCCTTGCGGAGGCTGCTGAGCCGCAACCCATAGCCTCGCGGGTTCTTGCCGTCATCGAGTGAGTTCTCCCAGATGACGGAGCTTCGCAAGGTCATCACCCGCGACGGCTCATCGAAGCGCAACGTCAGCTCCACCAGGGTCCCCAGCCGCAGCGGCTTGTCCGTGGCGATGAACAAGCCACCCGAGGACAGGTTGATGATGCGGTGGTCGGTGAAGATGCCCGCGTTCTGCAGGGACACCCGCACGTCCGCGTGGATGCGATCATCCGTGCGGCGCTCCAGGCCCACGAACTCCGCGCTGGAGTAGGTGGGCGCGGCGGCGGCCTTGCGCAGCGGCGGTGCGGGCGGAGGCGGCGCGGGCCGTGCGGCGGGCGGCGGCAGCGTGTGCGTGCGCTGCACCGGAGGCGCCGAGGGAGCCGGAGGCGCCGCGTGCATCACCGGAGGCGGCGGACGCTGCGGCATCGCCGGCATGACGGGCGGCTCCGCGACGGGCGCCCGCGCGGCGACCTGCATCACCGGCTGCGCCGCCACCTGCTGCATCGCGGGCGCCGGTGCGGGCGGGCGCGCGACGGCGGGCGCCACGGAAGGCACCGGCGGCGCCACCGAGGCGACGGCGGGCGGAGGCGGGGGCAGCGGCCCGTTCATGTCCAGCCGAGGCGGCAGGGGCCGGGACTGCGGGAAGGCGCCCTGCGCGTAGAGCACCTCCACCTCTCGCATGCAGCGCGAGAGGAAGTCGAAGATCTCCGCCGACACCTTGCGCAGCTCCGGATGGGTCTCCGGCGCCAGGTGCTCGGGCGAGAAGCGCTTGGCCATGCGGAAGAAGGCCAGCCGCACCTCATCCAGGCTGGAGGTCGGCTTGGCGCCGAAGACCTCGTGCGGGGGCAGGTTCTGCAGCCCCTTCAACTGGGTGCGCAGCCGCTCGGCCTGTTGATGTTCCGCCGAGGGGCCAGGGCGCGCCGCCACGAACAAGTCGCGCAGCTCCGGCAGGTCCTGCACCGCCACCCATTGCGCGCCATCTCGCGACGCGCGCACCGCGGCCTTCAACCGGCCGGAGGCAATCAGCTCTCGAAGAGCCTGGAGCGCGAGCGGGCCCAACACACGCCCCAGGTTGTCCGCAACCCAGTAACCGACAGCAGGAGACGACACGCAGACACCTCGAGGGCGAAGTCAGTGAGCCAGCGCCTGGCGCACGGCCGAGGCGATCTCCAGCGGATGGAAGGGCTTGCCAACGAAGCCCACCGCCCCCGCTGCCATGGCCTGCTCCACCACGGGCTCGGCATCCATGCTGCTGATGACGAGCACGCGTGTTCCTGGCGACACCTGCTTGATGGCCCCCAGCACCTCCAGCCCGCTCTTCTTGGGCATGAACAGGTCCAGGAACATCACCGCGGGCTTCTCCCGCGCGGCCACCGCGAGCCCCTCTTCGCCATCCGCGGCCTCGAGCAGGCGCAGCTCGATGCCCGTGTCGGAGATGACGTCCTTGAGGATGCGGCGCACGAAGCTGTCGTCGTCGACGAGCAGCAATGTCGGAGTGTCGGACATGGCGCCGCATGATACTTGGACCGCGCAACATCCGCGCGAGGTCCTCGAACGCCTGCTCGCCTTTTTGGGTTAAGGGGTGAGCATGCCCATCGCTCAGGCTCTCTCTCACTTCGAGTCCCAGAAGTCCGCCTATCTCGAGGACCTCAAGGCCCTCGTGCGCATACCCAGCGTCTCGTTTCCGGGGTTTGACGCGGCCCGGGTCCGGGAGAGCGCGGAGGCGACTTCTCGACTCTTGAAAGACCGTGGGTTTGAAAACGTTCAGCTACTCGAAATTGGGGACGCCCACCCCTATGTCTACGGCGAGGTGCTGAGGTCCCCAGGCGCACCTACGTTGCTGTTGTATGCCCATCACGATGTGCAGCCGGCGGGGGACGAGTCGCTGTGGAAGAGCCCTCCGTTCGAGCCGCAGCTGCGCGACGGCCGGCTGTACGGGCGAGGCACCGCGGACGACAAGGCGGGCATCGTGGTGCACGCGTCGGCGGTGGACGCGTGGCTGAAGGGCACGGGCAAGCTGCCGCTCAACGTGAAGGTGCTCATCGAGGGCGAGGAGGAGATTGGCAGCAACCATCTGTCCGCGTTCCTACAGAAGCATGCGGCGCTCTTGAAGGCGGACGCCATCGTCCTGACGGACACGTCGAACTTCGACACGGGGCTGCCGTCCATCACCACCGCGCTGCGGGGGCTCGTCACGGTGGACGTGGAGGTGCGCGCGCTGAAGCAGGCGGTGCACTCGGGGATGTGGGGCGGGCCGGTGCCGGACCCGGTGATGGCGCTGTGCCGGATGCTCGCGACGCTGACGAACGCGGATGGCTCCATCGCGCTCGAGGGGCTCCAGGAGAAGGTGAAGCCGCTCACCCAGGCGGAGCGCGACAGCATCCAGTCGCTCCCGGGTGACGAGGCGACCTTCCGCGAGCAGGTGGGGCTGCTGCCGGGCGTGCAGATGCTGGGCGGGCGGCACCCGTGGGAGATGAACTGGCGTCAGCCGAGCATCGCCATCAACGCCATCCAGGCCAGCACGCGCAAGGACGCGCGCAACATCATCTGCGACGCGGCCTGGGCGCGCGTGGGCATCCGCATCGTCCCGGACCTGGACCCGGCGGACGTGGAGCAGCGGCTGACGGCGCACCTGCGCAAGGTGTGCCCGTGGGGCCTGGAGGTGAGCTTCGAGACGGAGGGCGCGTCGGGGTGGTGGTACACGGACCCGTCGCATCCGGCGTTCCAGGCGGCCTTCCGCGCGCTGGAGAAGGGCTACGGGACGAAGGCGGTGGCCATCGGCTGCGGCGCGTCCATTCCCTTCGTGGAGCCGTTCGCGCGGGAGCTGGGCGGGGTGCCGGCGCTGCTCATCGGCGTGGAGGACCCGTACACGTATGCCCATTCGGAGAACGAGAGCCTGCACGTGGGCGACTGGGAGAAGTCCATCCTCAGCGCCATCCACCTCTATGACGAGCTGGCGCGGGTGCTGACCGCGAGGTGACGCGGTCAGCCCCAGGTCTTCGCCCCGCGACGTGGGGTG
Organism: Myxococcus stipitatus DSM 14675; assembly: GCF_000331735.1. Classification (GTDB taxonomy): domain Bacteria; phylum Myxococcota; class Myxococcia; order Myxococcales; family Myxococcaceae; genus Myxococcus; species Myxococcus stipitatus. The sequence continues at coordinate 8,551,679 of NC_020126.1, read as the reverse complement.
CGCGCCTCAGAGCGTCAGGCCGACCAGCGGCGCCGAGGCATCATCCGGGACGAGGCTGAGCCTTCGTCCCGCGTTCGTCGTCTTCCCGGTCGGCACACACATCCAGCCGGACGAAGTGGCCCAGACGTGGGTGATGACGCCGTTGTTGTTGGCGACCAGCTGGGGCCACCCGTAGGCCGCGCGGCCGGCGATGGGAATCCCCGTCGGGAGGGACGCGGTGGTCGGAATCCGGTTCCACCGCCCGTTCGCCCCGAAGATGTGGTGCACCCGGCTGAACTCCAGCGACAGCCCCTGCAGGCTGCCGTCGGGCTGGATGACGGCGATGAGGTCGGCGCCGGGTTGCAGGCCCACGCCGGTGTCACCCTTGTGCCAGCCGGAGTTGTCCGCCCAGACATGGAACAGCCGGCCGTTGTCGTTGAAGAGGCCATGCAGGTCCGTCCCGCTGGCCGTCATCGAGAAGGTGCAGTTGCCCGACACCGTCACGGAGGAGGGGAACTTCTTCCAGCCGTTGCCGTCGAAGGTGTGCCAGAGCCGTCCACCCTCCAGGGTGAAGATTTGGGGCGAGGCATTGGCCGGAGTCCGCAGCACGTTGAGGGGCGCTCCCGGCGCCATCTCCAGGCCGCTGCTCATCGTGGTCCAGCCGTTGGCGCCCGCGTAGACGAGCATCATCACGCCATCGATGTTCGCCATCGCGCGCGGCGACTGCCCGGGACCCGGCGAGAAGGCGCCGTACGTCGTGTTGCCCGGCAGGACCAGGTTGCTGAGCATGTGAGCCCAGCCCCCCGCCGTGCCCAGGTGCCCCAGGCGCCTGTCTTCCAGCGGCAGACCGCCACCCGTGCCACCGCTGCCGGAGCCGACGTAGTCGTGCGGGTTCACCCGGGTGCCACCGGCGGTCACCATGTGCCAGTGGAGATGCGGCCCCGTGGAGGAGCCGGAGCCGGGCGCACCCGCGGCTCCGCCGGAGTAGCCCACAATCTCTCCCTGCCGGACATAGCGCTCGCCTCCGTTGAAGCCAGACAGGTGGAGGTACTGGCTCCGCATGCCATTGGCCATCACGACGGTCGCCGTATAGCCGCCCGTGCCGTTGTTCCAGTCGATGAGGAGTTGTCCCGACGCACAGGCCGGGAGCGGCGTGCCCACTCCCATCACGTAGTCGATGCCACCCAGCGAGCCTCGGCTGACGTGGTCCCACCACCCATCCGAGATGGAATATCCCGCGAAGGGATTGCTGATGACTTCGCCAGCGAGCGAGGTGCTCGCCAGCGCGTCTGACATTCCGAAGGCGGCGGCGCCAGCGGCGATGCCACCGGCTTGAAGGAACGAGCGACGAGAGAATCGGCGACGGAACTCATGAGACATCCATACCTCCGGGGGGGAATGAGAGGTGATGCGATGCGGCTGAGCAGGTCGCCGGATGAGAGACGACGCTGCTACTTCTTGAAACCCAGGTGGGACAGCGCGGTCTTGACCCAGTCCTTGATGGACACGGTGTCGAAGGCCACGGCCTCCCGGCCTGGATACTTCTTCTCGAAATACGCCACCGCGGCGACGCCCATGGCGAACGCGGTGCCTCCGCTGGCGGCGCCCTTGAGCAACCAACCCGCGAAAGGAATCCAGCCGACGGTCTCACCCACGACGGCGGTGGCCGCCTTGCGCGCGACGATGCCCGCGCCCAGAGTGGGAATCAGCCCCAGCGCTTCGCCCAGCGTGAGCGTCTCTCCGTAGATGCCTGCCACGTGGTAGATCATGTACGCCTCGATGGCGGACGTGAGCGCGGTGTGAGCCCCTGGAACGGGGATGGGAATCGCGGCGGCACCCGCGGCCCTCAAGGCACTCTCTTCGACCCAGCTTCGCGCGGTCTTCTCTGCGGTCATGTGTGACTTCTCCAGGCTGTGTTCCGCGCCACCCTAGCCCACACCCGCGAATTGTCGCCGGCCCGCACCCGGAGTTGCGCGCGTGCTTGTCGAACGCGCGGGCGTCCCTCCCGAACGCCGGGGTCGGCATGCGTCGCGCAAATCCTGCGCGAACCTCCCCGGGGCGGCCTGTGCCCGCCTCTGCATCCACGCTCAGGGCGCGGTCGAGGGGCACGTCCTCGGCGCGGGCACGGTGGCTGCACTGGGCGGCGGCATCGAAGGAGCTGGGATGATCATCACATGCATGCGTTGTGGCCACCGTGCGTTTGTCTTCATGTTCGAGAGCAAGCGCATCTGCAGGAAGTGCCAGACCTGGGTGTCCAAGCCTCACCGCGACCCGAAGAAGTTCACCTACAAGGACGCGCAGAGAGACCAGCACAAGCGGCGCGTGGACCGGGCCCACGGCGGCATCGGCAAGAAGTCCCACGCGAGGCCCGTCTTCAGGCGCTCTCACTCCGCCATGACGCGAGGCCCCTCGGACCTCCTCTTCGAGTCCTCCAACGAGCCCACCCTCCCGCCTCCCGTGGACGTGTCGCTCGACGACTCGCAGCCGTTCTTCACGCCGAACGTCATGACCTTGCAGTGCATGGTGCTCTTCATCCCCTTCGACGCGGGGAACAACTTCTACAGGACGAACGCGGACAACGGGACGATGTCCGCGGACTTCATCCCCTCGCGCGGGAACATGTTCGCGCCGTTCTCACAGCCGCAGTCGGTGAAGCCGCTCGCGCGCCTCAACACCAAGCTGTATCCAGGCCAGAAGACGTTCGAGGCGAGCTCCACGTCCATGGAGCCCCACGACATCCAAGCCAGCTACAACCGGATTGTGATGAAGCACATCGCGGCCTGCACCAACGTGCGGGAGTGGAAGGAGGTGCATGCCTCGGGGGTCATCGACATGCACCTGCGGCTCACCCGCCTGTGTCCGGAGGTCATCTTCCTGTCGGAGGAGCTCTCGGACGCCCCGTTCCCCCAGGAGCTGCGCCCCTGCGCGGAGCTGACCTACCGCCGCATCGGCAGCCTCAAGGAGATGCTCCCGGACGCCCACGTGGACCCGAAGAACGAAATCTCCGCCTACGTGCTGGTGGACGAGAAGAGCATCACCCATGTGCTCTACAACGCGCGGGTCCTCCACCGGGATGGCTGCAAGCACGGGGAGAAGTGGCTGAGCATCCAGAAGATCGTCCCCGAGTACCGCGTGTACATCGAGGTCGCCGGCGTGCACCTGGACTCGGGCTACACGAGCTACACCTCGGACACCAAGAAGCAGTCGGCCCTGGAGGAGGTCGGCCAGTTCGCGCGTGACAACGAAGTCGACGCGCTCCTGGGCGACCTGAACATGGACTCGTTCGAGCTGGGCGGAGGCTTCTTCCCCAACGCGTTCTCGTTCAAGACCTTGGAGGTGTCCGGCACGGGCTCGGAGAAGAAGAAGTTCGTCAAGCCCGTCTACACGCTGTCGCACTCCAACACGAACGCGAAGAACAACTACATGGGCGGCCTCATCGTGAACTCAGCGCAGGTGGAGACGGAGCCCATGAACCTGCAAGGCGCGGACACGCTGTCCCTGTCGCGCACGCTGGATGGCGACTTCTACTCGGACCATCCAGCGATTCTGGCCAACTACGTCAAGTCGTTCTACTGAGCCCACGGCTCAGCGCGGACGGAAGCGGTCCGTGGCCTCCAGCAGCGCGGACGTGGTGCCCGGCTCGTTGGCCGAGTGCCCCGCGTCCGGGATGAGGATGAGCTCCGCCTCCGGCCAGATTTGGTGCAGCGCCCAGGCGCTCTCGGGTGGACACACCACGTCGTAGCGTCCCTGGACGATGACGGCGGGGATGTGGCGGATGCGCTGCACGTCCTCGAGCAGCTGCGTGTCCGAGCGCAGGAAGCCCCGGTTGAAGAAGTAGTGACATTCGATGCGCGCGAAGGCGAGCGCGAAGTCGTCCGAGCTGTTGCGGGCCACCAGCTCCGCGTTGGGCAAGAGGTAGCTGGTGCGCGCCTCCCAGACGCTCCACGCGCGCGCGGCCTCCCGTTGCTCCGCCGGGTCCGAGCCCGTCAGCCGCCGGTGATAGGCCCCGAGCAGGTCATGCCGCTCCTCGGCGGGGATGGGCGCCAGGAAGTACTCCCACGCGTCGGGGAACATCGCGCTGGCGCCGCGCTGGTAGAACCAGTCCAGCTCCTGCTTGCGCAGGAGGAAGACGCCGCGCAGCACCAGCTCCGTGACGCGCTCGGGATGCGTCTGCGCGTAGGCCAGGGACAGCGTGCTGCCCCAGGAGCCGCCGAAGAGCATCCAGCGCTCGATGCCCAGGTGGAGGCGCAGGCGCTCCAGGTCCGCGACCAGGTCCCAGGTGGTGTTCTCCTCCAGGCACGCGTTCGGCGTGCTCCGGCCGCAGCCGCGCTGGTCCATGAGGATGATGCGGTAGGCGGAGGGGTCGAAGAACCGCCGCTGCTTGGCGTCCGTTCCTCCTCCGGGGCCGCCGTGGACGAAGACCACGGGCTTGCCCTTGGGATTGCCGCACTCCTCGAAGTACAGCTCGTGGAGCGGGGAGACCTTCAGGCGGCCCAGGCGGTAGGGCTCCAGGGGAGGGTACATCCTCCGCGACGGCCGCGATGTGACGGACATGCGTCTTCCGGGACTGCGAGAGAGTTCTTCACGCTAGCAGACCGTGCTCACCTCGCCGCCTCGGGGCCTCCGCGCTGTCAGGAGGTGTTCGCGTGCCTGTCGCCTTGCTCGGGGGACTGTCGGGCACGGCACAGCGACCGGCCCGGTGGGCGCGATGTGACGGCGAGTTTGCCTGAGCGCGACGCGGAGGTTGCGGGCGTGGTGGATGCTGCTCGGCGACTCGAACCCCGGAGCGTTCCATGAACCTCGCGTCCCTGATGAATCCCCCTCGGAAGCACGAAGAGGACGCCGCGCCCCGCCGTCTGCAGCTCATCCGCATCCAGACCACGGTTCTTCTTCAAGGCGCGCTGAGCGCGGCCCAGGAGAGCGTGAAGTCCTTCCGCCACATGCGCGACGTGCTCACGGGCGCGTACGCCCAAGCCCGCACGTAGAGCATCCACGGGCTTCGTCGCGGGGCACTCGCGACGAAGCCTCGAAGGGGAGCGCGCGAGGTGCGCGGGCCGTGTCGGCGCCCGCGAGCACCTCGTGGCTCAGGAGGGCGCGCCGGGGTTCGGGCTGGTTCCCGGGCCCTTGGGCGCGTCCTCCTTCGGAGGCGGCGGCGGGACGCCCTTGCCCGCGGGCGCCACCATGCGGACCTCGGAGACGTCGCTCAGCGCGAGCCCATCACCCTTGGGCTCCGTCTCCGTCACCGCGATGACGTCGCCTCGGTGGAGCTGGAGGAAGCGCTCGTTCTTCTCCGTGCGGTGACGCTCCTGCATCGCCAGGCCGACGCGGCCCTCCGGTCCACAGCCGATGTAGCGGTGGCGTCCCTTGCCCTCCAGCGGCTCGGAGACGATGCGGAACAGCCGGCCCGGTGGCGGCTCCGGCCACTCGTCGCCCTTGGGCGCGAGCAGCAGGTAGCTCATCTTGAGCGCCTCCTTGTGCAGGCTCGCCGCCCGCGCCAGCTCCTCCACCACCTGCGGCATGGGCCAGGGCCGCTCCGCGTGGCACCAGTCGGTCTCCTTCACCAGGGCCGGGCAAGGGCCTCGGAACATGCACGGCGCGCGCACCGCGTAGCCCTTGGCCACCATCGCGTCGCGCACGTGCAAGAGGCCCCGGCTCGTCTCGCGCAGCGCGGGCTCCATCACCAGCAGGCTGCCGCCGCGCTTCACCTTCGCCAGCACCGCCTCCAGCAGCGCCGCGCGGGGCGCCGTGGCGCTGTCGCCCGTGCCGTAGAGCTCGTTGATGACGTGGCCCATCGTCACCAGGTCGTACTGGCCCTCCGGGAGCGGGGCCTTCTTCGTCGGGTCCCAGTCGCGCGTGGCCAGCGCCTCGCCGGCCTCCGTCGCCAGCGCGCGCGCCAGGTTGAGGGCGGCCTTGCTGCGGTCCGCGGCCGTCACCTCCTTGCCGCCCGCGTCCAGCGCCGCGAAGGCCACCGGGCCCGGACCGCTGCCCAGGTCCAGCACCTGCCGAGGCCGGTTGGGCAGCTCCCCCAGCACCTGCCGGGCCTGCGCATAGGACACCGGCCAGTAGAAGAGCAGGTAGGCGCCCAGGAGCTTCGGGTCGTCCATGTAGCGCGCGCCCGCGAGCTGCCGCTCCCGCGTGAGCCCCAGGGACAGCTGTCTCACGCCGGCGGCCACTTCCTTCACTTCCTGGGGCGTCAGCCGCGTCTCGGGGCCCGTGCCCTTGCCTCGCGACGCGCGCCACACGGCGATGAGCCGGGGCAGCCACTTCTCCAGGTCCTTGCTATATCCGTTGCTCATCCCGCCAGGCCCTCGACCGAGGCGCCGCGCCCGTACGCGGCCTCCGCCAATCGGTTGTCACGCTTCCACTTGCTCAACTCCACGGTCGCCTCCCGGGGGCGTCCGCGTTAAACCCTTGTCGCACATGATCTCCGTCAACGGGCTGCGCAAGCACTACAAAGTCCACAAGCGCCCGCCAGGGCTCAAGGCGGCCCTCCGCTCGCTCGTCCACCGCACCTACACCCCCGTGAAGGCCGTGGACGGCATCTCGTTCGATATCCGCCCCGGGGAGCGCGTGGGCTTCCTGGGCCCCAACGGCGCCGGGAAGACGACGACGCTGAAGGTCCTCGCGGGGCTCCTGCACCCCTCCGACGGAGAGGTCCGGGTGGACGGCCACGTGCCGCGCCTGCGCGAGGAGGCGTTCCTCAAGAAAATCATGCTCGTCATGGGGCAGAAGCAGCAGCTCCTGTGGGACTTGCCTCCGGCGGAGACCTTCGAGCTCAACCGCGCCATCTACGACGTGCCCACCGTCCAATACAAGCAGACGTTGGATGAGCTGGTGGGTCTCCTGGAGATTGGCGACCTCATCGGCAAGCCCACCCGGCAGCTCTCCCTGGGCGAGCGCATGAAGTGCGAGCTGGCCGCGGCCCTCATCCACCGGCCCCGGGTGCTGTTCCTGGACGAGCCCACCATCGGCCTGGACGTGTCCATGCAGGCCACCATGCGCACCTTCATCAAGGACTACAACGAGAAGTACGGCGCCACGCTCATCCTCACCAGCCACTACATGGACGACGTGGCCGCGCTGTGCCCGCGCGTCATCGTCATCGACAAGGGGCTCTTGTCCTACGACGGCAGCCTGGAGGCGCTGGTGCAGCGCGTGCGCCCGGAGAAGCGCGTGGTGCTGCGGCTGGCGGAGCAGGTGGACGTCTCGCGGCTGCAGCCCCTGGGCAAGGTGGTGACACACGAGGCGGGGACGGCGGTGCTCCAGGTCCAGCAGGACGCGGTCAACGCCACCATCAGCAGGGCGCTGTCGGGCCTGCCGGTGACGGACCTCACGGTGGAGAACGCACCGCTCGAAGAGGTGATGAGCGAGCTGTTCGCGGAGAACAAGGCGCGCCGGCAGGCGGAAGTGGTGCCCGCGTGAGCGTGCGGGGTGTGCTGCGAGCCATGCCCACCATGCTGCGCGTGGGCTTCGCCGAGTCCGTGGCCTACCGGGCGGAGATGTTCGTCTGGGTGCTGTCCACCACCATGCCGCTGGTGAACATGGTGCTGTGGATGGCGGTGGCGAAGCACTCGCCGGTGGGACAGTACGGGCAGGCGGACTTCGTGAGCTACTTCCTGGCCACCTTCGCGGTGCGCCAGCTCACCAGCGCCTGGGCCGCGTGGATCATCAACTGGGAGGTGAAGCAGGGCACGCTGGCCATGCGGCTGTTGCGCCCCATCTCGCCCTTGTGGGCGTACATGTTCGACAACATCGCGGGCTTCCCGCTGCGCCTCGTCGTCGCGGTGCCGGTGGTGGTGCTGAGCGTGGTGCTGGTGGGCGCGGACAAGGCGGTGCCTCAGCACGCGTGGCAGTGGGGGCTGTTCCTGGTCGCGGTGCTGGGCGGCTGGGCCATCACCTTCCTGGCCAACGTGGCCATGGGCGCGCTGAGCCTCTTCACGGACAGCAGCCAGAAGACGATGGAGGTGTGGATGGTCCTCTTCTTCGTGTGCTCGGGCTACATGTACCCGGTGGAGCTGCTGCCGGACGGGCTGCGCGCGGTCATCAACTGGCTGCCGTTCCGCTACCAGATGGGGCTGCCGGTGGAGCTGATGACGGGGGCGCATGACCTGCCCACCGCGCTGGGGTTGCTCGCGCGGCAGTGGGCGTGGGTGCTGGGCATGGGCACGCTGGCGCTGGGCCTCTGGAAGTACGGCGTGCGGCGCTTCGCGGCGTTCGGAGGATAGGGGCATGGTGCGGCGTTATCTGCGGCTGTTCGGGGTCCAGTTGAAGGCCTCCACCCTCCAGGCACTCCAGTACCGCGTGGACTTCTTCACCGAGGGCTTCACCTCCCTGTGTTGGACCTTCACCGCGCTGGCGCCGCTGTTCGTGGTGTATGGCGGCAGGCCGGAGGTGGAGGGCTGGAGCTTCGGCCAGGCACTCCTGGTGGTGGGCTGGTTCACCCTGCTGCAAGGCATCCTCGAGGGCGCCATCAACCCGAGCCTCACCGGGGTGGTGGAGCACATCCGCAAGGGCACGCTGGACTTCGTGCTGCTCAAGCCCGCGGACGCGCAGTTCCTGGTGTCGACGCAGCGCTTCTTGCCGTGGCGCGCCTTCAACGTGCTCACGGGGTTGGGGCTCTTCGTCTACGCCTTCAGCCTGCTGGGCCACGGGCCGTCACCGCTGGGACTGGTGACGTCACTGGTATTGCTCTGCACGAGCACGCTGCTCTTGTATTCGCTGTGGATATTGACGGTGAGCGCCGCGTTCTTCGTCGTCCGGGTGGACAACCTCACGTATCTCTTCAGCTCCATCTTCGACTTCGCGCGTTGGCCTTCCTCCGTGTTCAAGGGTGTGGCACGCGGTGCGTTGACGCTTGTCTTCACGTACGTGATTCCCCTGGCCTTGATGACGACCTTCCCGGCGGAGGCCATGCTGGGACGGCTGCCGATGACCTCCCTGGTCGGCGCTGTCGTGGGCTCACTGGTATTCTCCTGGGTGGCGCGGCGCGTCTGGATTCGCTCCATCGGGCATTACACTTCCGCGAGCAGTTAATCCCTCTCATGACTCACGGTGGGGCATCCGGGCCCCACCTGTCGCATGGAGTGGGTGAATCTTTTCAGTGGGTGGCATGGCCTCCTTCCCTGGGATTGGGTAAGGCCCGACGTGTGCGGCTTCTCGGCCGCACTCCCTCTGGGAAAGGACACCACCCATGAATCGATGTATCGGGCTCGGCCGGCTGGCCGTGCTTCTGACGGCGTTTGTCCTCGCGGGATGTTCTGACGACACGACGACACAGGCGTGGGAGGCCCAGGCTCAGCATGAGACGCTGGCGCAAGGCTGGACGCCGACGGTGAGCATGTCGCTTCAGCGCATGGACCACACGGCGACGGTGCTCCGCTCCGGGCTGGTGCTGGTGGTGGGCGGGCAGTCCTCGTCGAGCGCGGAGCTGTATGACGTGAAGAACGCGCGGTGGCTGTCCGCGGGCTCGCTGAGCGCGGCGCGGCGCCGGCACACGGCGACGCTGCTGGGCAACGGCAAGGTGCTGGTGGCGGGCGGGGACTCCGGGGTGTCCGCGACGGGGACGGCGGAGCTGTATGACCCGTCGATGGGCGGCTGGACGGCGGCGGGGAGTCTGGACTCGCTGCGCTCGGGACACACGGCGACGTTGATTCAAGGGGGCAAGGTGTTGGTGGTGGGGGGAGAGAACGGCGCGGGCGCGGGGCTGGCCACGGCCCAGGTGTTCGACCCGGTGGCGGGGACGTGGTCGACGACGGGGAGCATGAGCAAGCCTCGGGTCGGACACACGGCGACGTTGATACCGGGAGGGAAGGTGCTGGTGACGGGCGGGAGGCAGGGGCCTCGGGGAGCGTTCCTGCGCGACGCGGAGGTGTATGAGCCGGGCACCGGGCAATGGAGTCCGGTGGCGATGATGGTCAGCGCGCGCTCGGGGCACAGCGCGACGCTGTTGTTGTCGGGGAAGGTGCTGGTGGCGGGCGGGTTCGTGGACGAGCTCTCGGCGTCGCGGAGCGCGGAGCTGTTCGAGCTGGGGGCCGGGTGGTCTCCGGTGGCGCAGCTGATGCCGGAGGACCGTGCGCAGCACACGGCCACGTTGCTGCACTCGGGTGAGGTGCTCGTCAGCGGTGGGACGGATGGCAATGACCCGTATCTGCAGAGCGCGGCGCTGTTCGACCCGGTGATGCGGCGCTGGAGCCCGGTGGGGGCGATGGGGGCGAGCCGGCTGGGGCATACCGCCACGCTGTTGCAGCAGGGCGAGGTGCTGGTGACGGGCGGGAGTCCGGACGGGGTGCAGCGCTCCTCCACGGCGGAGCGGTTCGCGGTGCCCACGCCGCCCTGGCGTGCGACGGCGAGCCTGGGGGCGTCGCGGTATCACCACTCGGTGACGGTGTTGGAGTCGGGGCGGGTGTTGGTGGCGGGGGGGACGGCCACGGGGAGCAGCGGCGTCACGGGCTCGGAGCTGTATGACGAGAGCCTCTCGACGTGGTCCTCGACGGGCGGCTTGAACACCGCGCGGTTCCTGCACACGGCGACGCGGCTGCCTTCGGGGAAGGTGCTGGCGGCGGGAGGGCAGGGGAGCGGGTCCCTCTTCCTGTCGTCGGCGGAGGTGTATGACCCGGCGCGAGGGGTGTGGGAGGGCACGGGCGGGATGACCGGGGTTCGCTCGCGTCACACGGCGACGTTGTTGGCGTCGGGGCAGGTGTTGCTGACGGGCGGAAGGAGCGCGCCGAGCTTCGGCAGCATCCTGTCGTCGGCGGAGTTGTTCGACCCGCCCTCGGGGACGTGGCGCATCACGGGGGCGATGAACACGCGGCGGGTGAATCACACGGCGACGCCGCTGTCGTCCGGGAAGGTGCTGGTGGCGGGCGGGACGACGCCGTCGGGCGACACGGCGTCCGCGGAGCTGTACGACCTGCACACGGGGCAGTGGACGCCGACGGGGCCGATGGCGGGGACGCGCTACGGGCACATCGCGGTGGTGCTGCCGGGAGGCAAGGTGTTGGTGGCGGGCGGTTGGGGGCTGGGTGGGGCGCTGGCGTCGGCGGAGGTGTATGACCCGGCGACGGAGACCTGGTCGAGCGTGGCTCCGATGGCGAGCAGCCGCTACGCGGCGATGGCGGTGGTGCTGGCGTCGGGGCGGGTGTTGGTGCTGGGCGGCGACGCGGGGGCCGCGACGGGGCTGCTGGCGACGGCGGAGGTGTTCGACCCGGGGACGGGGCTGTGGACGTCGGGTGGGGCCATGTCGAGCGCGCTGGTGAACGCGGCGGCGGTGCGACTGACCAGCTCGGGGCGGGCGATGGTCGCGGGCGGGCTGGGCTCCAGCGGCGCGCTCTCCTCGGCGGAGCTGTACACCCCGGCGCCGTGAGGTGACGGGCCCGCGTCCGAGTCGAGGGCGCGGGCCTTGGGTTCAGAAGGGGCTCTGCGTCAGGCCCGAGAGGAACGCCTGGAGGTCGGAGGCGACGAGGCGGAGGGGCTCGTCGGCATCGTCGTGAAGCCAGTACACCACTTCCCCGGTCCGGACCTTCACGCCCAGGAGGTTCGCGTGGCCGTTGTCATAGGCGAAGGGCAGCAGGCCCTCGGGGAAGGTGGGCTGGTGTTTCCGGATGCGCTGATACGTCGTCGCGAGGTCATCGCGCCGTCCCTGCTTCTGGAGCGGGAAGATGTAGCCGACGGAGACCTCGATGTTGTGGGCGCGGCTCTCGTAGAAGTTCCGGGCCGGGCGGCCCCCCGCGCACACTTGAAACACCTTCGCGAGCTCCTTGGGAATCTTCATCCCCAGGGCGGACTCGGTCGACTGGAGGTCACCGCTGAGCGCGGGAGCACAGTCGCTCCAGGTGTTGCCGAAGGCTTCGACCGCGGGTGTCTGACTCTTCCTTGATTTCGCCATCGTCGTCCCCCGGCGCTGCTTCCGCGCCTCGCGTGCGACTCTCGAAGTGCGCGACCGCGTTCGCCGGAGCGTACCCCGGGGGACGACCGTTGCATCAATGGTGTGAGGCCGCGAGAGCACGTCGCTGCCAGTACATGGGGCGGCGGCGTTCATGCGCGATGGCGAGAAGGGTGACCTGTTCACCGACGACGACGTAGGGGAGGACGAACGGGAAGCGCTCCATGTGAAACCGATGGATGCCAGCGGCCTTCGCTTGTGCACCGGGCCACAGCGGGGCCACGCGCGGATTCGCGGAGATGGCTTCAACGCTTCGTCGGAGCTCCGCGAGGAACTCGATACCCAGTCCCTCGCGCTTGTCTTCGTACCACTCCACCGTGGTCTGTGCTTCCTGGAGGGCGTCCGGATGGAGATGGACGGGGGACATCAGCGGCGGTGCCTCAGCCGGCCTGCAAGCTGCTGCTCCGCGGTGTCCCAGGGGACTGTTTCGACCAGGCCTTCACGGATGTCGGTCGCTCGCCGGTCGAGCTCCCGTGACCACTCTGACTCGGTGTCGCCGCTCTCGTCGGGGGCGTCGAGGCTGCGCAGCAGCTCACGGGCGACCTCGGCGCGCTCCTCGGCAGGGAGGCTCAAGACACTGGTGAGCAGCTCGTCCTTGGTAGACATGACGTGAATCCTACTGGGCCGTGTCGCCGTTGGCATCAGGGACTGTCGCCCGCTGGACCCTCATGCGCCTGGCTGCGGCGCCTCTGTCTCCTCGGACTCCACGCCGTAGTAGGCCAGACACTCCACCTCGCGGCCTCGCACCACGCGCCGTCCATCCAGCGGCCCCCGGTGCGCGGTGACGACGGTGCACTGTCCTTCCGCGTCGTCCTTGTCGAAGTACAGCACCACCCACTCGCGCGTCGCGTTCTGCTGATGCGCCACCGCCGTGTTCGAGAACAGCGCCCGCACCCGCCACCCATCCACCGTGCGCTGCATCACCGGCAGCCACGCCTCGCCCGTGGGATTGAAGCGCCGGGGCGCGATGGTCCGCAGCGCCCCCGCGGCCGCCTTCCTCCGGTACTCCTCATCCACCTGGAGCAGCAGCCCCACCTCCGGCCGAGGCCCCTCCCGCTTGCGCACAATCCCCCGCCGCGCTCGCCCCAGCCGCGCCGCCAGCAGGTCCCTCACCTGCTGCCCACGCCTGGGCCCGAAGCCCTCCACCCGCTCCAGGTGCCCGTCATGCGCCGCCTGCTCCAGCTCCTCGAGCGTGCGGACCCCCAGCTCCTCGTGAATCCGCCGAGCCAGCTCCGGCCCTATCCCCGGCACACTGGCGAGCAACTGCTCCGGCGAGGACTCCCGCTCCAGCCGCTCCAACAGCTCCAGCTGTCCCGTTCGCACCAGCTCCGTCACCGCCGCCGCGATGCTCTTGCCCACCCCCGGAAACCCCTTCAGCCCCGCCTGCCCCTTCGAGGCGAGCACCTCCGCCACCGACTCCGGCCAGCGCGCAATCGTCGCCGCCGCCTTGCGATAGGCCGTCACCCGGAACGGCATCGCGTCCTGCTCCTCCAGCAGGTCCGCCACCCGCTCCAGCGCATCCGCGATGTCGATGTTGTCCTTCCACTCGACGCCCATGGCCCCTTGAACCTGGAGCGTCGAGTAGAAGACCGCCACCGCCCGACCGGGCAGGGGGGCGCCTGTCCCTCAGGGCGCCGCGTCCGCGACCACCGCGTCGGCCTCAATCTCCACCAGCATCTCCGGCGAGATGAGCTTGCTCACCTCCACCATCGACGTGACGGGTCGGATGTTCGCGAAGAACTCCCCGTGCGCCCGGCCAATCTCCTCCCAGCGGGAGATGTCCGTCACGAACATCCGCGTCCGCACCACGTCCTTCATCCCCGCCCCCACCGCCTTGAGCGCCGCTTCGATGTTCCTCAGCACCTGGACGGCCTGCCGGTAGGCATCCCCGGCCCCCACCACCTGCCCGGACTCGTCCGTGGCCGTGGTCCCCGCGACACTGATGAACGGCCCGACCCGCACCGCGCGCGAATAGCCCACGCGAGGCTCCCAAGGGGTTCCCGTCGAGTAATGGGTCCTCTGCATACCTGCCTCCCAAGGCGAGAAAGTGTGGCCTGACCCTCCCATGGTGACCCATCTGTCCACCAGGGGCCTCCTTGCGGGCTGCAAGGAAACACGGCCCGTGGTAGTTGGCCCGGGGTCATGACGAACGAGCTCGACAGGGAGGTCGCCCGGCGGCGCACCTTCGCGATCATCTCCCACCCCGACGCGGGGAAGACCACGCTCACGGAGAAGCTGCTGCTCTACGGCGGCGCCATCCACCTGGCCGGCAGCGTGAAGGCCAAGAAGGCGAGGCGCCACGCCACCAGCGACTGGATGGAGCTGGAGAAGGAGCGCGGCATCTCCGTCACCTCGTCCGTCCTCCAGTTCGTGTACCGGGACCACGCCGTCAACCTGCTGGACACCCCGGGCCACCAGGACTTCTCCGAGGACACCTACCGCACGCTCGCCGCAGCCGACGCCGCGGTGATGCTCATCGACGCGGCCAAGGGCGTCGAGCCCCAGACGAAGAAGCTCTTCAAGGTGTGCCGCCTGCGCGGCATCCCCATCTTCACCTTCGTCAACAAGCTGGACCGCTACGGCCGCGAGCCGCTCGAGCTGATGAACGAGCTGGAGCAGGTGCTCGGCATCCGCTCCTACCCGATGAACTGGCCCATCGGCATGGGGCCCGAGTTCCGCGGCGTCTATGACCGCCAGGCCCGCGTCGTCCACGTCTTCGCCGCCGAGGGCACCCACGGCGAATCCGAGGTCGCCGAGCGCTCGGTCGCCATCGACTCGGATGAAATCAAGACGGTGCTCACGGAGGCGGAGCTGGCGAAGCTCCACGAGGACATCGAGCTGCTCGACATCGGCGGTGACGAGTTCACCCGCGAGAAGAGCGACCAGGGCCAGCTGACGCCCATGTTCTTCGGCAGCGCGATGACGAACTTCGGCGTGCGCCCGTTCCTCGACGCCTTCCTGGACCTGGCCCCCGCGCCCACCCCGCGCCAGACGACGAACGGCCCCCGCGAGCCGAACAACCCCAAGTTCGCGGGCTTCGTCTTCAAGATTCAGGCGAACATGGACCCCGCGCACCGCGACCGCATCGCCTTCATGCGCGTGGTGAGCGGCCGCTACGTCAAGGGCATGAACGCGTTCCACTCGCGCCTGGGCAAGGAAGTGCGCCTGGCCAAGCCCAGCCAGTTCATGGCCGCCGAGCGCACCGCCATCGAAGACGCCTGGCCCGGCGACGTCATCGGCTTGTTCGACCCGGGGCAGTACCGCATCGGCGACACCCTGGCGGAGGGCTCCGACGTGGAGTTCGAGGGCGTGCCGCGCTTCAGCCCGGAGCACTTCGCGGTGGTCCGCTCCAAGGACCCGCTGCGCCGCAAGCAGATGGAGAAGGGCCTGGAGCAGCTCTCGGAAGAGGGCACCGTGCAGATCTTCCAGCAGCTCGCCATGGGCATGAAGGACCCGATTGTCGGCGTGGTCGGCGCCCTCCAGTTCGAGGTCCTCCAGTACCGGCTGGAGCACGAGTACGGGGCGAAGATTGCCCTGGACCGGCTGCCCTTCAGCCACGCGCGCTGGGTGGTGGGGCAGAACTTCGACCCGAAGTCCTTCGACTGGGAAGGCAACCGTCAGACGGTGCAGGACCGCGACGGGCTGCCCCTGGTGCTCTTCCGCGACGACTGGGCGCTCCAGCACGCCGAGAGCAAGCACCCGGAGCTGAAGTTCCTCAACGAGGCGCCGCAGCTGCGAAAGCTCGCCGCGCTCGCCTCGGGGAGCTGAGCCGCGGGCTACTTGTAGACGTTCACCGTGCCACCGCGGTGAGCGGAGTCCCGGAGGACCAGGCCTTCCTTGTAGAGGCGGGCCGCCTTGGGGCCGACGAAGAAGTCCTTCGGCTGGCCTCGGCGGAAGGTCTTCTTCACGTACTCCTCAATCTCCAGGAACAGGCGCCGGAAGCGGTCCGGCGCCGCGTTCTTCCGGCCCGTCTGCGCGGTGATGTCCAGCTCCGCCCAGAGGCTGCCGCTGACGAGCTCGCCCTCTTCGTTGGTGCGGCAGCGCTCCATGAAGATGACGGGGGAGCGGACCTCGTCCACGCGCCAGTAGCCCTTGTCCGGGCCGCGCTTCATCTTGTCGACGATGGCGGGGCCCAGGTCGCTCGCCACCAGGTACAGGTCCTCCTGGGGGAGCTTCTCGATGTGGTCCTGGTGGGCGCGGAACGTCTTCCAGTCCTCGGGGACGCGGCGGGGGTACACCTCCAGGACGAAGCGCTCCAGGAAGCGGAAGAAGGCGACCTCGTCGTCGGGGGTCATGAAGAACTGGATGACATTGGCCATTGCCGGGCCCTCATACCAGAAGGCGCGCGGGGTGGGGGCCTGGCTGGCCGCCGGGGAGGTGCCTACACGAGCCCTCCGTTCGCTCGGAGGACCTGTCCGTTGACCCACCGTCCATCGGGGCCCGCGAGGAACGAGACGGCGCGTGCGATGTCCTCGGGGGTGCCCAGCCGCTCCAGGGGAGGGGCCTTGGTGAGCTGCTCCACGACGGCGGGAGGCTTTCCCTTCAAGAACAGCTCGGTCGCCGTGGGGCCGGGGGCCAGGGCGTTCACGGTGATGTCCCGACCTCGAAGCTCCCGGGCCAGCACCATGGTGAGGGCCTCGATGGCGGCCTTGGTGGCGGCGTAGGGGCCGTAGGTGGGCTGGAGCAGGCGGACGACGCTCGAGGACAGGTTGACGATGCTGCCGCCTCGCCGGAGGCGCCGGCTCGCCTCGCGCATGGCGTGGAAGGAGCCCATGAGGTTCACGGAGAGCTGCCGCGAGAAGGTGTCGTCCGTCATCTCGTCAATCCGGCCGAGCTCCATGACGCCCGCGTTGTTGACGAGGACGTCGAGGCCGCCAAACGCCTTCTCCGTCGCATCGAAGACGGCCTGGACCGCGCTGGCGTCCCGGATATCCACGCGCGAGGCGAGCGCCCGCCCTCCCGCGGCTTCGATGCGGCGCACCACGGCGCGCGCGCCCTCTTCATCACCCGAGAAGGCCACGACCACGGCGAGGCCGTCCTGGCCCAGTCGTTCCGCGATGGCCGCGCCGATACCTCGAGATGCTCCCGTCACCAGGGCGACACGTTGTGGGTTGCTCATGAACATCCTCCGCGAAGAGTCCCGGATGACATCGGGCTTCCTGGCGCCGGTCTCCATCACCCACGGGTGCAAGCGCCGCGAAGCCAACGTTGCGAGCGTGTGTGAGCACCTCGAAGGCGAGGGGCGGGGCACGTTGATATAGAGGACGCCATGGACACCTGGCTGCTCTCCCGGATGCAGGAGTTGAAGGACCTTCAGGGGCTCATCGGCCTCGCCACGTGGGACCAGGAGATCTACCTCCCGGCCCGGGCAGGCCCCGCGCGGGCGCATCAGCTCTCCACCCTCCAGGGCATCCACCATGAGCGCCTGGTGGACCCGAGGCTCGGCGATGCCCTCGAGAAGGCGGCCACCGAGGCGGGCCTGACGGACGACGAGCGCGCCATGGTGGAGGTCCTCCGGCGCGAGCGCGAGCGCGAGGTGCGAGTGCCCGCCGCGCTGGTGCGCGCCCTGGCCGAGGCCCAGAGTCAGGGCCTCCACGCCTGGCGCGAGGCCCGTCAGGAGCGCAAGTTCGCCCGCTTCCAGCCCGCGCTCCACCGGCTCCTGTCGCTGCGCCGCGAGCAGGCGGATGCCTATGGCCACGACGGTGAGCGCTATGACGCGCTGCTGGAGGGCTATGAGCCCGGCATGCGCGTGGCGCGGCTCACCCCCGTGTTGAGCACCCTGCGCGAGCACCTCATCCCCATGGTGGGCACTCTCTCGGGGACGGCACGGAAGGCGCCGGACCTCTTCGACGGCCGGCGCTACGACAAGGATGCGCAGTGGCGCTTCACCTTGCGGTTGCTCAAGGACATCGGCTTCGACCTGGAGGCGGGCCGGCAGGACTTGAGCATCCACCCCTTCACGGGCGGCACGCATGCGCTCGACGTGCGGCTCACCACGCGCGTGGACGAGACGAACCCGCTCTCCGCCATCTTCAGCACCATCCACGAGGCGGGCCACGGCCTGTTCGAGCAGGGCTTCGCGCCCGAGCACCACCGCACCCCGCTGGCCGCCGCACCCTCCATGGGCCTGCACGAGTCGCAGTCGCGTCTGTGGGAGAACCTGGTGGGCCGCAGCCGCGCCTTCTGGGAGCACTACTTCCCGCTGCTGCGCGACAGCTTCCCGGAGGCGCTGGCCGGCGTGGACGTGGAGGACTTCCTCGCCGCCGTCAACGCGGTGCGCCCGTCGCTCATCCGCACCGAGTCCGACGAGGTGACGTACAACCTGCACATCGCCGTGCGCTACGAGCTGGAGCTGCTGCTGATTCGGGACGAGCTCCCGCTCGACGAGCTGCCCGCCGCGTGGAACGCGCGCATGGAGCGCTACCTGGGCGTCACGCCGCCGGATGACACGCAGGGCGTGCTCCAGGACATCCACTGGGCCTGGGGTGAGCTGGGCTACTTCCCCACGTACTCGCTGGGCAACCTCTACGCCGCGTCACTCTACCGCGCGGCCGAGCGCGCCCTGCCGGGCCTCGAAGGACAGCTCCGCCAGGGACACCTGCTGCCCCTGCGCGACTGGCTGCGCGAGAACATCCACCACCACGGCTTCCGTCTCCCCGCGGAGGAGCGCGTGCGCGCGGTGACGGGGCAGGGCCTCACGGACGCGGACTTCCTGGGCTACCTGCGCACGAAGTACGGCGTCGCGTCCTGTCAAGGTCGATGAGTTGACTCGAATCGCCTGCCCCATGAGTACCGAAGATTTCAGCGCGGATGACGGCTTTGGTGGTGACGGATCCTCACCGAAGCCAGTTCGCCCCTAAACCGGGGTTCGTGATTCCCGATCAGGTCGGAGAGCAAGCGGGCGCAGGAGGAGCGGGAAGAGAGAGCAGGGGCACCTCTCGTTCGGCTCTGTGTGTGCAGAAGACCTGAGAGCGAGAAGGCCCTGCCCGAGGGCAAAGGTAGGCAGTGGTTGAGGAGAAAGCAGCGGCAAGCGCTGCTTCGGTGGGCAGCCTGGAGTGGCTGCCCGCTCACCTACCGCAGATGCATGGCAGTGGCGTCGGTGGGACGAGGCGCCTCGTGCCACGCCGTCGCCCGGGCCTTGGAATGCGCGACCTCGACGGTGGTGGGGGCGGTCCGTCGCTACCGGGATGGAGGGCGGCAGGCCCTTCGGGACAGGAGGGGGAGCAACGGACGTTCCAAGGTAGACGAGCGGTTCCGCGAGCGGCTGGTGCGAGTACTGGCGGGGACTCCCGAGGATTGGGGTTGGTGTCGCCCCACCTGGACTCGGGAGTTGCTGTGCCAGGAGTTGGCCCGCCGAGGCCTGGTGCGCGTGTCGGTTGCCACCATGGGGCGTACCCTCGCCTCGCTCGGTGCGCGTCTCAAGGTGGCCAAGCCCATCGTCGAGTGTCCATGGCCCGGGTGGAGGCGACGCCGTCGACTCCTCGAGCTGAGGTGTCTCGAGGCGTACGGCCCTCCCAAAGAGCCCTTTCTCCACGTGGACGAAGTCGACATCCATCTCAACCCCAAGGTGGGACGCGACTGGTGTCTACCTTGGTAGCGGCGCGTGGTGGTGACGCCCGGCAACAACCAGAATCGCTACCTGGCCGGAGCGCTCAATGTCCGCACTGGAAAACTGACTTGGATTGAGGGACGGAGCAAAGCCAGCGCTCTGTTCATTCAGCTTCTCTGGCGCCTGGCGAGTGCATACCGGTGGGCTCGCCGCATCCACCTCGTCCTCGACAACGCCTCGGTCCACTCCAGCAAGAAGACGCTCACGGCGCTCGCGCAGCTCCACGGGAGATTCGTCCTCCACTTCCTGCCGCCCTACTGCCCGCAGGGCAATCGCATCGAGCGGGTGTGGCTCGACCTGCACGCCAATGTCACCCGCAACCACCGCTGCCGCACCATGGACCGGCTCATCGCCCGGGTGCATGCCTACCACTCAGCTCGCACTTCCCAACGCTCCGCCAGTCCATCCCTGCACCGCACCGACCTCAGGCGCACCGCCTGAGGCCGGACGAGATTTACGATCCTTGGTTTAGGATCAGTTGCCGCCATCGTCCTCCACCGTCAATCGAAGCAGAGGCGAGAGCCGAGCGACCACTCGGCCCGCCCCCGTTCTGTAACCGTCCGGGTTTAGCTGTCGTGAGGACAAACGAGCCCCGCCCCGGACCAGGGTCAGTGGACGGATAACGCTCGTGGAGGGGCAGCAGGTCCGCAGCGTGCGTCAGGAGGTGTTCGCGGCGAGGCGACGACTCCAGGGACCTGGTAGGAGTTCATCCAGGCGGCTTGCCGGGTGGTACTGCACGCGAAGCAAGACGTCGGAGAGGTACTCACGCGGATTGATGCCGTTCGCCGAGCAGGTAGCCACCAGCGAGTAGAGCCCCGCGAGGTTGCGGCCCGCGCGGTCATGCCCGACAAACAGAAAGTCCTTCCGTCCGAGGGCCGCGACGCGCAGGGCTCGCTCCGAGGCGTTGTTGTCCAAGGGGAGCCGCACGTCCTCGACAAAGCGGGTGAGCGCGTCCCATTGTCGGGCCACGCGGTGCCGGCCCACGGGCAGCCCCTGGGCCTTCAGCTCGGCCTGGACGCGTGGGCTGCCATAGGTGCGGCGGCTGTCCTGATGCACCTGCTGGATTCGCTCCACCAGCGCCGCATTGGCCTTCTGGCGTGCCGACGCTTCACGTCCCTCCCAGGCGTAGTAGCCCGCTCGAGACACCTCCAGCACACGGCACAGCATCGCCACCGGGTAGTTCGCCTTCTCCTCCTGGATGGCCGTGAACCTCACGTGCTCTCCTTGGCGAAGAAGGCCGCCGCGTTCTTTAGTATCTCCCGCTCCATCCGCAGCTGGCGCACCTCGCGGCGCAACTGAGCGAGTTCCTCCTTCTCACCCGTCGTCAGCGCCCCGGACGGCCCCTGGCCCGCGTCCGTTCGCGACTGCCTCATCCAAGCCTCCAGCGCGCTGCGAGTCAGGTCCAGGTCCTTGGCCACCTGCGCCCGGGACTTGCCCTCTTCCAGCACCATCTTCACAGTCCGGGCTTTGAACTCGGGCGTGTACTTCCTGCGCTCGCGTCTCGGCATCGTCGTGGACATCCTTCGGTCACCTCATCTCCGGTGTCCACAAAACCGGCTCTCCCGCACTTCGTGTGGTTCCCCTCTGGGGAGTAGGCAGACGCGGTAGGCTAGCAACGGGGCGAATACACCTTGGGAATGGAAACGCTGTATCCACTTCCTGGGTGTCGGGTGGACCGGGTGGCCCACGGAAGCTCGGCAGGTGTCGTCCTCGGGGTGCGTATGGAAGGCACGGGAGCACGATGTCCCTCCTGCCAAACGCCGAGTACCGCAGTGCACGGTAGCTACATCCGACGCCCAGCGGACCTGCCCGCCGCAGGGCGCGCCGTGCGGCTCGAGCTGCGTGTACGGCGCTTCTGCTGCCGAAACCCGGAATGCTCCCGCCGCACGTTCGCGGAGCGGCCGGTGCGCCTGCTGGCTGCTCAGGCTCGACGGACACGGCGGCTGGCCACCGCGCAGTGCGCCGTTGCAATCACTGCCGGGGCAGAGGCTGGGGCCAGGCTGCTCAAGCCCCTGGCCATGCCCACCAGTCCCGATACTCTCCTGCGGCTGATTCGCCGCGCTCCGCTGCCTCCGTCCAGCCCCGCTCGCGTCTTGGGCCTCGACGACTGGGCGCTGCGAAAGGGGCGCACCTACGGCTCCATCCTTGTCGACCTGGAAGCGCACTGCGTGCGGGACGTATTGCCAGACCGCTCGACTCCCACGGTGAGCGCCTGGTTGCGCAAGCACCCCGGCGTGGAAGTCATCGCAAGAGACCGGTCGACTGAGTACACACGAGCAGCAGTGCTGGGCGCGCCAGAGGCCCAGCAGGTGGCGGACCGTTGGCACTTGCTGCTGAATGGACGGCAACTGATGGAACGCTGGATGACCAGTGCTCACCCCCGCCTTCGAGCGCTACTATCGGTGTCGAGCGCAGAGACTCTTCCCGCACGTCGCCATACCAGCTTCTCGCGAACACACGCCGAAGCTCGCGGTCGAGAGGAGAGCCGCTCCCGGCGTGTTGCTGCCTACGAAGCCGTACGGCGGCGTCACCTGGCCGGGGAGCCGCTGCTTAGAATCAGTCACACACTGGGACTTGCGCGCGGGACGGTGCGCAAATACGCCGCCGCCGAAGTCTTCCCCGAGCGTGCGGCACGCGTGCCCAAACGAAGCATCCTCGACCCTTATCTGGAGTACCTGACGAAGCGACACGCCGCGGGGTGTGAAAACGCATGCGAACTCTGGCGGGAGATTCGCGCCCAAGGTTTTCGTGGCACTTCGCGACAGGTCCACCGTTGGCTTCAGCCGCGACGGACCGTTCGGCCTCGCTCAGGGGCGCGTGGTTATCCTGGCGGCAACTGGTGGTCGAATCGCATGCGCCCCGACGCGCTCTCCTCGCCGAAGCAATTGGCATGGTTGTGCGTGAAGAAGCCCGCGGGGTTGACCTCCGCGGAGACCGCGACGTTGGCTCGCATCGAGCAGGACGAGGAAGCATCGCGTGTCGTCGCATTGGCCCGGCGGTTCTGCGAACTCGTGCGCTCGAGGGGCGTTTCACAGCGAGCAAGGCCAAGCCGGTCTTCGAGGCGCTTCAACGCGTGGTTGGTCGAGGCGCGTGCGTGCGGGGTCCGCGCGGTGGAAACGTTTGCGGAGGGCCTCGAACAGGATGGCGATGCTGTCCGGGCCGCCCTGACCTCTCCATGGAGCAACGCCCAGGCTGAGGGCCAAATCACGAAGCTCAAGCTGCTCAAGCGTCAGATGTACGGCCGCGCCAACTTCGACCTGCTTCGTCGTCGCGTGCTGCTCACCGTCTGCCCCTACGATCCACACGAAGTGCGGGAGAGCCACAAAACCCGGGGAGGCTCAAGGGGCCTCCCTGCGTAGCTCCTCCTCGGGTGGAGGCAGCCTCTCCGACTTCTTGCCGAAGACGGTGCGGGTGAGAGTCGCGACCTGCTGCTCGAGCGCGGTCAGCCGCTCACGAAGCTCTTCGGCCTCCTCTCGCCAGGGGCAGTGGTGGTCCATTGGCAGCTCACGAGCCATGCCACCCAAGTACTCACCGCCGAGCCGAGGTGCCCTGGGCCTCGGCTGACTGCCCGGGTGGCTGCCAGCGGGCGGGCCGACGCACTCGGGAGACGTCGATACCGTCGAGCAACATGGCCAACTGGGTGGAGTCCAACTGCACCGACGTGGCGTCGTCCGCGACATTAGGCATCCGGAAGCGGCCCGCTTCCAGTCGCTTGTACAGAAGCAGGAAGCCTCCGCCGTCCCATGCCAGCACCTTTACCTTGTCCCGCCGCTTGCTGACGAAGACGAAGAGGTGGCCGGAGTACGCGTCGGCCGCCAGGACGCGCTGCAAATGGACGAAGAGTCCGTCGATGGACTTGCGCATGTCCACCGGCTCAGTCGCCAGATGGATGCGGACTGCGCGCGGCAACAGGAGCACGTCAACCCAGTCCCGCCAGGACTGCACGCAGGTACGCTACGTCCGTCCCCTCCGGGAAGCGCACCACGACGCCGGACGGGAGCGCGGCTTCCAGCAAGCCGGGTGCGCCGCCTGGAAGGGCTCCTCCCCGCCGCGCTGAAGGCGCGGCCGAGTCTACTATCTCCACTGGCAACAGCACAGGAGGGGCGTTCGCTCGCCTGGCCTCTCGCCTCAGTTTGTACAACCAGAACTGCAGCGTGCTCACCGAGACGGCCTTCGCCGCGGCGAACTCCTTGTGCGTTTGCCCGCTCTCCTCCAGCTCCAACACCAGCCGCCGCCACGCGTCGGCTCCCATGTGCCTCGTCATCCGTTCCTCCATCGCGCCCCTTGAACGCATGGAGGTGTCCCAACTCACTCAACTCCTCGACGCCCAGATCCGGACGGGTACCCCGTTCTCGGGTGTGGGCCGAGTGCGGCAGCTCGCCAGCGACGGACAGTGCTTCGACTGAATCTGTACTGCTCTACCAACCGCTCGGCTCTACGAACCTACGGACCCACCCGAGCGTTGCACCCGGCGCCTTAAACCGTAACCCCGAAAAGTCGGGATGCTCGGTCGGAAAAAGAGGAGTGAGAGCGCTGCCTATCCGAAAGTACGGCTCCAATCCCGCGTCTCTTTGATGGTGATCTCCAGGAATGGGAGAGGGTCCTGCGGCGATGACAAAGCCATGCGTCTGCCTCAGCAATCGAATCCGGGGGGCAGTCGAGAGGCGCGCGAGTCCTTCCGCTGCCTCCTCCGCGAGTGGCATTCCGACGAGCGTGAGCCAGTTGACCCCCTTAATATGGTTGCGGGTGACCGGTAACGTCGCTTCCATACCGTCAATATCCACCGCCCAGAAGCGGCGAGCACGCGCATAGATTTTGTCGAAAGCGAGAGGCTTCAACCACGGGTCATGTTCAAAGACCAGACCGCCGTGGCCAGACCTGAAGGGAACTGTGTTTGCAACGCTCCGGGCCATATCCCAGAGCAGTGTGTCGTCCGTCGTCAGCGGCATCAGGAATCGGGCGAAGCCATGAAAGGTATCAGGGCGTTGCTTGAGAGTGGTACATCGGAAACTCCAACTTCCATCCGGATCGGAGAGTGTCTTTCGGTCCCAGAACCACACCGAAAACGCTCGCCCTTGCCGGATTCGTTCACGAGAAGGTTCGAGGTACGGACGTGGAATGCCCGCTGACGCGGCTCGCCGCCCACTCAGAGTGAGTTCAGGCGAGGACAGGTTGCTCCATGTGACGAGTTCATCTGTCCTGTATGCGACGAGCCGTTCCTTAGGGCAGAAGGACTCATAGAGGTTGCAGAGCGCGTCGAGATCGGCCTCACTGGGGCTGCCGAGATAAACCGTGAGATCCTGCATGACTTTGAATGCGACGCGACCATCGACCAAATAGGGTGTGGCCAGTCGCGGCGGAAGGGAAGCGGCCATGATGGGTCAGGCCGCGTTGCCATCGCTGGCGCTGCCATCGCGCTCGTCTTTGATGAGCTCACGATCAATCCTCAGTTCGTCTGCTAGAAACTCAGCGAAGCTCGGGAAACGATCCTCCTGCCTCGTGTACTCGAACGTGGCGAGTTCTAGTTCGCCGTTAGAAGAGACCACCCGCTTGTCGAGGAATGCAAGGCGGCCTGACGTCTCTCCGAGAGCGACAACAAACCCCCAGGTCTTGAATGGATTGTCGAGTTCCTGTTCATCGAAGTATCCGCTCATTTCTTCGATTCGGGCCTTCACCATCGGATCGTCTCGATCTTCCACGGAAAGGAACTGAAAGTCGCCCTGGAAATCATCCCACCCGTCGCGCAATTCCATGAACGCCTGGTAGGTCGGCGGTAGCGGTTGACCTAGGGCTCTCGATAGTTGAGACACCTGCTCCGCCGAGCAAGGGATGGTTGGATTCTCGTTGAGTTCTTCATCGAAGCGGAGCCGGAATTTCTCTTTGTGCGCTGCAATCAGATTGTTGACGAGTTCGCGAACCCTTTGTCTTGCCTCGGTCATCATCTTGTCTCCATGGTTTGAATTATCCACAGCAGTTCGGAGCAACTCCCTTGTGAACTTCTGGGTTGTATTGCCCCATGATTGACCCCATCCAGGAATTCACGCGGCTTCCCATCCACTTCAGGTTGGAACTGACCGTAGGGTGTCCATCGAGCCCGATGTCATGGACGTGATCAGCACTGGTTCCCTTGAAGCCATTCTTGACGTGCTCCTGCTTGCAGTCTTCGGACATCGCGTGGAATTCCAGCATGCCTTTGCCGAGATCGGGATTCCGCTGCGCCTTGCCGGCGAGGCTCTTGGCCGCAGCATCGCCCAAGTCGCGGTTTTTCTTGTACGTGTCCCTATCGGGTTTCTTTAGTTCACCTGCTTCTGCTTTCT
The DNA here is from genome assembly GCF_000331735.1 of Myxococcus stipitatus DSM 14675. GTDB lineage: Bacteria > Myxococcota > Myxococcia > Myxococcales > Myxococcaceae > Myxococcus > Myxococcus stipitatus. The sequence goes on along the minus strand of NC_020126.1, from coordinate 8,525,833 downwards.
GATTGAGGTGCGCGCACTTTGCGCAGAGCTCTTCCTTTTCGCACTTTGATAGGGGGCCAGAGGGTGGCCCTTTTTCGCAGTCGATCTTCTTCCGATTCGGTGGAGTCTCTGATTCCTGCAACTCGGCAGGAGTGGACGCGTTTGGAGGGCTTCCGTTGTTGTTGGTTGTCGCATCGCCGAGGAGATGTACGCTCTTGCCCTCGATCTTGACATTCATCGACCCGGGCGCGACGAAGGCTGTTGGCCCGTGTGTGTTTGCGGACACGAGTCCTCCACCCGTGGCTTTCGACGCGATGTCTCCCGTACTGCCGAACGTCGCGCCCTGGATGGCGACGGGCTTGCCTTCTATTATCACTGAGGTCGAGAACTTCTTCGGTGAAAGGTTGCTTCGGCCGATGTTCGGAAGGGGCGTGGGCACGAAGGGCGCTGGTGGTCCTGGCATCTTGCACACATTCGGAACTGCCGCTGTGGCGATGCCATTCGAGCCTGTAGTGACTGGCGTTCTTGGGGAATTGATGGATACGGTTCCCATGGTTGTCACGCCCCCTGTTCAAGGACGATGGCAGAGCGAAGGCCCTGCTCTGAACCCGCGAACAACAACGCCCTCGGTCCTTTGGCATACAGTCGTTGCCATGCGTTTACGGCCAGCACGACGAGGAGTGCGCCTGTCGCTGCTCCCATATCTCCCCAGAATTCGACGGCGGTGTTGTAGCGCGTGGGCTCTCCATGGAGTTGTCTGAAGAGCTGTGGCAGGCGAAGAAGAACGTATGACCATTCATCCGTACGATATCGTTCGCCATTGAGGTCACACCAGATACTGTCGATGGCTTCGTGGGGCAATCGGAGGGATGTTGCGGCCTGTCTTACGACGGATGTCAGTGTCCATGCAAGATTCACATCGTCCGTCTTGATGAGGCTGGTTTCTATAGCAGTGTGCGAGCCTCGAATGACGGCAAGGGATGGGATTCGGAGGCTGCCGCTCATGAGGGCTACTGCCGCGGCACCTTCCCCCGGGAGAAAAGGGGACCTGCTGCCGTCCATCGCAAGCTGACCGTTGTCGATCAGCCAATCGATGGTATCGGCGTGGAAATAGCTCTCGACTCCTCCGACGAGAACGAGGTTCGAGCGACCCGTGCGAATCATTTCCGTCGCGAGTTCGAGCCCTGCGAACGCCCCTGCGTGTCCCTTGTGTGCGATGGTCACGCTCAGGCGATAAGGAATCTTCAATTGCAACTCATTGACGAGCCTTGCTTCATCATTCGGAGAAAATCCGGGCCGGTACTCAGGGACTGATAGGAAGAGAGGGATCGGCCGAGGGCCCTTAGCCAAGTCGGTCGGGAGTTGGCTCGCGACTTCGTTTATCGAATGTGTTGCGAATTCCACGAGGCGCGCAACGCCTTGGACTAGAGGGTCCATCACGCCGTCGATGGCCCCCCTGAGTTTCGCCCCTGTCGAGTCTACAAAGTGTGGATGCAGCTTCAGCCGAGAGATCCGGGCGCGTACGGCCGCTGCGCTGCTGGCGGCAGTAAGTCCGACGGGAGTTCGTGCTCCGAGTGCTACAATGTGCACCGCACTGCTCATCGCACGTGCCTTTTCTCGGTGATGACCGTTTTATCGAGGTAGTCCATCATCCGGAGCGGGACTTTGAGGGTCGTCTGCCACACCAAGAGCACCCGCGCTTCGTCTGGCTCCACAATGACAGTTACGAGTTTGCTCCGATGCTCTTCAACCTTGCGGCCGAAATGGGTTGCGAACGAGAGGAACACCTTCGGCAACGCGAATCGGAGCACCCCGCTAGGGGTCATGTGGACGAGCTCAACGCTCTCACCACCATGAAGGTGCCCCGCTACCCGTTGGTCGACGGGCGCGCAGAGCAAGCATTCCTCAGTCCAATCAGTTGGAAGCAACGGCTTCTGCTTTGTGAGCCAGTGCTCGTCGTAAGTCCCGCCGAGTTCACGCCGCGGCGACCAATGAGTTGGGATCGCTCCGTAGCCTGCCGGGCCGTTCTTGCGTGCATCTCCTGCCGGATAAAGGACACTCGGGGCTGGCTTGTCAGCAAGATGCGCGGAACGGGTAGCAAACCCCACGCCGATGGGGTTTCTCATGTCCGCGCGATGCTCCTTGGGGTCGGGCGAAGTGGTATCGGATCCACCATATGCTTGTTCGTACCGGATCGGCATGCTCACGAACGGGAACGGCTTCGTGACCTTTAGGTCGAATGCGCCCTGATAGAAAACACTCACACCCGAGACGATGAGAGTCTTGTCGATTGTCGAAACCCGTACCCTGATAGGCACTGCTGCGACAGCCTTCCCCTTCGGTGCATGGGCGGTTCCATTGACAAGAACATCCGTCCCCGGCTTCATCAGAACGAAATCCGTCTCGAAACGGATGCTGGACTTTCCTGGATCGCCCCAGTGGATCGACTCAAGAAGTGGTGGCTCCTGTCTATCGGCGAGCCTGACAACGCCGCCCGTAGCGATGTCGTATGTTGCTTTGACAATCACTACCCAATGGTCGATGCCTGTCTTGTCGCGCACAAATGCCCGTTCGGCAGCATATGGTGTACGATTGTCGAGGGTGAGCACGGAGTTGTGTCGTACTGACACGGGTTCGGACACGTCAAATCTACCGGTCAACATTTGTCGACTACTGCACAACCGCAGATGGCCCTCGGTCGGTGTGTTCCGCTAGGCCCTGTCTGAGGGATGCAGGTGGCGCAAGTAGGAGTAGATGAGCGCCACCTGCACCATGGCGAGGTAGTTGACGGCGAGCTTGTCGTATCGAGTGCCAATGGCACGCTTGTCCTTGAGGTGCCCGACCGCGCGCTCGATGACGTTGCGCTGGCGGTAGAGGTCCGGGTCGAATCGCGCACGGCACCTTGCATTGACGCGAGGCTGGTCCGAGCGGGAGGGCAGGACTGCACGCACATGGTGGGCCCTCGCCCACCGACGCACAGGGCCGAAGCTGTATCCCTTGTCGCCTACCAGGACACGCGGGCGCTGGCGTGGACGTCCCCTGCGCCCTTGGACGCGGACGCCTTCCAGGGCGGGAAAGACACCCACCAGGTCGCTGGCCTGCCCCGCAGTCAGTGCAATGGAGAGGACGTGGCGGTGTCGCTCGCAGGTGAGGTGGAGCTTGGTGGAAAAGCCCCCTCGGGAGCGTCCCAAGGCGTGGTCCACGGGCTCGTGTGGCCCCCTTTTGGCCTCCTCCGGCGGCTGCGCGCGAAGCACGCACCACCGTGGAGTCGACGAAGAGGACGCTCATGTCCAACTCGTCCTGTTCCTGCAGATGGGCCTGGAGCGTTCTCATCAACCGCTCCCAGGTGCCATCTCTACGCCAGCGCACGAAGCGGTCATAGACGGTCTGCCAGGGGCCATAGCGCGCCGGGACGTCGCGCCAGGGCGCTCCGGTATGCAGCCGCCAGAGAATCCCGTTGAGGATGAGCCGGTGGTCCTTCCATGCACCACCCCGACCCTGGTGCGGCAGCAGAGGGGCCAAGGCCCTCCACTGTCGCTCGTTCAATTCGTAGCGCATCACGCTGGCCTGCCTCCCTACGGAGGACAACAACCGGCGTCGGCGCTTCCATCAGACAGGGCCTAGTCCTCGGCCCGGATGAAGTCCTCCGGGAGGTAGCGGAAGGTGTGGCGGGCCTTGGCTCGGGTGAAGGCCCAGTGAATGGGAACGCGGTGGCGGTTGGCATCGCGTGCCCAGGCACGAGTCCTATCCCGGAGGGCCTCGACGGTGGCCACGCGATGACGCCCCAATCATTGACGCGAGACGAGACTCACCTCGATTTCGGCCTGATTGAGCCAACTGCCGTGCACTGGAGTGTAGTGCACGCAGAAACGATTCCAGAGGCGCAAGCCCTGCTTCCACCCGAAGCGGCGCGTCAGAGAGAAGCGCGTGTGGACGTTGAGATTGTCCAGCACGAGGTGAATCTTTCGCGCCTTGGGATAGCGGTGCGCCAGGTCTCTCACTGCCTCCGCGAAATCGGCGGCCTTTCGGCTACGTGTTGCTTTCACGAAGTGGCGTCCGGCCCGAGGCTCGACAGCACAGAAGAGATTGGCGGTACCGCAGCGGACGTACTCGTAATCACGCCGGGCGACTGCGCCGGCATGCATGGGCAGGATGGCTCGCTTGGAGTCCAGCAGCTGCACGGGTCTCTCATCGAATCAGACGACTGGGCCTGACCCAGTTCCGTAGACGGGTTGGTTATGCGGCCAGCCTGCTCGTCGCGGCCACTCGCTCGAACTCGCTGGGGCTGAGATAGCCCAGAGAAGAGTGGCGCCTCCTGCGGTTGTAGAACACCTCAATGAACTCGAACAGAGCCCGTCTGGCCTGCTCGCGTGTCGTGAAGCGCGTGGTGTAGACGAGTTCCAGTTTCAAGGTGGAGAAGAAGCTCTCCACCACCGCGTTGTCTCAACAATTGCCCTTGCGCGACATGCTGCACGCAATGCCTCGCTCCTCGAGGAGTCGCCGGTAGTCGTCACTCGCATACTGACTGCCGCGGTCCGAGTGGTGCAACGCCGGTGCTGGCCGCCCCTGCAGCGCCATGGCGAGTGCCGACACGACCAGGCTCCGGTCGATTCGCTCCCCCATGGCCCAGCCCACCACCTTGCGGCTCAAGAGGTCCAGGAGTACCGACAGGTACAACCAGCCCTCATCCGTCCACACGTAGGTGATGTCGCCGGCCCAGGTGCGATGGGGCTGACCCGGCCGGAAGTTCCTCGCCAACGCGTTTGGAGCCACCGGATGGCCGTGGGCCGAGTCGGTGGTCCGCACGAAGCGGCGGGGCCGTCGGGCGCGCACGCCGGCCTGACGCATCAGTCGAGCCACGCGCTTTCGGGCGACACGCCGGCCGCGAGCCTTCAGCTCCGCATGAACACGCGGAGCCCCGTAGGTTTCTCGGCTCTCCTGGTGAACGGCGAGCACCTCCACCCGCAAGGCACGGTCGCGCTGCTGGTGCGCGGACTCGGGTCTCGTCGCCCAGTCGTAGTAGCCGCTGCGCGACACACCCAACAGACGACAGAGGGCGGCGACCGGGAAGCAGGCCTTCTTCGCGTGGATGAAGGAAAATCTCACTTCAACTCCTTCGCGAAGAAGGCCGCCGCATTTTTTCTACGCCGGCAAATATCGCCTGAGCCCCGGGTGTTCCCCCTGCAGAGGAGAGGGGGAGGTCATGGCACGTACGACAGCGCGCCCCATCGCGACTCGCGAGATGAGAGTCGACAGCGAGCGGCGACGGTGCGAGGCGTGTGGGACGAGGACACGGGCGGACTGGCGCTCGCGGCGCTGCGTGACACTGCTCACCGGGTGCGTGAGGCTGTCCGTACAGGTGCGGGTGTGCCACCGAAAGGGATGCTTGCTGGAAGGTGTGTCCCTGCGGGCCGAGGGCGAGGGGGACTGGGTGCTACCCGAGCACGAGTTCGGCTTGGATGTATTGGCGTTCATCGGGGCGCAGCGTTACCGGGAGCACCGCAGCGTTCCGGAAATCCACGCATCGTTGCGACACAGAGGCGTCGCCATTTCCGAGCGCACCTGCACCAACCTGCTCGACCGGTACGACGAACTCATCAGCCTCAAGCTGCTCGACTCCCAGCGGTTGCGCGAGACACTCCACCGCCAGGGACGGGCGGTTCTCGCCATTGATGGGCTTGCTCCTGACGTGGGGCACGAGGTGCTCTGGGTGGTGCGCGAATGCCTGTCGGGCCAGGTGCTGTTGGCCCGGTCCCTACTATCTGGGAGCGAGCAGGAACTCGTGCCACTTCTCGAAGAAGTTGAACGCGTACTGGGGCCAATTCCAATCGTCGGCGTGGTGTCTGATGGACAGAGGAGCATTCGTAACGCTCTCTCGCATGCCCTACCCCAGGTACCTCACCAGTTCTGCCATTTCCACTATCTGCGTGAGGCGGCTCGGCCCCTCTATGAGGCAGACCGGCACGCGAAGAAGGAGTTGAAGAAGCGGGTACGCGAGGTGAGGAAGGTCGAACGGACGGTGGAAGGCCGCCAGGACGCTGGCGCTCGAGCAACGCGCGCCTACGCGGCTGCTGTCAGGAGCGCGCTCACCGACGACCATCGTCCGCCTCTCAAGCCCTCCGGACTGCTACTGCGTCGACGTCTGGGCGCCATCGAGAAGAGCCTGGAACGGGTTTCAAAAGGGGGGCCTACTCACCAGAGTTGAACCGGCTGCATACCGTGCTGCGAAAGGCATTGAAGGCTACCGCCAACATGTGGCCTGGATTGAGGAGGGCCTATCAATGGGTAGAGCGCACCGCGAACATCCTCCGCAATGCGTCTGGTTTGGACTCGGCGGGAGTGCGACGCAGACTGGCTGCGATGTTGGCGGCCCTGGTGCGGTGGACACGCCGACGTTACCGGGGAGTCCTGCGCCAGGCCCTCGCCCACTTTCTCCTCGAGACGCGCCGGTACTGGAAGGGGCTCTTCCACTGCTACGACGCTCCGGACCTGCCCCGCACCGACAATCCCTTGGAGCACCTCTTCGGCACTTGCCGTTACCATGAGCGGCGCTCCTCTGGTCGGGTGCGCGGCAGCGCAGGCCTTGTCGTACGCGGAGCGGTACGGCTGCCGGCCATCACCTCGGCCCAGCTACTCCCTGAGATTGACGGCCCCCACCTGGCACCTGAAGACATCAATGACTGGCGCCAGCTGCGCACCCAGCTCGAACAGCGGCGTGTCCCCCGCGTCATGGGCCGACGCTTCCGTGCCGACCCGAATGGCTACCTCCAAGACATCGAAGATGGGCTCAGGCGATATTTGCCGGCGTAGTTTTTTAGTATCTCCCTCTCCATCCGCAGCTCCCGGTTCTCCTTGCGCAGCCGGGCGAGCTCCTCCCTCTCGGCCGTCGTCAGCGCACCGGGCTTGCCTTCTCCTCGGTCCGTCTTCGTCTGCGTCACCCACAGCCGTAACGCTGACTCCGTCAGGTCCAGGTCGCGGGCTACCTGGGGGACGGGTTTACCCTCCTCCAGCACCAACTTCACCGCCTCGGCCTTGAACTCCGCCGAGTACTCACGGCGGCGCCTGCGGGGCCTCTTCTGATTCTCCTCGTTCGCGGACATCCCGTGCTCCTTCCATCACATCTCGGGTGTCCACGGAACTGGGCTACTCCCACCCGCATGTTGGCCCTCCTCCGTGGGCCAACACGTGGGCTCGGCAGACTCTATCCGGGCCGAGGACTAGGCCGATGGCCAGTCCGGTCGCTTCGCGCTGCTGCCTGTCCGTTTGAAACTGGTAGCTATGCGACACTTTCTCACTTCGATTTCGACGGCTTCACCGCGCTCAGGATGTACTGGGGCAGGAGCTCCTCGCGGAACTTCCGCCACAGGGCCACGTGGTTGTAGTTGCCTGCGGTGAACATCGCGACGAGGTCCAGCTCGGGGACGACCATGATGAGCTGGCCTCCGTTCCCGCTGGCCTCGTATTGCGAGTACACCCGGTCGCCCACGCGCAGCTCGTGGCGCCACCACGTGTAGCCGTAGCTCTGCTTCGCGTTCATGGTCGCGTGGAGGGCCGTGGAGCGCTCGACCCAGCGCTGGCTGACGACGCGCCGTCCGTTCCAGGTTCCTCCCGAGAGGTAGAGCTGCCCGAGCTTCAGCGCGTCTCGCGGGCGCATGTAGATGCCACCGCCCAGGTACATCTCGCCCGACGGCATCAGGTCCAGGTGGTACTTGCGCAGCTGGAGCGGCGTGGCGAGGTGCTTCTCGAAGAACTCCGGCAGCCAGCTCCGCGTGGTGTTGCGAAGCACGCCGCCGAGCAGGTTGATGTTCGCCGAGCAATACACGGCCTGCTTGCCGGGCTCTCCCACCATGGGCAGGTCCAGCGTGTACTTGTACCAATCGGGGACGGAGTCCTCGAGCCGGTCCTCGTTGCCCGGGGACTCCGGGTCATCGTCATCACAGGCCAGGCCCGTGGACATGGTCATCAGGTGCGCGACGGTGAGCGCGCGCTTGCGCGCATCGAGGCTTGAAATCTTCCCGGCGTACTCGGGGAACAGCGAGACGACGGGCGTGTCGACGGTGAAGGGCGCGCCCTGGTCCAGCGCGATGCCCACCAGCACGGAGGCATAGGTCTTCGCCGCCGAGCGCAAGTCGTGAGGGCGCTCCTTGTCGAAGCCGTGGAAGTACTCCTCCACCACCAGCTTCCCGTGACGCGCAATCAGCAGGCCCTGGATGGCGGGCGCGGGTTGAGAACCGGGTGTCTGGTCGAGGATGCCCTGCACGAGCTTCCGGACGGGCTGGACGTCCATCCCCACGTCGGTGAGCGAGGCGGTGGGCCAGCCGTCGTCCTCGGCGATGGGCGCTTGATAGACGTAAGGGCCCGAGGCAGGGGAGCGCGGGTAGAGGCCCACGGCCTGGGTCCGCTCCCGCCGGGTGAAGTCGAACGTCAGGTCGAACGGCGGATAGCGCAAGGACAGTCGCTGGGCCGCCGCGTCGAACGTTCCCTCCAGGGGTTGAGCGCGCCCCGACGTCGGCGTGAGGCGAATAGTCGAGCCCTGGAGTCCGACGCGGAACAGCACGCGGTTGCCGAAGTTCCGCTCGGGGTTGCGGATGAATGCGGCCACGGAGCCATCGGGTTGCTTCTCGACCACGAGGTAGAGCGAGAACCGGTCCTCCAGTGGTGACACGTCGCCGCGCCACACGCCCGGCTGGAGTGCCCGCAGCACCACGGGCGTGGCGAACGTCATGCCGCTCATGAGCACTCGCGGCTGAATCCAATGGCCGGTGATGCGCTGGCGGTCCTCAGCGAGGGTTCCCCGCAGCTCCCCCTGTCCACCCGGCAGGAGGACGGAGACCTTCTTCCCCTCCACGCGGGCCGGGATGTCGTAGCCCGCGATGCGTGCGCGCCACGTGTTCTGACCCCGCACCAGCGTCAGCTCGCCGCGGACCTCCGGGCCCAGGGTTCGCTCACTGCCCCAGATGCCCACGAGCGGCGCTTCGGGGGGCGGGGGGGCCGCGTGAGCACGTCCAAGAGACGCCCACAGGATGAGGAGAGCGGTGACGAAGGGGGTACCGGGTGCGCGCATGCCGGCGTGGACCTTACGCCGTGTGATGACACATGCAACGAGATGGACGTCCCGCTCAATACGAGAACAGCAGCGGGTGGCAGGAGCGGGCCAGCCGCAGGGCGTCTCGCGAGAGGGCGTGGGAGCCCGGGTCCTCGGTGTCCCGCCAGGCTTCGGAGGCCACCTGATTGCTCAGCTCGAAACACAAGCTGGCCGTGCGTCGGGCCAGCCGGCTCTCCTTGCGCAGCGCCCGCACGTTCAGCTCACACAGCTCCGCGCACTGTCGAAGCATTCGCACGGAGGCGCTGCTGAGTCCCAGTCCTCGAGCCAACAGTCTCGCCATGCTGGCCTCGCAGGCGGCCTGACATTGGAGGCTGGCGTCGATACATCGCGACACGTCCGCACGAGCACCACCCAGTCTCGCTCCCGTCATCGCTCGGACCTCCACACTGTCCACCAGGGTATTCCCGCCGAGAAGGGGGGCAACTCGAAGTGAGACATGAGAACACGGATGTTAAACCGTTATCATGACCCAGCTCACGCTCGTCTCACCCGAAGCCGAGGAGTACGCCCGGACTCACTCCGTCGCTCCTGCTCCGCTATTCGAGGAACTCAAGGACATCACCCTTGCGCGCACGAGTTCCCCTGGAATGCAGGTCGGACCCGTGGAGGGTGCCTTCTTGAAGATGCTGGTCTCGCTCACCCGTGCGGGGCGGGTCCTCGAGATTGGCACCTTCACGGGTTACTCGGCGCTGATGATGGCGGAGGGACTTCCGGACGACGGGGAGCTCATCACCTGTGACCTCAACCCGGAGACCTCCGAGATTGCCCGCGCGTTCTTCGCACGCAGTCCGCATGGCCGGAAAATCCAGCTCGAGTTCGGGCCTGCCCTGGAAACCCTGAAGACACTGCGGGGGCCGTTCGACCTCGCCTTCATCGACGCGGACAAGGTGAACTACGGCGCGTACTGGGACGCGGTGGTTCCGCTGGTGCGGGCGGGGGGGCTGGTGGTGGTGGACAACGTGCTGTGGTCCGGGCGGGTGATGAGCCCGGAGTCGGAGGTGGACCGCGCGATGGCGGCCTTCAACGAGAAGGTCCGGAAGGACGCCCGGCTGGAGCCCGTGATGCTGACGGTGCGCGACGGGATGACGCTCGCGCGCAAGCGCTGACTTCAGTACCGCGCGAGGAAGCGCGTGAGGCTGGGGCGCAGGGCCTCGCGCTGGGCGATGCACTGGTCCACCCGCTCCAGGGACTGGGCCAGCGCGCGCTCCCCGCCCTCGAAGTCGGCGGCGCGAGGGCCGAAGAAGCGGACCGCCTCCTCGCGGTGCCCGGCGTCGCAGAACACGCCGCCGCTGGAGAGCAGCCACGTGGAGATGTCCCGAGGCAGCCGTCCCCGCAGCGTGTCGAAGTTCTCGCGCAGGAAGGTGAAGGCCACGTCCCGCGTGGAGCTGTCCGAGAGCTGGCCGAAGAGGATGGCCAGGGCCTCGCGCGCGTCCACCTTCGAGTCCAGGAGCAGCTCCAGTCCCGCGCGAGCCAGCGACGCGTCCCTGAAGCTGCCCAGCGCGTTGAAGAGGAGGCTTCGCTCGGACTCGGTGACGGCGGTGCGCGCCGCGTCCCTCAGTTGCTTGTGAAGGGCGGCGTCACCCGCCACCGACGCGGACTGGAGGACGATGGCCGCGTCCTCCGACTGCAGGGCGCCGTGGTTCTTCAGCCAGCGCAGGGCCAGACGGCGGGCCTCGGCGCGCAGCTTGGGGTCCTCTCCCTCGTTGGTGGCGATGCCCAGGAGCGTGGGCCTGAGCAGCCGCAGTTCCTCGCTGTCTCCGGGACGCGAGACGAAGCCCACCGTGCGTGCGCGCTCTCCGAAGAGGCTCCGCACGAAGCGGGCGCGATGCGCGCGCAGCGTCTCCGGCACCAGGTCCGAGTGCACGCTGCCCACCACGCTCGCCGCGCCCATCACCAGGTTCGCGTCGCCATCCCCCAGCCGCGTCACCAGCGTGAGCGCCTGGCTCACGTCCAGCGCGCCGCTGGACAGCAGCGCTTGTGCATCCGCCATCAACACCAGCCGCTCGGGGACGCTGAGGCGCGCGGAGCCCTTCGTCGCGAGCCGCGTCAGGCCGTCGCCCCGCACCAGCGCGTGGTAGTACCCGCGCGCATCCGCGTTGGGGTGGACCCAGTCCGGGCACTGCCGCGCCTCCGCCAGCGTCAGGGTGCCGGAAGGCTCGGTGAGCACCGTGCACGCGCGCCCCTCCACGCCGCCCACCGCGTAGCGCACGCACAGCGGCACGTGCCAGGGCTTGGAGTCAGGGGCCTTGTCGGACGCGCCGAGTGGCAGATAGCGCCGCTGCTCCAACGCGAGCCGGGGCGCGCCCTCCTTGGGGCACTCCAGCGTCATGGAGACGAGGGGGACACCGGGCTGGTCCAGGAACGAGGAGAACGCGGGTGAGACCTCCTGGCCCGCGGCCTGGGACAGCGCCTGGATGAAGTCCTCGGTGGTGGCGGTGCCGCGCGCGTGCGTCCGGAGGTAGTCGCGCACGCCGCGCTGGAAGACCTCGGGCCCCAGCCACGACTCGAACATCGCGAGCACGGCCGCGCCCTTGCCATAGGTGATGCCGTCGAAGGCGCTGTGGATGTCGCCCGACACTTCGATGGGTTGGCGGATGCTGCGCGCGCTGACGAGCCAGTCCTCGCGCATGGAGCCACTTCGCGCCTCCACGCGGCGCAGGTCGCCTCGCCACTCGGGACGCCAGCGCGTCACCACCTTGAAGGCGAGCCAGTCCGCGAAGGACTCGTTGAGCCACAGGTCATCCCACCACGCGGGCGTCACCAGGTTGCCGAACCACTGGTGCGCGAGCTCGTGCGCCTGCGTCTCCGTGAAGACGCGCTGCCGCGCCACGGAGTCATCCTGGGGCGTGCTGAGCATCAATCCCCCGGCGAAGGTGATGAGGCCCGGGTGCTCCATCGCTCCGCCCTGATGTCCCGGCAGCGCGAGCACATCCAGCTTCGCGTACGGATACGGCGAGCCGAACCACTCCTCCAGCTCCACGAGCAGCGGCCCGGTGACATCGGCCGCCCACCGGCTCTCCGCCCCGCGTCCCTTGGACACAATCATGCGGACGGGGACCTGGTTCTTCCCGGCCTTGCCCGCGTCCACTACATCGAAGGGGCCCACCGCGAAGGCCACCAGGTACGTGGGCAGCGCGGGTGTCGGCTCGAAGCGCACCGTCTTCCAGCCCTCCGCGTCCCGCTTCTCGGAGCGCACGGGCGTGTTGGCGAAGGCGGAGTCCTCCGCGCGCACGCGCAAGGTGAGCTCGAAGGGAATCTTGAAGGAGGGCTCGTCGAAGCACGGAAACGCGCGCCGCGCATACAGCGGCTGGAACTGCGTCATCGCGTACCAGTGGCCATTCTCCTCCTCGCGGAAGACGCCGCTGTCCTCCCGGGCCTTCGCGCGGCCCGCGTATTCGACGTGGAGCGTGACGATGCCCGGCGCCAGGGGCTCGCGCGGGAGGAAGGCGAGCAGGTCCTCGCCCACGGGCAGCGCCTCGACGGAGACGCGGGATTCACCCACCACGACGTGGGCGCTCGTCACCGTCAGCTCCGTGCCGTGCAGCCACAGGGCGCGCGTGGGCTCGGACAGCGACAGCTCCACGTCCACGGTGCCCCGGAACCGCTCCTGGCGCGGGTCCACCTCCAGCAGCACCGCCTGCCGCGTGGGGCGCACGGCCCCCTCCAACCGCAGGCCCGGAGGCGTGAGGACACTCGGGTCCTCGGCGGGAGGAGGGGCGGCCCGCGCGCGCGGCCCCACGGGAGCGGCGAGCGGCGCGACTTCGCGGGGGCCTCCCGCGCACCCCCCGAGGAGGCACATGAGCAGGAGGCCGAGGGCCGCGCCAAGGTGACCGAACCGCATCAGGGAAGCTCCGTCCGCCCCGGCATCGGGCGACTCGAGACCTGGGCCATTCCACCACCGCCGTCGCCGCGGCGGTACCTTTCAGCCTCCGACGACGGGGAACGCGGCGAGCAGCTCGAGGAGGGCGGGTCCGTAGAGCTTCAGTCGCTTGTCACCCAGGTATGGCACCCGGCCCAGCTCCTCCAGGTCCCGCGGTGGCTGCGACAGCAGCGCGTCCATCAGCGGATTGGTGAGAATCACGCTGGGCGTCACCTTGCGCTCGGTCGCCTTCTCCACGCGGAAGGCCTTGAGGGCGTCCTCGCGCTTGCGGCGGTTGGAGTCCTTGGGGCCCTTGTTCTCGCGCTCCGGCTGCAGCTCTCCGTTGCGCGCCTTCTCCTGCTGCTCGCGGAGGATGGCGAGGACCTCGTCGCCGTGCGTGCGCACGAAGGAGCCTCGCACGCCGGCCGCGCGCGCCAGGTCCCGGGGCGAGGAGGGCAGCCGCGTGGCGATGTCCGCGATGGCCATGTTGGAGAGCATGCGCCCCATGGGCACGTTCTCCTTCTCCGCCCACTCCAGCCGCTTCTTGTGCAGCGCGTGGGCGATGGCGTTCGCCAGCGTCATCTGCGCCGGGGACAGCCCGGAGCGGGGCAGCTTGGGCTTGAAGTCCGCGCCCACGTCGGGACGCGCCACGGCCTCGTCACACAGCCGCTCGCAGTCCAGCTCCACCTCCTCCAGGATGCCGGCCTCGCGCGTGGCCTCGCGCACCTGGCGCCCCAGCTCACAGAGGTAGCGCACGTCGTTGGCGATGTAGTCGCGCATGCCGGGAGGCAGGGGCCGCAGGGAGAAGTCCGACTGCTGGTGCTCCTTGGGCAGCTCCACGCCCAGCTTCTCCCGGGCGATATCCGCCAGGCCCACCTTCGGCCAGCCCAGCAGGGTGGCGGCCCGGTGGGTATCGAACAGACCCCGCACCCGCACCCCCGCTTCCGCCAGGAACTGCAAGTCCCCCTGGGCCGCGTGGAAGTACTTGGTTCGGCCTGGCTCCCCCATCAGCGGGGCGAGCAGCCGGGCTTCCACGCCGGGCTGGAGCGTATCGAGGAGAAAGACGTCGCTGTCGGTGGCGACCTGGAGGAAGCACAGCCGGGCTCGGAAGGCGTGCATGGAGTCGGCCTCCAGGTCCACGGCCAGCTCCCGAGCCTGCTCCAGCTTTCCGAGAGCGCTCTGGGCCCCCTCGGTATCGACCACGTCCACGGCACCCTGTGGGTAGGTTGGCATCGAGCTGGGCAGGCTAGCGGACCGGACCGCCTGAATGACGTGTTTTTTCCCGGGCCGCCGCTAGGATGGCCACGCCGATGAACGACGTCCAGCGCCTGGAAAAGAGTCTGCTTGGCCACATGGGCCGAGCCATCGCGGACCACCGCCTCATCGAGGCCGGGGACCGCATCATGGTGGGTGTGTCCGGAGGCAAGGACTCCTACACCATGCTCTACCTCCTCAGGGAGCTTCAGCGCCGCGCGCCAGTGAAATTCGACTTGCTCGCGGTGAATCTGGACCAGGGGCACCCGGGGTTCCCGGGCCACGTCCTGGAGGAGTACTTCCAGCGGGAGGGCTACCCCTACAAGCTCCTGAAGGAGGACACGTACAGCATCGTCCTGGAGAAGACGCCCCCGGGGAAGACGCAGTGCTCGGTGTGTTCGCGCATGCGGCGGGGCATCCTCTACACGGCGGCGGTGGAGCTGGGGTGCAACAAGATTGCCCTGGGCCACCACCGGGATGACCTCATCCACACGCTGCTGTTGAACCTCTTCTTCGCGGGCTCCATCAAGGCGATGCCGCCCCTGCTGAAGAGCGACGACGGCCGCAACGTGGTCATCCGGCCGCTGTGCTACGCGCCGGAGAAGGACATCGCGAAGTTCGCGGAGCTGAAGGCCTTCCCCATCATCCCCTGTGACTTGTGCGGCACGCAGGAGAACCTCCAGCGCAAGCGGATGCAGCGGCTGGTGGAGGACCTGGGGAAGGAGATTCCGAATGTCCGGCAGAGTGTTCTCAACGCGATGGCCAACGTGCGGCCGTCGCACCTGTTGGACCGGGCGCTCAACCCCGACCCGCTGAACGCGAGCGAGCCGGAGGCGGCGCCCACCCAAGACACGCAGGACACGCAAGGGGGAGCCAGTCCATGGCTCGAGAGCAGGCAATGAGCGCACGCAAGGAACGCAACGCGGCGCTGGTGGAGGTGATGTTGCTGGCGGCCATGGCCGACGGCCGTGTCTCCCAGAGGGAGCTCCAGACGCTGCTCAGCCGCGTGCTGGAGCGGCCGGAGTTCGAGGGCACGCGTTCCGAGGAGCTCAACGCGCTGGTGGAATCCAGCGTGGTGAAGCTGGCGGAGGTCCGCAACCTGGAGGACCTGCTGGCGTCCCTGCGGCGCCGGCTGCCGGACCACAAGAACCGGATGCTGGCCTTCGGGCTGGCGGCGGCGGTGGCGCTGGCGGACCAGCGGGCGACCAAGAGCGAGTTGGGGCTGCTCAAGACGTTCCAGGCCGCGCTGGGCATCTCCGAGGACGAGGTGGCGCAAATCATCGACGTCATCGAGAACGGCGGCAGCCTGGCGGAGGCGCTGGGGGAGCCCCTGGAGCGCCTGTACGCGGAGGTCATGGTGCTGGTGAGCGCGGCGGACGGGCGGCTGAAGGAGGCCGAGGCCCGGGCGCTGGTGGAGAGCTTCGCGGCGGACCCCCTGTTCGAGAACGTCAGCCCGGAGCGCGCGCAGAACTTCGTGAGCGAGGCGGTGGCGGCGCTGTCCGCGGAGGGGCTGCCCCAGCGGCTGCACGTGCTGGCCCACGGGCTGACGACCCATGCCCAGCGGGTGAAGGCCTTCCGGCTGGCCACGAAAATCGCCTTCGCGAGCGGGGAGCCCAGCCTGGCCGAGCAGCGCATCCTGGACATGTTGCAGGCGACTTTCGGTCTCGCCGACGACGAAGTGGCGCGGTTGGGCAGGGAGGGGTAGTTAGGGGGGAGGTATGACCCTTCAAGTCCCTCCATCGTCCAGACACTCCTTCCGCTTCGGGCTGCCGCCGTCGCTGGGCAACGAAACGGCGCGGGAGCGCGCGGACCGGCTGGCGGCCTTCCTCCAACGGGCGCTGGGCAAGCTGGTGGAGGTGAGCGTCGCGTCGAGCTACGAGACGCTCGCCAAGGATTTGCTCTCGGGCCGCGCGGACGCGGCCTGGGCGCCTCCCTTCGTCTGCGCGCGGATGGAGGCCATGGGCGTGAGGGTGGTGGTGCGCGGGGTGCGCCGGGGGATGTCCTCCTACCGCTCCGCGCTGGTGTGCCGAGCGGGGGCGGGGCTGACGCTGGACCGCCTCAAGGGCACCACGGCGGCGTGGGTGGACCGGGATTCAGTGGCGGGCTACCTGCTCCCCACCGCGTACCTGAAGGCGCAGGGCGTGGAGCCGGCGCGGGCCTTCTTCGCGCAGCACTTCACCAGCTCCTACCGGGGCGCGCTGGAGGCGGTGCTGGACGGCAAGGCGGATGTGGCGAGTGTCTTCTGCCCTCCGGCCTCCACCGGCCTGACGTACACGACGGGCGTGGAGGATGTGCTGGGCGCGGGTGCGGGTCGCCGCTTCGAGCTCATCGCGTACACGGACGAGGCACCCAATGACGGCGTGCCCGTGGCCATGGGCCTGGCGCCGCAGCTGGTGACGGCGCTGGAGTCCACGCTGCTGGGGCTCCCGTCCTCCGCGGAGGGTGTGGCGTTGCTGCGCGACATCTTCAACGCGGAGCGCTTCGAGCCCGCGCCGCGCATGGGTTATCGCGCGCTGTATCGCGTGGCGCTCGCGAGCTTGTAGCCGGGGCCCGCCGCCGTGTCGCGGCGAGAGAATCCGAGGGCAGCGTCCGAGTGAGCGGTGTAGGGTGCCGCGCATGAGCGACCTCAAGAGCTACGAAGGCGGCTGTCACTGCGGCGCGGTCCGGTACGAGGCGAAGCTGAACCTCTCCGAGCCGGTGATTTCCTGTAACTGCTCCATCTGCCAGAAGTCCGGGTCGATGTTGAGCTTCACCCCCGTGGAGCACTTCACGCTGCGCTCGGGGCAGGACGTCCTCACGAACTACCAGTTCAACAAGAAGGTCATCCACCACCTGTTCTGCTCCAAGTGTGGCGTGCGCTCCTTCGCGCGCGGCGTCGGGCCGGACGGCAAGGAGATGGCCGCCGTCAACGTGCGCTGCCTGGACGGCATGGACCTGTCCACGCTGAAGTCGTTCCAGTTCAACGGCCGCGACCTCTGAGGTCGCAAGGCCGCCGGGCACGAGCCACTCCGTGCCCGGTGACACGACGTCGGCTACGGCCCGCGAGCGCTCCCGTGCGCCGCGGGCTGTTTGCTTTCAAGGGGCGCCCGAGGGCTCGGGCTCAGTCGTCTTTCGTCTCGTCCAGCGGCGCGCGCGTCGGCGCACGCTTGGGCGCGGAGCCGGTGGGGGCCGTCCCCGCCCTGTGAGGCGGTGGCGCGGGAGCCTTGCCGGAGCCTGTCCCGCCCTTGCTTCCGGGGGCCGCGGAGACGGCCTGCGCGGAGGGTGTCGAGCCACTGCCCGTCCCCGGCGCCCGGGAAGACACCGGGGCCGCCGCCGAGGAGGACCCCGTCGGTGCGCGCCGGGGCGCCATGGGCGCGGTCGATGACGAGGAGACTCCGGCCGGTCCCTTGGCAGCAGGGCGCGCCGTGGGCCGACCCGCATGCGAGCCCGTGTCACCCGCCGCGGCCGCCGCCGCCGCGGCCTGCTGACGGGCGGCGATGCGCGGGTCGTAGTGGATGACGGTGGGCTCGGCCGCGAGCCGCTCCTCCTCCAGCTCCTCCGAATACGCGTCCTGCATGAACGCCGCGAGGTGCGCGGGCGTCGCGTGCAGCTTGTGCTGCACCAGGAACTCATCGAGCGCGAGCTGCACCTCTCCCGCCGAGGAGAAGCGCTCGTCGCGCTTGCGCGCCAAGGCCTTCAGCACGATGGCGTCCAGCTCCTTGGGGATGTCGGGCGACAGCTCCGAGGGCGGAATCAGCTTCGCGCCCACCACGGCCTTCAGCGTCGAGATCTCCGTGTCGCGCTTGAACAGGCGCTGGTGCGTGAGCAGCTCGTAGAACACCGTCCCCAAGCCGAAGATGTCGGAGCGGTGGTCCAGGGGCTCGCCCCGGGCCTGCTCCGGGGACATGTACGCGTGCTTGCCCTTGATGGTGCCGACCACCGTCTGGGAGAACTTCCCGGACGCCTTGGCCACGCCGAAGTCGATGAGCTTGACGCCGCCGTTGTAGCCCACGAGCACATTCTGCGGAGACACGTCCCGGTGGATCAACGCCAGCTTGCGGCCGGAGGGGCTGCGCGCGTTGTGCGCCGCATCCAGCCCCGCCGCCGCGTCCGCGATGATGCGGCACTTGAGCGCCAGGGGAATCGTCAGCTTGCGCTGCTGCGCCCTGAGTCCCAGGGGCCCCACCGCCTCGCCGTGCACGTACTCCATGGCGATGAAGTACTGCCCGTCCACGTCCCCCAAGTCATAAATCTGGGCGATGTTGGGATGGTTGAGGTGCGCGGCGATGCGCCCCTCGTC
Source organism: Myxococcus stipitatus DSM 14675 (assembly GCF_000331735.1). Classification (GTDB taxonomy): domain Bacteria; phylum Myxococcota; class Myxococcia; order Myxococcales; family Myxococcaceae; genus Myxococcus; species Myxococcus stipitatus. The sequence goes on along the minus strand of NC_020126.1, from coordinate 8,507,356 downwards.
GAGAAACATCTCGATGAACTCATCGTCCTCGGACAGGTGGGGCAGCAGCCGCTTGACGACGAGCAGCTTCTGGAAGCCCACCGGCCCTTTCTGTCGCGCGAGATAGACGGCACCCATCCCGCCGATGGCGATTTTGCGCAGCAACTCGTAGCGACCGAATGTCTCCACGTCGACGCAACGATAGCCGCGAGGACCGACGCGCGGAAGCCCGCGCCGCGTCATTTCCCGTCCGGTTCATCCCCCCGCATCGACGCCGATGCGGGGGCGCGTGGCCCCTCAGGGCGGTGAGACGGGCTGCGTCTTGCACACGCTGCGGTAGCGGACCTCCACCGCCTGTCCAGGCCGAGGCACCGCCGCGGGCTCGAAGACGATGGCGTTGGCCACGGCGTCATACGTCCACTGGTTCTCCGGCACCGGCTGCCCTTGGACTCGGACGGCCATCTCTCCGTCACCCGTGGGGTCGGCTGTCAGGGGGAAGTCCGCCTGGGGCTCCCCCGCGCGCTGGATGACCGAGTCCAAGAGGGACCGGTAGCTGCCCTCGCAGATGGAGTCGGCCCGGCCTCCGGTGCCTCGCGCCACCTCGATGAAGCGGTCCGCGTCCCCTCCCGCGGTGGAGCAGCGGTTGTCGGTGGGCACCAGCGCGTAGAGCTGGCTGCGGTGGGCCATGCCCGTGCCCTTCAGCGTCTGGAGGAACTGGATGAAGCTGTCGGGGCTGAAGCCCGAGTTGTCGTCCTCGTCCGCCAGCACCACCACCGCCATGCGCGCCGCGGGCCGCACGAAGCCCCAGTTGCCGTCATTGGGCAGCGCGGTGCGCGGGTCGTCCGTCTGCTCGGACAGGGGCGCGGACAGGGCTTGTCTCATCGTCGCCAGGCCCTGCACCAGGTTGTGACACAGGCCCACCTCCACGTTCGCCTGGAGCTCCGTCGCCGCGTGGGGGCCGGCGCTGGATATCACGCGCGCGTGGCTCCCGTCGGCGGGGAACAGCCGGCCCGCCTCGCCGCCGTTGGCGCCTCCGCCGCACTGGGGGCCTCGCGGCACCAGGCCCGTGGTGGTGACACCCATGCGCAGGTCCACCTGCTGCTGCCGCGCGTACTCCAGCCAGCCGGGAATCGCCGACCGCAGGCGCTGCTGGTAGGGCGCCATCGTCGTCGTGTTGGAGATGACGAAGAGCACGTCGAGCTGGCTGTCGGTGCCCTGCGTGTAGCGGTCCACCTGGATTCCCTCGTGGTTCGTCTCGCCAATCAGCGGAATCAGGAAGGGCGCGGCCTCGTTCGCCACGTGCAGGTACAGCGGCGTGAAGTGCTGGCCCAGCACGTTGCGCGCGTAGTCCACCTCCAGCTCGAAGCCCTCGGTCGGCAGGAGCGTGCGCGGCAGTGCTATCGGCCCCACCAGGGTGAACTGGCCGCTGGTGCCATGGCCCAGCGTCGCGCCGGTGACGGTGATGGGCTCGCTGCACCGGTTGGCGACGTACGTCTTTCGCGGCGGCGCGGCGCAGTCGTAGCGGATGGGGCCGAAGTCCACGTAGGGCGGCGAGGCGACGAGGCAGCTCGCCTTCGACACGCCCTTGAGGGGCAGCGTCACCGTGGGCGCGGCCGGGTTGTTCACCGTCAGCTTCAGCTCTCCGGCGTACTCGCCCTCGGCGGAGGGACGGAAGGCCACCATGGCGCTGAAGGCCGAGTCGTACAGGACGATGCCGCCCGTCAGCTTGCCGCCCGGCATGAAGAAGGCGCCGTTGGCGTCGTTGGACAGGTGGATGTCCTTCACCGCGCACTCGCCGCGGCCCGGGTTGCGGAAGCGGAAGCCCAGCACCGCGCCCTTGCCGGGCACCACGTTGCCGAAGTCCATCACCGGCTGGGGCATGAGCTCGTACTCGCAGGGCCCGCTGGTGCGCGAGCGACCCGTGAGGATGATTTCGCGCTCGGGGTTGAAGAGGTCATCCGAGCGCACGCGCAGCCGCGCCCGGAAGGTGCCCTCCGCGACGGGCTCGAAGTAGACCTTCAGCTCCAGCGCGTCGTTGCCGGGGGCGACATCCAGCCCCGGCGTGTCCAGCTGGGGCCACGTGCCCGCGGACCACGGATAGCGCTGGGTGCCGCGCGTGGGCACGTCCACGCTGAACTGCCCGCTGTCGCCATCCGCCGTCACGCCCGTGAACTTCAGGGAGCCGTTCGTGCCCGCGTTGGTGATGCGGATGGACTGCTCCACCTTGCCGCCCACGGGCAGCTCGCCGAAGTCCAGCATCACGGGCGTCACCGCGAGGGTGGGGCGCCCGCCTCGCGCATCCAGGATGACCTCCGACTGCCGAGGCTTGTCGGAGGCGTAGTGGACCTTGAGGTCGCCGATGTTGGGGCCGGAGTAGCGCGCGGCGAACTCCATCTTCAGCTCCACCACCTCGCCCGGCTGCACCGTGGAGCCCTCCGGCTTGGAGAGCGGCACGAAGGCGTGGTCGCTGGTGATGAGCGAGTCGATGGTGACGGGCCGCCAGGTGATGTTGCGCGCGCGCGTGTACGACTGCGTGCGCTCATGCACCGGAATCAAGTCGAATGGCACGGGGGCCGGGTCGAACACGAAGGCGTTGGCGACGGAGTGGCCCTTGAGCTCCACCACTGACGGCGTGCAGTGCTCGCACGAGCGCACCTCCAGGCGCGCGTCCATGGCGCCCAGCGCGCGGGGCAGGTACTGCGTGCTCACCTTGCGCGAGGACTGGGGCGGAATGGTGATGGTGTCGGGCGTGAAGGGGTCCGGCGAGTTGCCTCGCACGACGAGCGTCAGCGGCAGATCCACCGGGTTGGTGATGGTGACCTCCAGCGCGCGGTCGCTGTCCACCTCCAGCGTCTCGTAGTCCAGCACGGGCGGGTCGATGCCAATCTGCGTGGGGGTGCCCAGGCCGGTGACCTGCACCTGGGCGTTCGAGCCCTGGTTGGCGTCGGTGGTGACGTGGACGGTCTCTTCGGTGACGCCCTCCGCCAGCGGATGGAAGCGCACGCGCACCACGTGCGACTGGCCCGGCATCACCCGGCCGCCGCCGTCCTGCAGCTCCACCTCGTAGGAGGGGTTTCCGACGATGGGCAGTGCCTCGATGGCGAAGAAGGGCACATAGCCGATGTTGCGGATGCGCACTTCACGCTCCCGCCACTCGCCTACCGGCACGTCGCCGAAGTCGAGCACGTCCATGTCCACCACCGCCGTGGCCTGCACCGCGCGGGTTTCATCCCCCTCGTGGCAGGCAACCAGGGTGGCGACGAGCACCGCCGATGCGAGGACTCGCCCCCTCTGCCCCATCCCCATGTTCCGCTCCTCACCCTTCTCCCCACACACACCCGTCAGGGTCCGGTGCGTGCTCCACCGACCCCTCCCCAATCCAAATGCCATACCAACCCGGGGGAACTAGGCTGCTGTCCTGAATTCAAGGGGTTGGGATGCGCAGTCGCCGCCGTGTGCTTCGGAGGGAACGGCATTGCCCTGGAGGGTGAAAGACTTTTCCCGACCTTCTGCCCGGATGAGGGCCTCAGCGGATGAAGTCGGTGAGCGCCCGAGCGACTTCAGCGGGCTGCTCCAGGTGCACGTGGTGGCCTCCGGCAATCATCACCGGTGGTGCAACGAGCGTGCGAAGCGCCTCTTGCCGGCGGTCCAGCTTCTCCGCGTCGGGCCAGAGGCCTTGCTCGCCTCGGATGACCTGCACCGGACAGGTGAGGGCGGCCTGGATGGCCAGCCACTGGGCCTCGTCGTAGCCCTGGGCGAAGCGGCGGCGGTGGCGTGGGTCGAAGGTGAAGGCCACGCCTCCCTCGACGCGCTCGGTGCCGTGGCGCACCAGGTACATCGCGGCGGACAGGGGCAGCGTGGGGTTGGTCTCCCGCAGGCGCGCGGCGGCGTCCTCCACCGTCGGGTAGACCTTGCGGCGCGGCGGCCTGCGCGTGTCGTTGAGGAAGGAGCGCAGTCGCTCCACCGTGACTTCGGCCGCGCCGCCCAAGGGGCCCATGCTCTCGATGAGCGACAGGCCCAGGACGCGCTCCGGGCGCGAGGCCGCGTAGGTGGTGCCGATGATGCCGCCCAGCGAGTGGCCCACGAGGTATGCCTGGGACAGGCGCATGCCATCGAGCGCGGCCTCCACGTCCAGGAGGTGCTCACCGGATTGGTAGTGGGACTCGGGGGGCGCGTGCGCGCTCCTGCCCATGCCTCGGAAGTCGAGCAGCACCAGCCGCCAGTGCGCGGGGACGTGCTCGAGGACAGCATCGAAGCTGTGGGTGTGGTCCAGCCAGCCATGGAGGAAGAGCACGGCGGGCGCGGTGGGAGCCCCAGGACGGTGGCGCACGTGCAAGCGCAGCCCCTGGGAGTCGACGAAGTGGGATTCGAGCATGAGGGACACGGGCGGCTCCTGGCCCGTGCCTTACCTCATCGCGGAGGCTTCGAGGACGGCTAGCGCGGCGGCGAAGGGGGCCTCGGCGGCCCTCCGGTGTCCGGCTTGGACATGATGAGCGCCAACTGCCGCGCCTGGTTCTCCGTCGCGCACCGGTATTCTTGGACCTTCCCGTTGTCCTTCTCGATGCGGAGCACCCAGACGTCGTTTTCCTTCGTCACGTTGGGACGTTGAGACATGTGGCGGTTCCTCCCCACCCTGGAGCAGAAGCACGTCTCGTGCCCGACAACTGGTTTCAAGCCAAATGCCTGATATCCCAGGTCCGCTCCCCGCACGGGGGGAGGGGGGTGACAAAATTGGTTCACCGCTGCGACAAATTTTGGATCATGACCCTGTCAGTCCTTGCATAGTACCCCAGGGCTGGGTCTGTGATGACCTGTCGATGAAAGGGATTGGGCTCAGGGGGTATCAGCCCACTCCCAGGCGGAGCGGTAGCCGCCGTGCGCCTGGGACTCCTCGATGAAGCGGGCGTAGAAGGGGTGGCCGCTGAGGGTGGCCGAGTCGCCCACGACGAAGAGGTGCCGGCGGGCGCGGGTGAGCGCGACGTTCATGCGGCGCAAGTCGTTGAGGAAGCCAACCTGGCCCTCGCTGTTGGAGCGGGTGAGCGAGACGAGCACGGCGTCCTTCTCGCGGCCCTGGAAGGCGTCCATGGTGTCGACCTCGACGTCGGGGGCGAAGGACTCCAGGCGCTCACGCAGGCGGTGGGCCTGGGCGCTGTACGGTGTAATCACCGCGAGCTCGCGCTGTGACAGTCCCAGCGCGAGCAGGGCGCGCACGCGTGCCTCGATGAGGTCGGCCTCGCCGGTGTTGAAGAGGCTGCGCGTGGTGGGCTCCACCTCCTCGTCGAAGCCCTTGCCGGCGGTGTCGAGGAAGAGGACGGGTGGCGCATCCACCTCCGTGCCCGGCGGCAGGACGTCCGCGAGCGTGCGGTCCGCGACGGAGGGGTGGGCGCGAAGCTGGCCGCCGTACATCTCGCGCGAGGGGAAGTCCATGATGCGCGTGTTCATCCGGTACTGCTCGAGCAGCATGCGCTTCACGCCGTCGCCGTGGTCCGCGAGCAGTCGCTCGAAGAGGCTCACCGCCAGGCCCGCGCGCGCGGCGTCTTGAGACAGCACGGTGGGCGGGAGCTGCTGCGGGTCTCCGGCGAGGATGACGATGGGCGCGCGCAGGAAGCCCAGGAGCGCGAGCGGCTCGGTGGCCTGGGTGGCTTCATCCAGGAGCGCCAGGTCGAACTGCTCACCGGACAGCACGCCGGAGTCGAGGCTCGCGAGCGTGACGCAGACGACGTCCGCGGTGGCCAGCACGGAGCGCACCGCCTTGCGCTCGAGCGCGCGGGCCTCGTCGAGCATGGCCTTGGCCTCCGTGGTGGAGGCGCGTGCGTTGGAGAAGCGCGCGCGGCTGCGGCCCTGGGTGCGCTGGCGTCGCGCGTAGCCGAGCAGCGAGAAGGCCTCGTCGAAGAGCTCGCGGGAGACGACGCGGTCGGGGTGCTCCTCCACGACGATGTCCAGCGTGTGCTCCTGCAGGCGCGCCGCGACGCGAGCGGGGTGGCCCACGCGGACGGCGCGCAGGCCCTGGCCCAGGCACAAGTCCAACAGGTGGTCCACGGCGGCGTTGCTGGCGGCGGTGCACAAGAGGCGCTGGCCTCGGGCCACGGCCTGCGCGGCCACCTCCGCGAGCACCGTGGACTTGCCGGTGCCCGGAGGGCCGTGGACCAGGAAGAAGTCCTCGGCGGCGAGCGCGCGTCCCACGGCGTCGAGCTGCTCGGGGTTGAGGGGGCGGCCCGGCTCGAAGTCGCGAGGCTTGTCCGTGCGCGGCGGCTCGTTGCCCAGCAGCACCTCGCGCTTGCGGCGCTCCAGGCCCTTGTCCATGGCCTTCACGCGCTGGAGGCCCGTGCGCATGCGCTCGTAGGTGACGTCGTTGGGGACGACGTCGAGCCGCAGCAGGCCCTCGTGGACATACGGAGGCGGGGAGCGGTCGAAGGCGAGCTGGAGGCGCGTGGCGCTGGCGCGGGAGACCAGGGCCTTGGCGGGCTCGCTCACCTCGGCGCGGCGGGGGAGCACGGCCACCAGGTCTCCGTTGTGGAGCCGGGACGGCAGGCGCGAGCGGTCCGCGCGGGCCAGGGTGAGCAGCACGCGTCCGCCCAGGCCGACCTCTTCCTCCACCGTCTCGAGGTCCAGGACGGACAGGCCCTGCTCCTCTCGCTCGTGGAGGGACATGCCCTCCGCGAGGGTGGCGAGGCGGGCTTTCTCGGCCTCGCGCTCCTTGGCGAGGAGGGAGCCGAGCTGGTCGAAGAAGGAGACGTCACGAGCCATGGGCCCACGTCATGCCATCCGGACGCGGCGGCGGCCAGTGTCTCGGGTGCGGGCGTGTCACGCGGTGGGCGGGCCGGTGGTCCTCGAGGGGAACACCGGCCCACCCGTGTCACGCCGTGACTACTTGCGGAGGATGCCGCCGCTCACGACCAGGCCGTACTTCGCGTCGATGACGCGGGTGCTCAGGTCGGCGTCCTGCACGATTTCGTCGCCGAGCACCGTCACGGTCCACGCACCGGCCTCGGGGCTGGCCAGGAAGACGTTCTCGACGGTGTCCACCTTGTTGGAGACGCCGCCGGACGTGGAGACGTTGCTCGCCGTCAGGCCGTTGTTGCCCCAGTACACGACGCCGGAGGGCGAGGTGACGCGCAGCGAGAGGTCGTTGATGCGCGCCTGCGCGGCGCCCACCGTGCCCGCGGGGTCCGTGTAGACGAGCGTGACGTTGAGCTCCTTCTCACCCGCCGCGACGGTGACGCCGTAGGTGTTGCTGCCCAGGGGCAGGAGGGTGTCCGTCTCGTCGATGATGCCCGTCACCGGGGCGCGGTCATGCAGCCGCTTGATGTCCGCGGTGCCCCAGCCCTGGCGCGCGCGCGTCAGGTCGCCGTTGGTGCCGCCGGCCGTCCAGTTGTAGCGGTGGGCCAGGTTGATCATCAGCGCCTTGGCGGTGGCCATCTGCGGGCGGCTGGCGAAGACGTCCGCGCCGCCGCCGTGGCCGGCCCACACGCCCTTGTGCCACATCTCGAAGAGGAGCCCGAAGTGGCCCGCCGTCTGCGGGGTGGCGGCGCTGGTTCCGCCGAACTCCGTGTACGACGTGTTGCTCGCGTTGCTGGCCGAGCGAATCTGGTCGTAGAAGAAGGACAGGTCCGGCTTGAGGCGCCCGTCCGCCGCGGGGCCGATGCTCGCGCTGCTGCTCCAGGAGTCATCGGTCCGGCTGGCGGTGTTGCGGTGGTAGAAGCCGCCGACGGAGACGATGTTCTTCGCCCACGCCTGCGGCCGCGAGTTGCGCGTGCCGGAGTTGCTCTGGGACTGGGTGCTGAGGATGGGCGCCTTGTGGAGGTAGTCATCCACCTCGGCGGAGATGGTGGTGTACGTCGTGCCCAGGGTGCTGCCCACGCTGGAGGTCTGGAACACGGCGCGGTAGGGGCCCGCCGGGTCCGTCAGCTCGCGGTTGATGTCGTAGCGGGACTTGGTTCCGCCGAACTGGGTGGACTGGCTGTAGAGGAAGAAGATGCCCTGGCCCTTGGGGAGCATGCCGCGCGCCTCGGGGACGACGCCCTTGGCGAAGTTGATGCTGTAGCAGCTCGTCCCGTGCGCGCTGCCGGCGGTGGACGTGCTGTGGATGAGGGGCGCCACGGCCCACTCCTGATGCGTGGTCCGCAGCTCGGTGTCGAAGATCTCACCGCGCACGCCTTCGCCCGTCCAGCCGCGCGTCGTCTCGAGGTAGTTGGCGCCGCCCACCTCGCGCACGATGTTCATGTCCACTTCACCCGGGCCACCCCAGCGGTCGATGAACTGCACCGCGTTGGAGCGCACGAGCCGCTCGAGCTGCGGCTGGGTGAGCGTGGCCTCCACGCGCAAGCCACCCGGCTCGATGAGGTCCACGGTGCCGCCCAGCTTGCGCACCAGCTCGGCGACCTCGCCCTGGCGCACGGCGCCGCGCTCACCCAGCATGATGGAGTAGCGCTGCGCCTCCAGCCGGGCGGAGCGCCCCGTGAGGGCGTCACGGAGGAAGCCCTCCACGCGATACTCCGGATGGTACGGACCCACCCAGCGCACGAAGGGCAGCTCCGCGACGCGCTTCTTCGTGTCCGCGTTCATCTCCACCAGGAACGTGTGGTCCGTGAGGAAGCGCAGCACCTTGCCGCCCTCGCGCTCCAGGGACTCCCGCAGCTCCGGCAGCGGCGTCGCCTGGAGCTGCACGAGCGACAGCGTGTTGCCCGGGTCCGCCGACAGCAGGCCCGCGACGAGCGGCGCCGTGTCCCGGAGCGGGTCGAACTGAACGTGCCCCAGGCGCACCTGATACGTCGTGGCCTGGGCCCGGCCCACGAGCTCCGTGCCGCCGCGGCTGTAGGCGAAGAAGTCCTGACGCTGTCCGGCCGCGTCCTCCTCCTCCCAGACATGTAACTGGAGCGCGGTGCTGGGGACCGCGAGGGTCTTCAGCGAATGCACCCGGTTGTCCGTGCGGTGGAACACCCGCCCAGCCCCGGTGACGAGCGAGCTGCGCCCCTTCACCGAGTCCGCCAGCCCCGCGACAGGACGCGCCGTGGTGGCCTTGTCACTGTCGACGACACGCGCCGCGGGGGTCGCGGCGCGCTCGACTCCTGACGGCGCCTGGGTCGCCGCGAACGCCGGAATCGGCGCGAGAAGGCCACAGCCCAGGGTCATCACAGTGAGGCGACGCCAGCTTCCCGCATACGACGAGAATGCAGTCTTCATGAGGTGTCTCTCCTGCTGCTCGGGTTGCGCTTCGTGCTGCGCCCGCCGCTCCAGGATTCAGTCCGGGCGGCGGATTACGACAGTCGTTGAATTGCAGGAAATCGAGAATTAATTGTTAATCGAGATAGACTCGTCGAATCAACACATTCGCGATGTCTGCCCCGCGCGGTGTGCAATGCCTCACAGCCGGCGGTGATTGAGGTAGACGCGGTGCGCGAGCCAGCACGCCGTGCGAGGTCTGCCGTGCCCGGGCGGCCCGTGCGTCGGCGAGCAGGGCTTGCACCCGAGGCGTCAGCCGGGTTCCGGATGCCACGTCCGGAGGGGCCTCGTCATGGAACTCATCCTCTTCATCGGGTTGCAGGCCTCGGGCAAGAGCAGCTTCTTTCAGCGGCGCTTTGCTCCGACGCACGTCCTGGTGAGCAAGGACCTGTGGCCCAACGCGCGGCGCAAGGAGGCGCGTCAGCAGCGGTGCGTGGCCGAGGCGCTGGCCGAAGGGAAGTCGGTGGTGGTGGACAACACCCACCCGACGCGGGAGCAGCGCGCGCCGCTCATCGCGCTGGGCCATGCGCAGGGCGCGTCTGTCATTGGCTTCTATTTCTCCTCGAAGCTTTCGGACTGCCTGACGCGCAACGCGAAGCGCCAGGGGCGCGCGCGGGTGCCGGAGGTGGCGCTGTTCGCGACGGCGAAGCTGTTGCGGCGGCCGTGTCGTGAGGAGGGGTTTGATTCGTTGTACCGCGTCACCCTGGGCGGCGAAGGGGACTTCGTCGTCGAGGACTGGAAGGAGCAGGAAGATGATGGACGCCGATGAGATGGCCCGGAAGATGCGGCAGGGCGAGCTGTTTCACGGCTTGCGCCTCCTGCCCGGGGCGTGGGCGGTGCTGCGCGTGGACGGCCGAGGCTTCTCCCGCTTCACGCAGGAGCGCTTCGAGAAGCCGTTCGACCCGCTCTTCCACAGGATGATGGTCCGCACCGCGAGCGCGCTGCTGGAGGAGTTCCAGGGCGTCTACGCGTATACGCAGAGCGACGAAATCTCCGTGCTCTTCCGGCCCGACTGGTCGTTGTTCGACCGCGAGGTGGAGAAGCTGGTGTCGCTCTCGGCCAGCGTGGCGACCGCCACCTTCACGCACGCGGTGGGCGTGCCGGCGGTGTTCGACGGACGGGTGTGGATGGGCGCGGATGAGCGCTCGGTGCTGGACTACTTCGCGTGGCGTCAGGCGGACGGCTCGCGGTGTTCGCTCCAGGGGTGGTGCTACTGGACGCTGCGCAAGGAGGGGCTGAGCGCGGCGCAGGCCACGCGCGAGCTGGATGGGCGCTCCACGGCCTTCAAGAACGAGCTGCTCTTCCAGCGCGGCATCAACTTCAACGAGGTGCCGCTCTGGCAGCGCCGGGGCTCCGCCATCCGCTGGGAGCGCTACGTGAAGGAGGGCGTGGACCCTCGCGACGGCTCCCGTCATCAGACGACGCGGCGCCGACTCGGGGTGGACTCGGAGCTGCCCATGAAGGAGGCCTACGAGCGCTATCTGCGCGACGTGCTCGCGGCACCCCCGCCGGAGCCCCGCTAGCCGGTGGGGGCGTCCAGCAACATCACCCGCCACAGCCGGGGCTTGTCGTACTTGGGAGGAATCATCCCCAGCGGCCAGCCCTCGGCGGTGACCTCCGCGTACTGGTAGCTGCGCCCCGCGTGGCGCAGCCGGGTGCCCGAGCCCGGAAGGCCCACGCCCACCGCCGCGTGGGCCAGCGGGTCCGAGTAGAGCATCACCGCGTCGATGCCCACCTGCCGCAGCAGCATCACCGCGAGCAGGGCCTTGGAGTCGCAGTCGCCTCGGTTGCGCGCGGGCACCAGCGCGGGGGGGACGATGCCGAAGGGCTCGTCGTGCGGCAGCTCGTACTGGATGCGCTGCACGAAGCCCAGGATGAGCTGCGCGGCCTGCGCGGAGTCCAGGTTGCGCTCGCGCACGGACGTGACGAAGCGCTCGCCCAGCGCCTTCACGGGCCCCTCGTTGCTGCGCATCAGCTCCTCGTAGATGCAGCGCATGTCGGCGGAGCAGCCGCGCGGGGGCTGGTAGGTGAAGCGCTCGCCGCCCAGGGAGCGGTAGCGCAGCCTTCTCCCGAGCGCCTTGAGCTGGTCCTCCATCCAGGCATCCAGCGTGTCGCCCAGCCCGTACGTCAGCCGGTGGTCGGGCGGCGTGAGGCCCGCCGTACTCCATGCATACGTCCGGGCCCGCGCGCGCGGCGTGTCCGACGGGATGAGCACCGTGCCCAGCTCCAGCGCATTCGCGTCCCCGGGGACGTCATGGGCCGCGGCGCCCGCGTCCGTGTCCGCGAGCCCGCCCACCATCCCCAGCCGGACGGCGCCCCCGAGCGCGCTGGCGACGACAATGAGCGCGACGAGGAGCTTGAGGGCCGGCTTCATGCGCGAGTCCGAGGCCATGGGCGAGGCGGCGCGAGCCCGTCACCCGGGCGCGACAACGGTGCCCTCCGGAAGCTGGGGGAAGGGGATGAGCCCGTTGAGCGCGGCCTGGAGTCCGGGCGCGGTGAGCAGCGCGAGCACCAGCAGGATGGCGGCGAGGATGAGCGCGGCGGCGACGTTGCCCTTGCGCACCTCCTCCAGCTCGTCGATGCCCGGCGTCATCCGGTCGAACAGGAGGATGCCCATCGCGAGCACCGCGACGCCCACGCCCAGCGACAGGCCCACGTGCAGCGCGGCCACGGCGATGAGCTTCCCCAGCATGATGGGCTGGAAGGGCGAGGTGCGCACCGTGAGGTCCACCGCGTCCGACGTGGCCAGCACCGCGTGCTGCACGAGCAGCCCCAGCGAGACGAGGCTCGACGCATGGACGAGGCCCGCCGCGGTGTTGCCCTGGCGCAGCTCCTCCACGGGCTGCGTGCCGAGGATGCGGCTCAGACCGCGCAACGCCATCCAGATTCCGAGGGCGGCGACCAGGCCCCCCAGAACCACTTTGACGAGACCGACGAAGAGAAGGGTGAGGTCCATGCGGAGCGGCCGGAGTCTACACCCACATGCGGCTTCCGGAGAGCACACGAGCAAGCCGCTGTCGCCTGCCTGCCGGACACCGGGCGCGTGGGGTTCAGCGCTGTGACTGGTTCATCCCGTCCGGTGCTTCGGGAGGTGTCGGAGGGGGCCTCGCGTTGCGCACCCACCACACGCGGAAGGGATGCAGGCGGCGGCCCTTGTACATGCCCACCAACTCGACGGGGTCCTCCATGGTCTCGAAGCGGTCCGTCAACGCCGAGGGCGCGAACGGGCCATCCTCCTCCACCCAGAGCACGTCCTTGCCGGGGGGGATGGGCGGCTCGGGCCACACGTCGTACTGACTGAAGCGCACCGGGCCCGCGGTGCCCACGGGGACACCCGCGTGGAGCGCCACCAGCGAGGCGAGCTGGTAGTTGCCGGAGAAGACGGCGACCACGCTGCCCGGCTTCATCTCGGGGAAGAGCTTCTCGGGTGTGGCCAGGGCGCTCAGCACGTCCCAGCCGTGGGTGCGCCACAGCGTCGTGTCGCGCTTGACGGACATCAGCGGGAAGAAGAGGTGGAGGGTCACCCCCAGCACCACCGCGAGCCCGGAGAACGCGGCCGCGCGCTGCCACAGCCGGCTCATCCCCGCGGCGCCCACGCACACCGAGAGGTACGCCATGGTCGTCCAGTTGACCTCGCTCCGCGCGCGCGACGCCGCGTAGCCGAAGAACAACAACGGCACGAGCGCGGCCATGCGCAGGAAGAAGTGCTCCCGGGGGCCTCGCACCGCGTACACCAGCGCGAGAATCGCCAGCACGGGCCCGCCGAAGGCGAACTGCCCCACGATGAAGTCGCCCAGCGTGCGCCACCCGCCCTGGCCATCCAGTCCGTGCTTGAGCTGGAAGAGGATGCCCACCCAGTCGTGCCGCGCGTTCCAGAGGAGCACGGGCACCAGGAACACCGCCGCGACGGCGCCCGTGCCCCACGCGCCCCACGGCAAGCGCCGAGCCCTCAGCGCGGTGATGAGGAAGGCGATGCCCAGCAACACCGCGGGGAACTTGGCGAGCAGCGCGAGCCCCGACGCGACTCCCGCCCACAGCCACCGCTCGCGCCACAGCGCCCAGAGCGCCAGCGTCCAGAACAGGAGCAGCGGCGAGTCCGGCGTGGCCCAGATGCCCGCGACCATGCCCCCGGGCACCACGCTCCACAGGGCCGACGCGCGCCAGGCGGCTTCACGGCTCTGGTACACGTCCCGCGCCAGGCCCCACACCGCGGCGATGGTGCCCGCGCCACACAGGAGCGCCGTGGCGTGGATGCCCAGGAGCGCGAGGAGCCACGCGATGAGCGGGGGATGGTCGTAGTAGCCCCAGTCGAGCCGCTGCGCCCATTGCCAGTAGTAGGCCGTGTCGAAGTAGACGTCGGTCCCGAGCGCCAACACGGTCCGCACCACGAGGGCCACGCCGAGCAGGGCAAGACAGGTCTTGAGGCCAAGGCCAGCAGGGCCCGGAGCGACGGGGGCGGTGGAAACCATGCGTGAGTCTGGACGCCACGGTACCCCACTCGCGTTCTCCAGTGGAGGGTCGCACCCAAGGGGCTTGCCGAGTTTTCCGCGGCTTCGTATGGCGTGTCGACGCAATCCCTTGCTTGGAGTCCGCATGGCCACCCACCCACCGTCCTCGGGTCCGTCCAACCGGCTCGCCCGAGAGCCCTCGCCGTACCTGCGCCAGCACGCCAGCAATCCGGTGGACTGGTTCGCGTGGGGAGATGAAGCACTCGCGCGAGCGCGCGCGGAGGACAAGCCCATCCTGCTCTCGGTGGGCTACTCCGCGTGCCATTGGTGTCACGTCATGGCGCACGAGTCCTTCGAGTCGCCCGACACGGCCCGGCTGATGAACGAGGGGTTCATCAACATCAAGGTGGACCGCGAGGAGCGTCCGGACCTGGACCAGATCTATCAAGGCGTGGTCCAGCTCATGGGGCAGGGTGGGGGCTGGCCGTTGACGGTGTTCCTCACGCCGGACCTGAAGCCCTTCTACGGGGGCACCTACTTCCCGCCGGAGGACCGCTACGGTCGTCCGGGGTTCCCCCGCCTGCTGATGGCGCTGCGGGACGCGTGGAAGAACAAGCGCGAGGACATCCACCGCCAGGCCGCGCAGTTCGAGGAGGGCCTGGGGGAGCTGGCCGCGTATGGCCTGGACGCCGCGCCCGGGGTGCTGTCCGTGGAGGACGTGCTGTCGATGGGCCAGCGCATGGCCCTGCAGGTGGACTCCGTGCATGGAGGCTTCGGCGGGGCGCCCAAGTTCCCCAACCCGATGAACTTCTCGCTGCTGTTGCGCGCATGGCGGCGCGGGGGCGGTGACTCGCTGCGGGACGCGGTGTTCCTCACGCTGGAGCGGATGGCGCTGGGGGGCATCTACGACCAGCTCGGAGGTGGCTTCCATCGCTACTCGGTGGATGCGCGCTGGCTGGTGCCGCACTTCGAGAAGATGCTCTACGACAACGCCCAGCTCATGCACCTGTACTCGGAGGCGCAGCAGGTGGCGCCTCGGCCGCTGTGGCGCAAGGTGGTGGAGGAGACGGTGGAGTACGTGCGCCGCGAGATGACGGACGCGGGCGGCGGCTTCTACGCGGCGCAGGACGCGGACAGCGAAGGCGAAGAGGGCAAGTTCTTCGTATGGCGCCCGGAGGAGATCCAGGCGGTGCTGCCGCCCGAGCGCGCGGAGCTGGTCATGCGCCACTTCCGTGTCACACCGCTGGGCAACTTCGAGCACGGCGCCACGGTGCTGGAAGTCGTGGTGCCCGCGGAGACGCTGGCCCGCGAGCGGAGCCTCTCGCTGGAGGCCGTGGAGCGTGAGCTGGCGGAGACGCGGCAGGTGTTGTTCCAGGCTCGCGAGCGTCGAGTGAAGCCGGGGCGCGACGACAAGATTCTCGCGGGCTGGAATGGCTTGATGATTCGCGGGCTCGCGCTCGCCGCGCGCGTCTTTGATCGGCCGGACTGGACGCGCCTCGCCGTCTCCGCAGCGGACTTCGTGCTCGCGAAGCTGTGGGATGGGACGCGGCTGGCGCGCTCGTATCAGGAGGGGCAGGCGCGCATCGACGGCTTCCTCGAGGACTATGGAGATTTGGCCTCGGGGCTCACCGCGCTGTACCAGGCCACGTTCGACGTGAAGTACCTGGAGGCGGCGAAGGCGCTGGTGAAGCGCGCGGAGGAGCTCTTCTGGGACGCGGAGAAGCAGGCGTATCTCACGGCGCCTCGGGGACAGAAGGACCTGGTGGTGGCGACGTATGGCCTCTTCGACAACGCGTTCCCTTCAGGTGCGTCCACGCTGACGGAGGCGCAGGTGGCGCTGGCGGCGCTCACGGGGGATGAGCACCACCTGGAGCTGCCGTCGAAGTACGTGGCGCGGATGCGAGAGGGACTGGTGGCCAATGCGATGGGCTATGGCCACCTGGGGCTCGCGGCGGACTCGCTCCTCGATGGTGGCGCGGGGGTGACATTCTCCGGCTCGAGCGATGCGGTGGCGCCGCTGCTGAGCGCGGCGAACCACGTCTACGCGCCGACGTTCGCCTTCGGCTGGAAGGAGGAGGGGAGGCCCGTGCCCGCGCTCTTGAAGGAGCTCTTCGAGGGACGCGAGCCCGTCGCGGGGAAGGGCGCCGCGTACCTGTGCCGGGGCTTCGCGTGTGAACTGCCGCGCACGGACGCGAAGGCCCTGGCCGAACGACTGACGGAGAAGCCCAAGGGGGCTTGAGCGCCGCGCGGTCCGGAGCGCACGGGCCCGCGAGGCCCGTGCTTCTCCTCGCGAGACCCGGTGCTACTTGACCTCGAGGACCTTCAGCGTGCCGATGAGGGGCGTGATTTCCGCATTCCCCTCGGTGCCGAACGCGAAGTGCGTGGCGTCCGCGACGGGCTGGTTGAAGGTCGGGTCCATCTGCGTCCACTCACCGACGAAGACCTCCACCCACTCGTGCCAATAGAGCGCAGGCACGCCGTCCTGGTTCACCATGTAGATGACGCCGTCGATGCGCCGCGCCGGGATACCCGCCGCGCGCAGCAGCGCCACGGACAACAGCGAGTGCTCGGTGCAGTCCCCGCGCTTCTGGCGCAGCACATCCGTGGCCCGGTCCGCGCTGGCCCCGTAGTCCTTCTCCAGATGCGTGGCCACCCACGCATTCACCTTCAGGGCCGCCTGGTACGCGTCCTTCTCGTCGCCGATGATTTTCTTCGACTGCTCGCGGATGGCCGGAGCGCTGCTCTCCACCATCAGCGTGGACTTGAGGTTCTCGCCCCCGTCCGGGTCCGCCAGCGGCCGGCCCTTGAGCGCGGCCTTCGCCGGAGCCGCGGCCTTCAGCGTCACGTCCACGTTGCCATCCGGCTTCGCGGAGAACTTCTGCCGATACGAGTTCACCCGGAACTTCTCCGGCAGCCCTGTCACCACCAGGCTCACGCTCCCGGGCACCGCGCGCGCGGACTCAGGCAGCGGCTTGGGCAGCACCACGCGGGTGAGGCCGAACACCTCCACCAGGTCCATGCGCTTGGCGACAGCCTCCGTCTCCTTGCGCGCCTGCATCGTCTGGCCGAAGTCCACCAGCACCATCTCCCCGCGCTCGGTGACGTAGGTGGCGACGGGCACCTTCTCCTTGTCGGAGATGCTCGTGGCCTTGCCCAGCTTCACCTTCACCCCGTTCAGCGTCCGCTGCTCGGAGGGCTCCAGCGTCGTGGAGATGCCGTACGTCTCCAGGTCCATCCCATCCAGCACGAAGCCGCGCACGTTCGCCTTGCGCAGGAGCGCCACGCGCGTCTGGTCCGCGTCCTCCACGCGCTCCTTCGTGGGCGGCGTCATCGGCAGCACCTCGTCCGCGTGGCCCAGGCGCTTGCGCACCACGCGCATGCCTCCGTCGGCCGTGGCCGTGCCCTCCAGCGTCTGGTCTCCCCCATCGCCGCGCTGCACCACGGAGAAGGACAGGAGCCGGCCCTCGGGCTTGGCCTCGTAGACGCGCTCCTCGCGGTGGTTCCGCTCGGACAGGCGCGTGCCGACCATGGCCTTGAAGACCATCTGGTTGATGCTCTTCACCTTCTGCGGCTCACCGGGCATCAGCACCAGGTCCGTGAAGAGCCAGCCCACCTTCTTGTCCATCAGGTACAGGCCGAAGAACTCGCCGCCCTTGGGGCGGGGAGCCCGCACGGCGTCGGACAACGCGGCCTTGGCGGGAGCGGCGGGGGACTGGGCCCAGGCGGACGGCGCGCCCACCAGCAGGGCGGCCAAGGCCGCGAGGGCCAGGGACATCGGTCGGAGCGTGCGGGTCATCACGCCCCTTCTAACGGGGGAGGCGGCCAAAGTCTTCAACCGCCCCACTCCCCGTGCGCCGTGGACTACAGCCGCTTGGTGAGGATGATGAGGTCGTCCCCCACCTTGTAGAAGTCGCGGATGCGCGCTTCCTCACCGTACTTCATGGACGCGTAGAAGCCGCGCGTGGGGCCATAGGCCTCCGTGGCGCTCGTCTCCACGCGGATGAGCCGGCCGTTCTTGCGCCGCAAATCCCCCTCCATCGCCGACACCAACGCCGCGCCCACACCCTGTCCCCGGACCTCCGGAGCAGAGGCAATCCAGTACAGGTCGTAGCTGTCCTCCGTCATCGGCGTGGCGCCGTAGCAGATGTAGCCCACGAGCTGACCCGCGCGGTCCGCGACGATGATGGAGTAATCGGTGTTGCCCGGCGTCAGCGCGATGCCGACCAGCTCCGTGGCGACCTCAACCTCCTGCGGCGAGAAGGTTTCGATCTTTCGAATCAGCGCGGCGAGGGGCTCCCGGTCCTTTCCTTCGATGGGACGGATGTCCATGGGCTCTTTCAGAAGCGACTTCCACCAGTCGGGCGGCCAGGGCGGGATAGTCCATGCCCGCGGCTGCGGCGGCCCTGGCGAACCCGGCGCTGGGATGGAGGTCGCAGTTGGGGTTGATATCGATGACGTAGGGCACGCCCTCCGGAGAAACCCGGAGGTCGACCCGTCCATAGTCCTGACAGTCGAGCGCTGCGAACGCTTCCAGCGCTACCTGCACACAGCGAGCTTCCAGCGCCGCATCCACCTGGCACGGCCCGGCGGGCGTATCCCGGTACTCGTCGGAGCCCTCCTCCCACTTGGCGCTGTACGACACGATGTTCGGCCGAGCCTCGAAGGTCCGACCGAAGTGGATTTCCGTCAACGGCAGCGCGCGCCGGGGCTGGTTGCCCAACAGCGGCACGTAGATTTCGCGGCCGGGAATGAACTGCTCCACCAGCGCGGGCTGGTGGAAGTTGCGCAGCACCGCCTCGCAGGCGCGCACCAGCGCGGCACGCTCGTACACCACCGAGTCGCCCGTCACGCCGACGCTCGCGTCCTCGCGCGCGGGCTTCACGATGAGCGGCCAGGGCAGGTCCACCGCCAGGGCGTCCTCCAGCCGCTCCACCACCCGGAAGGCGGGCGTGGACACGCCTCGGGCGCTCAACACTTCCTTGGCCTTGGGCTTGTGCAGCGCCAGGCCCAGCGACAGGGCGGACGAGCCGGTGTACGCCATGCCCAGCGCGTCCAGCAGGCACGGGACGGCCATCTCCCCGCGGCTGTCGGCGGCGAGCGACTCGCAGAGGTTGACCACCAGGTCCGGCTGCCGCCGGCGCAGGGTGTCCACGAAGTCCAACCGGTCCCCCTCGACGGCGAGCGGCTCGGCGACCGTGTCGCCCCGGGTGAGGGCCTCGGAGAGCGCGGCGGCGACTCGCACCACGTCCTCTCGGGCCTCCCGTCCCGGGTCATCCTGGAGGAGCTCGTGGTCGCGGTTGTGCAGCAGAATGATGTGCATTCGGAGGTGCCGGGAGGGTTACCACGTCCCCCCGTTCCCGCCCAGTCCGCAGGTGACGGTTGGTTACCTCCTGGGCTACCTCCCGGCAGGGCTTGAAGTACGGTGGACTACCTCCCGTGGGGGTATCCAGGAGTATGGAAAGGGCATCATGCGCATCCGCGACCCCATCCACGGCACCATTCCGGTCAGCGACTCGGAAAAGGCCGTCATCGACAGCCGCCACTACCAGCGGCTGCGGTACGTCCGTCAGCTCGGGTTCGGGGACCTGGCCTTCCCCGGCGCCACGCACACCCGACACATCCATTCCCTGGGCGCCATGCACGTCGCCGCGCGCGTGTTCGCCGCGGTGGCCTCCCGCTCCTCGCTCCCCGAGGACGTGCGCGAGCGCTTCAGCACGGCCGTGCGCCTGGCGGTCCTCTGCCATGACCTGGGCCACATGCCGCTGTCCCATGCCTCCGAGCGCATCGCGCCCAAGCGCTCCTTGCTGCGGCTGCCCGGCTGGCTGGACTCGGTGGCGGAAGGTGAACAGGCGACGCACGAGGACTTCACCGCGAAGATCCTCCTGGACAGCCAGCTGACGTCCATCATCGAGCGCGAGTTCGGCGGGCGGGGCATCACCCCCATGGCCGCGGTGGCGCTCATCACCGGCGCCAAGCCCCCGAAGGACCCGGGCTTCACCTGGCAGGGCGTGGACTGGTCGCCGCTGCTTCGCGCCATCGTCTCGGGGGAGCTGGACGCGGACCGCATGGACTACCTGCTGCGTGACTCCTTCTACACGGGCGTCAACTACGGCCGGTACGACATGGATTGGATCATCAACAACCTCAATCCAGCGGTGAAGGACGGGCGGGCGTACCTCGCGCTCAGCCGGGCGGCGGCGTTCGCGTTCGAGGACTTCCTGCTCAGCCGCTACCACATGTTCGTGTCGGTGTACCTGCACCACACGTCGGTCAGTTTCGACCACATGCTGCGGCGCTACTACGAGGAGTCGCCCGGCGAGTTCGAGATTCCCGCGGACCCGGAGGCGTTCCTGCTCTGTGACGACTCGGCGCTCTGGTACACGCTGCGCCGCTCCCGCAACCGCTGGGCCCAGCGCATCATCACCCGCCAGGGCTTCAAGCTGCTGGCGCAGTTCACCGAGCGGGACGCGGGTTATGACCTGGAGGTGCTGCGCGGTGCGTTGGTGTCCTCGGGCTTCGAGCACTACGTCGTCGAGTCCGTGAATGTGCTCAGCAAGTACACCTCCGGGCCTGGGAACAGCAGCGGGCCCAGCCTGTTCATCATCGACGCGTCCACGGGCCGGCTGACGGAGGTGGCGCGATACACGCCGCTGTATCAGCGCTACAGTGGCGCGGTGCGCCTGACGCGACTGTACGTAAGGCCGGACCAGTCGCAGGCGGCGCACGAGCTGATGGGCCAACTGCTGGGCCAGGCGGGGCAATCATGAGCGAGCGGCTTCCGAGTCTGGGTTTGGGTCTGGACTTCACGCACGTCCCCAGCGAGCCGCGAGGCTCCGCGGTGGCGCTGCTGTACCGGCGCGTGGGTGCGGGCGTGGAGGTGTACTGGGTGAAGCGCGGCAAGGCGCTGTCCTTCGCGGGCGGCTTCTATGCGTTCCCCGGGGGCAAGCTGGACGGCGCGGACGCGGAGGTCCCCGTGCGCGGCGCGACGGGAGAGGAGGCCGCGCTGCGCTCGGCCGCCGCGCGCGAGCTCTTCGAGGAGGCGGGCGTGCTCGTCGCCGAGGGCGCGGAGGCGCTCTCCCAGACGCGGCTGGATGTCCTGCGCAAGTCGCTGCTCGCGGGGCAGCTCGGCTGGGGCGCGCTGCTCCATGAAGAGGGCCTGTCGCTGAGGGCGGAGGACTTCCGGAGCGCGGGCCGGTGGATTACCCCGCCCGCGGTGCCGGTGCGCTTCGACACGCACTTCTACCTGGTGGAGATGCCGCCCAAGGCGCGCGCGGAGCTGTGGCCCGGAGAGCTGTCGGAGGGCGCGTGGGTGGCGCCCCACGCGGCGCTGGAGCGGTGGACGGATGGCAGCGCGCTCCTGCACCCGCCCGCGGTGCATGCGCTCCAGGTGCTGGGCTCGTTCCAGGATGAGGCGGACGCGCGGGCGCGGCTGTCCACGCCGCCGTACTGCCCCGGCTACATCTCGCAGCGCATCGAGTTCCAGCGCGGCGTGCGCACCGTGGCGCTGGAGACGGCCACGCTGCCGCCCGCGACGCACACCAACGCGTATGTGCTGGGCAACGGCGAACTGCTGCTGGTGGACCCGGGCTCGGGCGACGTGAAGCAGTACGCCAAGCTGCTGTCGCTCGTCGCGGGGCTGAAGTCGGAGGGGATGAAGCCCGTCGCGGTGGTGTTGACGCACCACCATGGCGACCACGTGGGCGGCGCTCGCGCGGTGAAGGAGCGGCTGGGCATTCCCCTGTGGTGCCATGCGCGCACGGCGCAGGCGCTGGACTTCCCCGCGGAGCGGCTGCTGGAGGACGGCGACGTGCTGGAGCTGGCGGGAGACGTGCCGCAGCGCTGGCGCGTGCTGCACACGCCGGGACATGCGCGAGGCCACATCTGCCTGGTGGACGAGCGCAGCCACGCGGCGGTGGTGGGCGACATGGTGGCCGGCGTGGGCACCATCGTCATCGACCCGCCCGAGGGCAACATGCGCGACTACCTCACGCAGCTCGCGCGGCTCCGGGACCTGCCCGTCACCACGCTGTACCCCGCGCATGGCCCGCCGCTGCCGGACGGCCCCGCGAAGCTCCAGGAGTACTTGAATCACCGCGCCCAGCGCGAGGCGCTCATCCTGGAGATGGTCCCGCCCGACGGCATCTCGCTCGCGAGGGTGGTGGAGCTGGCGTACGCGGACACGCACCCGCTGATGCACCCGGTCGCGGAGCGCAGCGCGCTGGCCACGCTGGAGAAGCTGATGTCCGAAGGCCGCGTGCGCGAGGAGTCGCTGCAGTACTTCCGCGTGTCGAGGTGAGCGCCGGGGCGCGCTTCAGAAGCGCCCCATCAACCCCAGGCGCGCGCCGTGCTCGCCCATCCCCGCGACGGGCATCAGCCGCACGCCGGTGTCCGCGCGCGACGGAGGCGGCGGTGTCACCGGGCGGTTCGCCTGATGGGAGAGCTCGTAGCCCGTCGTCGCGCCGATGATGGGGAGCAGCAGGAGCAGGGCGGAGACGGCCTGGTCGTCCTCGTCGAGCCCCAGGATGGCGGAGCCCAACAGCGCGCCTCCCCAGCCGACGAGGCTTCCTCCCGCGGTGGCGAGGAACGTGCCCTTGCCATCCATCAGCCGCCCGCCCACCCAGGTCCCGGCGGGGACGCCGATGAGCACGCCCGTGAGTCCACCGACGAGCGAGACGACCTGGCACTCGTCGCAGCCCACCGTGGGCGCGCCAATCAGGTAGCCCACCAGCAGGCCCACCGCGCCCCCGGCGATTCCGCCCGTCGTCCCACCGATGAACTCCACGGCCACGCGGGGGACGGGGTCCTCCGCGGTGACGGCGGGATTCAGGCCCGGACGCCCCTGTCCCTCCGTGCCCGTCCCGGCGGACGCGGCGGACTCCTCGAGGCTCCTCGGAGCCGCGTACGGGGCGTCCTGTGGCGCGGGGACGAGCGGGGGCGGAGTCAGCTCGGGGGCCGGGCTCTGGGCGGGCTCGTTCTCGGGAGCGACCTGTGCACGAGCAAAGCCCGTGCTCGACAGGAGCAGGACAGCGAACCCAGCGGAGAGCGTGCGCGAAAGCCTCACTCGGACACGCTACCGCAAGAAGCGGGGTGTCGTCGCGTCAACTGGCGGACACTCCGGACACCTGCTCGGCGCGGGCCTTCCTCCGCAGCACCACCAGGACCAGGGGGATGGCGGTCAGCACCACCTGGGGGAGCAGCGAGACGAGGTCGGGGTAGAGGCCGAGCAGGTCCACCGTGACGAAGGGCACGGGCATGAGCGGCAGCGCGCCGACCTCCTGGAGCGAGTGCAGGCCCTTGCCCAGCAGCATCACCGCGGTGGCGACGAGCACCACCGTGGACACGTTGAACAGCGTCTTCATCGGCAGGCGGAAGCCCAGCTTGTTGATGAAGAGGACCAGGACGCCCAGCGCCACCGCGCCCACCAGCGAGCCCCAGGCGACGCCCGCCGGAGAGTCCAGGGCGAGGCCCTGGAGGAAGATGGCCGTCTCGAAGCTCTCGCGCAGCACGGCGGTGAAGGCGATGAAGAACAGGCCCACGAGGCTGCCCCTGCCCAGCGCGCCCTGCATCTTCTGGCGCAGCTCCCCCATGAACTGGCTCATGTTGGAGCGCGCGTTGAGCCACAGCGCGGCGTACACCAGCATGACGACGGCGGCGAGCGCGGCCAGGCCCTCCATCCACTCCCGCTGTGCGCCGGCGAGCAGGTGGCGGCCCAGCACGTAGGCCACGGCGCCCAGCACCAGCGCGGACACCCAGCCCGCGTGGACGACGCGCACGTGCTCGGTGGCCTTCATCTTCTTCAGGGCCGCCAGCAGCGCGGCGACGATGATGGTGGCCTCGAAGCCCTCGCGCAGCAGGATGAGGACGGTGAGCCACAGCGTGCTCATCAAGTCGGACGTGCTGCCGCTGTCCCGGCGCGCCTGGTCCAGGAGCGATACCAGCTCCCGGCCCTCGTCCTGCAACTTCGGGCTGCCGCTCTCCGCGGCGAGGCGCGCGGCGAGGAAGCCCTTCTCCAGCTTGAGCACCAGCGCGGAGTTGCGCGCGCTCAGCTTGGGCTCCACCGGCTCCAGGCCGTTGAGGTAGGCGTCCAGCAGCGCGGCCTTGGCGCCGGCCGGGTTGCCCGCCGCGCCCTGGCGCATGGCCTCCTGCACGCCGTCGCGCGCGGCCATCAGCGAGCGCTCCTCGTCGACCTCCGGCAGCTTGCGGCGCAGACACGCGAGGTGCTCCGCGCCGAACATCTTCACCAGGTCGTCATCGGTGGTGTTCGCCAGCCGCTCCAGCGACGCGCGCGGCGGAGTGCCCTCGCACGGCGGCAGGCGCATGGTGAAGACGTAGAAGGCCAGCGACCAGCGCTCGTCCTCGGACAGCGTGGGGTAGGCGGGCATCGCCGTGCCGGGCACGCCGAAGCTGGTGGTGTTGAAGGCCTTGTAGGGCGTGAGGCCGCCCATCAGCTCCGCGTCCTGGAAGTTGGCGGGCAGGGGCTCCATGGTCGCGGCGATGGGCACGTTGGCGCTGCCATCCACGGCGTGACAGGCGGCGCAGTTCGTCTGGTACAGCTGCTCGCCGCGCTTCAGGTCGGGCAGGTGACGCGGGCTGCGCGCCAGGCCCCCCGCGAGCACCAGGTCCTCCACCAACGCGCCGCAGTCCCGGCTGACGCCCTCCGCGTCGGTCGACTGGTCCACGCGCGCCTGGATGGCCTTCACTCGCGGAACGAAGGTCGCGGCCGCGGCTCCCAGTCCCTCGGCGGCGTCCACGGCCTCGGCGGCGAAGCTCTTCTGCTCCGCCAGCTCGAACTCGGACTTGGACGCGATGGCGGCCGGGTAGTCCGCCTCCAGGTACTGGAGGATGCCCACCAACCGATGCCAGGTCCGCTCATCCGAGCCGTCCTCGGCAGCCGAGGCTGACAAGGGCAAAGCGAACAGCAGGCACAGAGCGACGCGGACCACGTGATTCATCCTCCCCCTCTACCAGCAGGGCGGCCGTGGTTTCAATTTTGCGAGTCAATATCGAAACGGTCGTTTCAAGTGGCTGATGGCACGGTGAAGGTGCCCGTGGACTTGCCAGGGCCTGTCCACTTCGCGACGTCGAGCGAGTCGATGCGCAAGCGAGCAAGCCGCCAGTCCCCGCCTCGCAAGCGGCCCACCGCCAAGGCTCCGATGCTGAGCGCGCCGATGGCGAGTGCGCCCATGGCCACGGCCCCCAGCGCGGTGGCGCCGATGGCGAGCGCCCGGACGGCCCGAGGCCGCATCGCGTGCCGTCGCGCGCGCCCCTCCAGTTGGCGGGACAGTCGCGTGAGCGCCACGGCGTTCGCGGCGGAGAGCGCGACGTTGGCCAGGGACATGCGCCCCCACGGGCGGGGAGCGCAGGAGGTCCAGGGAAGAATCAGCCGGTGCGAGAGCGAGGTGCCCATGCCGTTCCAGGTGCACACGCTCCCGATGCGGAGCCACCCGAGGGCACGCCGTTCGGAGGGCAGGGAGGCGTCAGCGCTCGTAGGTGGGGAATGCGAAGGGGGCACACGCTCCCGATGCGGAGCTGCCCGAGGGCGCGCCGCTCAGAGGACAGGGAGGCTTCAGCGCTCGCAGGTGGGGAACGGGAAGGGGTGCACACGCTCCCGATGAGGAACCACCCGATGGCGAGCCGCTCGGGTGGCAGGGAGGCGTCAGCGCTCGTAGGTGAGGAACGCGAAGGGGAGGTCCCCCTCCGGATGCTGCTCCTCTTCGACGAGCCGCCAGCCGGACAGGTCCACGTCCGGGAAGAAGACGTCGCCCGGGTACTCGCGCGCGATGCGCGTGAGGTACAGGCGCTGGGTGCGCGCCATCGTCTGCGCGTAGAGGTCCGCGCCTCCCGCGATGAAGACCTCGTCGTCGCCGCGCGCCTCGGCGAACTGGAGGGCCTCGTCGACGGAGTGGGCCACCGTCACGCCCGGGGGCGCGAAGTCGTGCTGGCGCGTGATGACCACGGTGGTGCGGCCCGGCAGCGGACGGCCGATGGACTCGTACGTCTTGCGACCCATGACGAGCGTGTGGCCCATGGTGAGGCGCTTGAAGCGCGCCAGGTCCGCGGGCAGGCGCCAGGGGAGCTGGTTCTGGTGGCCGATGGCGCGGTTGGACGCCATGGCGACAATGGCGGAGAGCCTCATACGGCCACGGGCGCCTTGATGGCGGGGTGGGGCTCGTAGGCCTCCAGCGTGAGGTCTTCGTACTTGAAGGCGAAGAGGTCCTTCACGTCCGGGTTGAGCCGCAGCCGGGGCAGAGGCCGAGGCTCTCGCGAGAGCTGCTCCTGGGCCTGCTCGACGTGGTTGAGGTACAGGTGCGCGTCGCCAATCGTGTGGATGAACTCGTGCGCCTGGAGCCCCGTCACCTGCGCGACCATCATCGTCAGGGCCGCATAGGAGGCGATGTTGAAGGGCAGGCCGAGGAACAGGTCCGCGCTGCGCTGGTAGAGCTGGCAGGACAGGCGGCCATCGGCCACGTAGAACTGGAAGAGGACGTGGCAGGGCGGCAGCTTCATGTCCGGCAGGTCCGCCACGTTCCACGCGCTGATGATGTGCCGGCGCGAGTCCGGGTTCTTCATCAGCCCGTCGACCAGCGCCTTCATCTGGTCGATGTGCTGGCCGTCCGGCGCGCTCCACGAGCGCCACTGGTGGCCGTAGACAGGGCCGAGCTCGCCCTGGGCGTTGGCCCACTCGTCCCAGATGGTGACGCCCTGGGCCTGGAGCGTGCGCACGTTGGTGTCGCCCGCGAGCATCCACAGCAGCTCGTGGAAGATGGACTTCGTGTGCAGCTTCTTCGTGGTGACGAGCGGGAAGCCGCGCGTCAGGTCGAACCGCAACTGGGCACCGAAGACGCTCAGGGTGCCCGTGCCGGTGCGGTCGCCCTTCTTCGTCCCATGCTTCAGGACGTGGTCGAGCAGGTTCAGGTAGGGCTGCATGCGGCCATGCCGTCTAGGTTGGCTGCTCTCGACAGGCAAGGAGGAATCGTGGGGACTGCCCGCTACTCCTCATGTCGCATGTTTCGGCGCGTGCACCGACGCATTCCCATTGGACGCGTGGCGCATCGGGCCAGTACAAGCCGTGACATGAAGATCTACACGAAGGCTGGAGACACGGGCGAGACGGGGCTCTTCGGTGGTGGCCGCGTCGCGAAGGACGACGCGCGCGTGGATGCCTACGGAGAGGTCGACGAGCTCAACGCGGTGCTCGGTGTCGCGCGGGCCGCGGGCCAGATGCCGCAGGAATTGGACGCGCTGCTGCAGCGCCTCCAGGACCAGCTCTTCACCGTGGGCGCGGTGATGGCGACGCCCGCGGGCACGAAGGCGTCCGCGTACCTGCCGCCGCTCAAGGAGAGCTGGGCGGAGGACATGGAGCAGTCCATCGACCGCTTCGAGGCGGAGCTCCCGAAGATGACCCACTTCATCCTGCCCGGAGGCACGCCCGCCTCGGCCGCGCTGCACCTGGCTCGCACCGTGTGCCGCCGGGCCGAGCGCCGCGCCGTCCCGCTGCTGCGCGACGGGACGATTCCCAAGGACGTGGTGGTTTTCCTGAACAGGCTCTCCGACCTGCTCTTCGTCATGGCACGCGTGGCCAACCACCGCGCGAATGTCCCGGACGTGAAGTGGATTCCCGAGAAGTCGTCCTAGCGCTCCTGGATTCTCGACGTGTTGCTCACCGCGCATCTCCGTGACCTGGCCCGGTCCGTCGGCTTCGACCTCGTCGGGTTCGCGCGCGCGGAGCCCATTCCTCCCAAGTTCCTCATGGAGTGGTTGGAGGCGGGCTTCGCCGCGGACATGGACTGGATGAGGGAGCGGGCGGACGAACGCCTGGACGTGGCGAACCTGCTCCCGGGCGCCAAGACGGTCATCTCCTTCGTCAACAACTACTGGCGCGATGACGAGCAGTCGGTGGACTCGCCCATCGCCCGGTATGCGCGGGGGCGCGACTACCACTCCACGCTGCGCGACCGGATGAAGGCGTTCCGCAAGGCCCTCACCGGGAGGTTCCCGGGGCTGGGCTCATACGGGAGCGTGGACAGCGGCCCGCTGATGGAGAAGGTGTGGGCGGCGCGCGCGGGCCTGGGCTACGTGGGGAAGAACGGCTGCTTCATCACGGAGCCCTTCGGCTCGTGGGTGCTGCTGGCCACGCTCGTCATCGACGCGGAGGTGGATGAGTACGCGTCGGGCCCCGCCGCGGACCGGTGTGGTGCGTGCCGGCGCTGCCTGATGTCGTGTCCCACGGGCGCGCTGGTGGGCAACGGGCAGGTGAATGCCGGGGCGTGTCTGTCCTACCAGACCATCGAGAACCGCGAGCAGCAGGTCCCCGAGGCCTTCCGGCTCAAGTTCGACAACCTCATCTTCGGCTGCGACATCTGCCAGCAGGTGTGTCCGCTCAACCGGCGGCCCGTGTTCGCGGAGCACCCGCGCTTCGCGCCTCGCGCGGTGGCGGAGCTGGGGACGCTGGAGCTGGCGGGCCTGACGGAGGCCCAGTACGAGCAGCTCATCCCGGGGACCGCGCTTGCACGCGCACGCTACGATGGGCTCCGTCGCAACGCCGTGTACGCCTTGGGAGTCGCCAGGCAGGCGGACTCGAGGCACCTGCTCGAAAAGCTCAGCGGCGACTCGAGTGAATTGGTACGTACCGCCGCGCAATGGGCGCTTCGCCAGCTCGACCCCTGAATTCCTCCGCGCAGACCCTTCGCTGGGTCTACGCGGGCCTCCTTGTCCAGGTCTGCATCAGCGCGGGGACGTACCTCTTCGCGAAGCGGTCCATGGCGGAGCTGCCGCCGCTCACCGTGGTGCTGTGGCGCTTCTTCCTCAGCGGAGGGGTGTTCGCGGTGATGCTGGCGGTGATGCCCGGGCCCCGGCTGCCGCCGCGTCACGAGTGGCGCCGCGTCTTCATCCTCGGGCTGCTGGCCGGCCCGGTGAACCAGGTGTTCTTCTTCACGGGCCTGTCTCGCTCCACCGCCGCGCATGGCGCGCTGCTGTATGCGCTCACGCCGCTGGGGGTGTACCTGCTCGGCCTGGCGCGCGGGCACGAGCGGGCTTCGCGCCGGACGCTGCTGGGCATCGCCACGGCGTTCGCGGGTGTGGTGGTGCTGCTGCTGGGGCGAGGGTTGGCGGAGGCGAGCGGCTCGCTGGTGGGCGACCTGCTCATCCTGTGCGCGGTGGTGGCGTGGGTCGTCTACACGACCGAGGGCAAGGGCTTCGTCGCGGTGCACGGGCCGCTGCGCGCGACGGTGTGGTGCATGATGATGTCCTCGCTGCTGATGCTGCCCTTCGCGCCGTTCGTGATGGAGACGGACCGGGTGATGGCCTCCAGCCTGGCGGCGAAGGGCGGCATCCTCTACCTGGGCCTGCTGACGTCCGTGGTGGCGTACCTGCTCTGGTACTACGCGCTGTCCAAGGTGTCGCCCGCGCGCGTGGCCATCTTCTCCAACCTCCAGCCCGCGGCCACGGCGTTGGCGGCGTGGGCCTTGTTGGATGAGTCCCTCCACTGGGAGCTCGCGGTGGGTGGAGGGTTGGTGCTGTTGGGTGTGCGGCTCACGCAGATGGCGGTGCCGACACCCGCGCCGGTGACGCCCCTGTCTCCCGCGCAGGGGCGCCCGGCGACGTAGCGGCTACTGAGGGTCCCAGCCCGCGTTCACCGTCATCTGGTTCAAGTCACGGACGGAGACGTAGGGGACGAAGCCCGCGGCGCGAGAGCGCGTGTACGCGTCAGCGACGTTCGCGGGCTGGATGGCGTAGTCGGTGGACAGCACCAGCTTGCCCGCGGCGCGCACGCGTGCGGCGTTGGCTCGGTTCTCCGCGCACCAGTCGGCGCTGCACGCGGTGTCGTCGGACCAGTACATGTCCTCCATGCCGAGCCCGTCGATGGCGGGGAGATAGCCCGTGTTGTCGATGAGCTCGGGGGAGTTCTGCGGCACCACCTTGAAGGCGGGGTTGCGCGCCTTGGCGTACTGGCTCACGCGCGCGATGAGGGCCACCATCTTCTTCGCGAGGTCCGCGCGGTTCGTGCCCGCGGCGTTGGCGGCGATCTCCTCGTACGTGACGACCATGTCGAGGTAGCAGCCGGTGAAGCCCGCCGCGAGCGCCTGGTCGATGCGGCCCTGGACGATGGGCCACCAGCGCTCATCCCAGTACTTCACGTACTGCTCGTCGGGCCAGCCGTCGACAGGGCCGAGCTTCAAGTCCGCGGGCACCTGGGACCACTCGGGGCGGTACTCCTCGATGGCGCCAATCTCGAAGTAGGCGAGGACCTGCTTGCCTCGGGCCTTGAGCGCGGAGATCTCCGCGGCGGTGAAGTAGCCCGTCGACCCATCGCGCGAGAGCTCCACGATGGCGAGGTTGAACTTCGAGGCCGCGATTTCATCGAGCTTGCCGTCTTTGTAGTTCGTGAGCTGGTACGTGAAGCTGCTCACGCCCTCCCAGGGGACCTGTGTCCCCGCGTCGGTCGGAGTGCCCGCGTCGGTGGGCGAGCCCGCGTCCGTGGGGGAGCCCGCGTCCGTGGGCGTGCCCGCGTCGGTGTTCGGGGCCTGGACGCGCACCACGAGCAGGTCGAGCTGGGACGCATCCGCCGAGGACGCCGTGTGGTAGCGAAGCTTGAGCGTGCCGTTGGAGAAGAACCGCGCGGGGTTGGCCAGGGGCAGCGACGCGGAGGTCCACTTCCACGACTGCGCGAAGACGTTGTCGCCCACGATGACCCAGGTGTTCGTCGTGGTGTCCCAGGCCTCGAACACCCAGCGCATCTGGGACTTCGCGGGGCCTCGGTAGTTCACGCCCACCTCGGCCGCGAGGAGGGCGCCGCTGCTCACGTCCGAGGGGAGCGAGTAGGCGCAGGTGACGGCGCTGTTGGCGGCGAACTCGACGTACTCGGCCCAGCGGTCCTGTGTGCCGGAGAGCGTCTGGGTGTGCAGCGCCTGCTGGCTCTGGCCGGAGCCGATGGAGCCTCGCTCGACCTGGAGCGTGGTGCAGGTGAGCGTCCGGGCATCGGGGAGAATCGCGCCCCGCTCGTCATCGAAGGCGCCACCGCCCTCGGAGTCACTGCAGGCCACGAGCAGGGCCAGGCCGGTCCACATCAACCACTTCACGACTTGCATACCGCGACTCCTCGGGGTGTGGGGAACCCGGGCTGGGGGGCGCGCGGACTCCGTGCGTCTGAATACAAGGACACGCTGGAAAACCGGGTGGCTCATCTCCTCGGGGCTGCGTGGTGGGTGTCGATGCACGTACATTCGGCGGATGCTTCGTGCGGGAGAGGACTTGTTGCAGGTGGAGGAGCGGCTGTGGGTGCTGAGTGCTCCCACGGGCCAGGGCATCTACGACTTCGGCTTCGACAGGTTCTTCGCCTGTCGCCGCCCGTACCAACTGCCCGCGTCCCTCGAGGTGGTGGCGCGCGTCGGCGTGTGGAACGACTACGAGGTGCGCTACCGCGAGCTCGCCGCGGAGGGTGTGACGCTGGTGCATTCACCCGAGCAACACCTGCTGGCCACGGAGCTGCCGCACTGGTACCCCCGACTCACGGACCTCACGCCGCGCAGCGTCTGGTTCGATGAGCGCCCGGACGCGAAGACGGTGGAGGCGGAGCTGGGCTGGCCCGTGTTCGTGAAGGGCGAGCGGCAGACCAGCCGCCACCGCAAGTCCCTCTCCATCATCGAGGGACCCGCCCAGTTCGACGCCGCGATGGCGGCCTACGCGACGGACCCGATTCTCCACTGGCAACGCGTGGTGTGTCGCGAGCTGCGGCCCTTGCGCCGGGTGGAGGAGGGCGCGCCGGACCGCATCCCCAGCTCGTTCGAGTTCCGCACCTTCTGGTGGCGCGGAGCGCTGGTGGGCTGGGGCCCCTACTGGTGGCAGGGGTCGCCGTACACGATGACGGAGGCCGAGCAGCACGAAGCGCTCGGCCTGGGACGCGAGGTGGCCCGCAGGGTCGACGTCCCGTTCCTCGTGGTGGACGTGGCGCAGGAGGTCTCCGGCCGCTGGATTGTCATCGAGTGCAATGACGGCCAGGAGAGTGGCTACGCGGGCGTCTCGCCGTTCGCGCTGTGGCGGAACATCCTGGACCTGGAGCTGAAGCGCTCCAGGTGAGCAGGCGCGTCAGTCTCCGTTCGGGTCCCACTCGGAGATGTCCTGCTTCTTGGGCTCCGGAGGAATCGCCGGGCGCGAGGAGTTGGACGGCGGCGGCGGAGGGGGCTTCTTCGCGGCGGCGGTGGGCTTGGGCGGAGGAGGCGGCGGCTCCTCGTCGAGCAGCGGGTCCTTCTCCTCGGTGCTGGAGGCCATCGCGGGCTCGGACTTCGGCGGAGGCGAGGACCTGGCGGGAGCAGGCTTCGTGGCGGCCGTGGGCGTGGGCGCGGGCGGTGTGTCGAGGGGCTCGAGTCCCTCATCGAGGTCCGAGGCCGGCGCGGGCTCGGGCGCGGGCGCGGGAGGCGGCTTCGGCTCGGCGGCCGGCGTGCGATAGACGCCCTGCCGCGACACCGTGGGGACGGGCTCCGTGTCTCGAGGAGGCGGCGGTGATGCCTCCTCGGGCGCGGGACGCGTGTCCTCGGCGGGCATGGTGTCCGCGCGATACTCGCCGCGCGGCCCGGGAGGGCGCTCCGGGCGCGACTCGCCGAACGGGTCATCCTCCCGGTTGGTCGGCCGCCGCGTCGTCTCCGTGTCGCGGTTCGGGGACGCGTCGCCGAACGGGTCGTCTTCCCGGTTGACCGGCTTGGTGTTGGGAATCCGCCGAGGGCGAGGCTCGTCCGCCACCACGCCTTCGGGCAGGCCGCGGATGGCGGAGTGCCGGTCGCTGCACTCGCTCCGGTTCTCCATGCAGATGCCGAGGCACTGGGTGAGCTTCTTCACGGTGCGCGAGCTGCCGCCGTATTCGATGGAGCAGTCTTCCTTGCACGTGGCGTAGTCCTCCTGACAGCCGGAGGGGACTGCGCCGCGCTGCGCG
Source organism: Myxococcus stipitatus DSM 14675 (assembly GCF_000331735.1). GTDB lineage: Bacteria > Myxococcota > Myxococcia > Myxococcales > Myxococcaceae > Myxococcus > Myxococcus stipitatus. Next base: position 8,474,782 of record NC_020126.1, on the reverse strand, counting down.
GCGGCGGGGCTGGCGGCGAGCGCCAGTAGCAGCAAGGGGAGGGAACGCATGGCCATAACGAAAACTACCAGTCTTCGAGCCTTCCCGCGCCAGGGGGGCGCGCTATGGTCGGGGGGCGCGGCCGGGAGCGCCAAAGGAGGAACATGGCTGTCAGGGTGGGCATCATCGGGAGCCATGGGCTGGAGCAATTCCTGGGGCTCTCGGGTCGGTTGGAATCGCACACCCTCGAAACCCCCTTCGGCCCTCATGCGGGGCCGCTGTTCTCCGGCGAGCTGGACGGGGTCTCCGTCGTCTACGTCTCCCGCCATGGCCAGGGCCACCTCTTCAACGCCACGCGCGCGCCCTACCGCGCCAACATCTTCGCGCTGAAGCAGCTGGGGGTGACGCACGTGCTCGCCACGAGCACGGTGGGCAGCCTCCAGGAGTTCCTGCCGCCGCTCCAGCTCGTCATCCCCGACCAGGTCATCGACCGCACCTACCGGCGCCCCTGCACGTTCTACGACGACATCGCGGTCCACGTGGAGCTGGGGTTCCCCTTCTGCGGCACGCTCCGCCAGGTCCTCTCCCACGCGGCGACGGCGAGTGGAACCGCCGTGCCTTCCCAGGCGACCTATGTCTGCGTGGAGGGGCCTTCGCTCAGCACGCGCGCGGAGAGCCTCCTGTATCGCGCCTGGGGCGCGGACCTGGTGGGGATGACGGCCATGCCCGAGGCCCGGCTCGCTCGCGAGGCGGAGCTGCACTACGCCGTGGTGGCGCTGCCCACGGACCATGACTCGTGGCAGGCGCAGCCTCCGGGGCAGGAGGAAGAGGGCCTGTTGTCGCGGCTGTCGCACAACATCCAGAACGTCACCGCGAAGGGGGCCGCGCTCATCCGGCGCGCGCTGCCTCGAATCGCCGAGGCTCCTCTGGCCTGTCGCTGTGACTCCGCGCTGGCCATGGCGCTGTGGACCGAGCGCACGCGCATCCCCGACGAGGTGCGCTCCCGCCTTCGTCCCCTGCTGGGCAGATACCTGCCGCCCAACGTCGTCTAGCGGTCCGTGGCGGGCCACCCCGGCGTGGGGTGGGCGTGCGGTATCGTGACGACATCATGGCCCCGACGAGACATCTGATACCCCAGGCGAAGCGCTTCAGTGCGGGGACCCTCACCGCGGAGACCGCGCTGGCGCTGGTGAAGAAGCACGCTCGAGGGACGTTCGCGAAGTCGAGCACCGCGCGCGCCGCGAAGCGCTTCATCGAAGAGCGCGCCGCTGGAGCCCGCGCCGACAGCGACATCGTCTTCCACGTGGGACGCCTCGCCCTCGAGGAGCTCACGCCCGGGCGGCGGCCGCGCATCGGCCTCCTCATCGTCGACGGCGACCTCGTGGTGAAGGGGCGCTACGAGGACTCGCTCGACCCGGAGTCGGTCGTCATCGTCACCGGCTCGCTGCGTGCTCGTGACGTCATCACCCGGGGCTTCCTCGAGGTGCACGGGGACCTTGTCGCCACCCAGTCGCTCTTGTTTCTCGACAACGACGCCTGCGGCGAGGTGTTCGGTGACGTCCGCGCGCCCTTCGTCTACACGAACGAGCACGCGGTGAAGGTGCATGGTGGGGTGGAGGCTCGGCTCGTCACGGGCGACGACAAGCACCTCCGGAGCGCCGAGAAGCACGTGTTCATCGAGGAGACGGACCGCCGCGTGCGCGAGCTGCTCTCGCCGAAGCTGTTGAAGGTCTTCGCCGACGAGGTCTTCGAGGACGAAGAAGGCGAGGAGGCCGACCCCGAAGCTCCGTGGATCGATGCCATCGACACGGAGAAGCTCACCGCGTTCATCCGACGGGGCCACCCCGCGCTGGCACGGAAGTCGCCTGCTCGTCGAAAGAAGTGACCCTGGGAGGCGAGCAGGGGCTCGCTTGACGGCCTGCTGCTGATGGGCGCTCCGGACCCCACCTTCCGTTACCCGAACGACGGGAGGGAGGAGGGGAGGATGCGGTTGCCGCGACTCAAGGACCTCACCTGGCGCGAGTTCATCCGGCGCTTCGTGAAGGAGCTCCAGGACGACACCGTCACGGACCTCGCGGCGCAGCTCTCGTACTACCTCCTGTTCTCGCTGTTCCCGTTCCTCTTCTTCCTCGTCACGTTGGTGGCGTACCTGCCGTTCGCTCCCGGCGCGGTGGACGCGATGCTGGACCGCCTCCGCCCGCTGGTGCCCACGCAGGCGCTGGCCGTGGTGACGCAGCACCTGACGTCCCTGGTGTCCCAGCAGCAGCCCAAGCTGCTCACGGTGGGTCTGCTGGTGGCGCTGTGGTCGGCCTCGCGGGGCGTGGATGCCCTGCGCAAGGCGCTCAACCTGGCCTACGACGTGCCGGAGTCGCGCCCCATCTGGAGGACGCAGGGTCTGGCCGTGTTCTTGACGCTGGTGGGGACGCTGCTGATTCCGCTGTCCTTCGCCATCTTCCTGTTGGGCGGCAGGCTGGGGGAGTGGCTGGCGGCGAAGATGCACGTCCAGGAGGCGTTCCACCTCGTCTGGTCCTGGGTGCGCTGGCCCTTCACCGCCGGGCTGGTGATGTTGGTGTTGTCACTCTGTTACTACCTGCTGCCGGACGTGAAACACCGCTTCAGGTACTTCACGCCCGGCTCCGTCATCGGGACGCTGGCGTGGATGGCGAGCACGTGGGGCTTCACGCAGTACGTGGAGCACTTCGGCAAGTACAACGTCACCTATGGCTCCATCGGTGGCGTGGTGGTGCTGATGTTGTGGCTCTACATCTCCGGGCTCGTGTTCATCCTGGGCGGAGAGCTCAACGCCGTCCTCGCTCACGCGAAGGGGGAGGTGCTGGAGAAGGTGGCGGGTGAAGGGGCGCCCGCCACGAGCGCACCCCACGTCACCCCAGGCGCCGCGAAGCGAAGTGAGGCGTCGCGCTCCAGGCTCGCCTTCTGGCGCTGGCGCCGACGTTCGGCTCGAGGGACTTCATCCGAGCCACCCGCGTCGGAGCGCGGGCGGCCTCCCTCGTCCTCGCTGCACTGAACCGGTGTCTACTGGCGCCACGTCGAGGGGACGTTCTGCTGGGTGGCGTGCCGCTCGAGGTCCGCGAGTTGTTCGCTCGCGAGCTTCACCTCGGAGTCGACCTCGCGCTGGCGCTTCGATACCTGCTTGCCGGAGGCCGCCTCCAGCTTCAGTTGGTCGCGCTCCGCCTCGAAGCGGGCGAGCCGCGCCCGCGCCTTGCTGAAGGAGGTGCGCCACCGCTCCGCCTCTTCGCGCGTGCGTGCGTTCTCCTGCCGCTGCCGCCAGCGGTTCTGCTCCCAGCGCTTGATGCCCGCCGGGTTGCGGTTCCAGATATCGCGCGCGGCCTGGATGTCCTGGAGCGGGACTTCGACGCGCTCGGGGTTCTCTCCGCCCTGGCCCACCTTCAGCCACGCGCTCCCCGCAGAGGGCAGTGCGCAGGTCTCCACGGGCAGCCGCGCGCCGCTCAGATAGACTCCCGAGGTGAGGCCTCGGGAGATGAACCAGCGCAGGCGGCGCGAGTCCTTCTCCTGGTTCATGGCCTCGCTCAAGGGGCGCCAGTCGTCGAACTCCACGTCGAGCGTGCAGGTCGTGCCACCGGCCTCGAGTTCCATGCGGCGCTTCACGCTCGTGGGGGGCGCGTCGAAGCGCTCGACGAGCAGGGCGATGAGGCCCAGCCCCTCGAGGTTCCGGACGGGCAGGAGCGCGGGCTGTCCCGTGTCCTGCTTGAAGCGCGCCATCTCCCGCTCCTCGTCCCGAGCCACGCGCTCGAGCTGCTCCTCCCAGCGCGCGCTGGCTTCGGGGGACGGGGAGAAGGAGATGAGCTTGCTGGCGTAGGGGAGGGGCAGCGCGAGGCCCAGGCCATCCGCGTTCTCGATCTTGAGCGACACGATGCCGACGACCTCGCCCTGGCCATTCAGCAGGGGCCCGCCGCTGTTGCCTGGATTGACGGAGGCGTTGACCTGCACGTAGCCCGTGCCCAGGTACTGCCGGCCCACGAAGCCCACCTTCCCCTCGTGGACGGTGAAGTCGAGCCCCTTGGGGCTGCCGATGATGACCAGCGGGTCCCCGGGCTCCAGCTGGGTGACGTCGCCGAGCTTCAAGGGGCGCGCGTTGGCGCCCACGACGCGCACGGTGGCGATGTCCAGCTCCGCGTCGCGCTTCAGCGTCTCGCCGAGCAACTGGCGGCCATCCGGGAGCACCACCGTCATCATCTTCCCGGGCGGGCACACCACGTGCTCGTTCGTCAGCGCCAGCTCGGGCTCCACGAAGAAGCCGGAGCCCATCTTCCCCTCGCACCTCAAGCTGAGGGTGCTGGGCGTGGCGAGGCGGCCAATCTCCTTCGTGGACAGGGGTGCTGGTGCCGGGGGCTTCGCGGCCTCGGGGGCTGCTTCGGTGCCACCGCCGGGGACCAGGTCCGCGACGGCCGAGGTCGCGCGGGCGAGCTTGGGCGAGCGGGCCATCCAGAGGCCCGCGATGACCCCGCCGAGGACGAGCGCGGCGATGGGCACCCCCCGGAGCCGCCGTGCGCTGGAGGGCGGGGGCGCGACCGCGAGCGCCTCGGTGGGGCGGAGGGCCGCGCTCACGCCATGGGCGGAGAACACGGCGAGGAGCTTCTCGGCGAAGGCGCGGAAGGCACCTCGGACGATGGGGAGCTCCGGGGTGGTCAGCGCCTTGCGTGCCTCGGAGAAGGCGGGGGCGGGCGCGCCGAGCAGGGCGATGGCTCGGGCGAGCGCGAAGCGCAGGCGCTCATCCTCCACGGCCTGCTTCAGCACGACGTCGACCAGCAGACTGGAGCCGCAGACACACCTCGCCACATTCCCCGCATCCGGCGCGCCGCACCGGAGGCACCTCGTCTTGCTCTCGTCTGACATGTCGGGTTCCCCCTGCGCTTCAGGTGCTTCACCGCGTGGACCTCGGGCGCGGGGCCCGAGGTCTCGCGGTCACTTCCATCCGAAAAGGCTCAGCGTCCGCCCAGCTTCTGCTTGATGGCCGGAAGCTGCCCGGGGCTGTTGTTCGTACCGCGCAGGTTCTTCTGCGAGATGTACCGCTGGAGGTCCGCGATGCGGTCCTGGTTGGTCGGGTGGGTGCTGAGCCACTTCATGATGCCCGGCGACTGACCCTGCATCGCCTGGAGCTTCTCGAAGAAGGTGATGAGGCCCCGCGGGTCATAGCCCGCGCCGGACGAATAGCGCGCGCCATACTCATCCGCCTCCGACTCCTCGCTGCGGCTGTGCGCCAGCATCGCGCCACCCCCGACGAGCTGGGCGGCGACCTGCGCGGCCGCGCCCGGGTTCTGCCCCAGCGCGACCTGCGTGACGGTCTGCAGGCCCATCTGGTTCACCATCGCCCGCGCCGAGTGACGGCCGACGACGTGCCCCGCCTCGTGCGCCATGACCCCCGCCAGCTCCGCCTCCGTGTCGGACGCCAGGATGAGGCCCGTGTACACGTACAGGTAGCCACCCGGCGTCGCGAACGCGTTCACCTGCTTCGGGTCGTCGATGACGTTGATCTTCCACTTCACCCCGGGCCGGTCCTTGGTGGCCTGCCGGATGATGGGGGCCGAGAGGTTGCGCACGTACTCGACGACCGCCGGGTCCTGCACGTACTTGACCTTCTCCTTCTGCTCCAGCTCCTGCTTCACCTGCTTGCCGATCTCCTCCTCCTGCTCATCCGTGATGAAGGTCTTCGCGAGAGCCTTCTCCGCCTGGACGCGCTGCTGGGTGCAGCCCGCCGTCACACCCATGACGAGGGCGAGGCTCCAAACCGCCGAGAGAATCCGCTGCATGGCCACGTGCGCCTTTCTGTTCCGGTTGATGCGTTGAGAGAGCGACCGCCCGGACTCTTGGGCAGCGTGCGCCTCGACGGCAAGCCCCTCGTGCCGCTTCCCACCGGGTCTTGCCTCCGCGCCCTCGGGGACCGAGCTTTCGAGAGACGAGGAGGCCGTGATGTCGCGTCCAGTCTGGGTGGGGTCGCTGAGCTTCGGACCGCTGACGCTCCCGGTGCGTCTCCACGGCGCCGTGGCCTCCCATCAGGCGCGATTCCACCTGCTCCACGACGCGGACGGCGCTCGCATCCAGAACAAGCGGGTGTGCTCGGTCGACGGCGAGGAGGTCCCCCTGGACCACGTGGTGCGGGGCTACACGCTGCCGGATGGACGCCATGTCACCGTGACGCGCGGAGAGCTGGACGCGCTGGACCCCACGGCCAGCCGGGTCCTCGCGCTGGAGGACTTCGTCGACCCGGCCCAGGTGGACTCGCTGCTGTTCGATACGTCCTACCACCTGGTCCCCGCCCAGGGCGCGGAGCACGCGTACGCGCTGCTGACGGCGGCGCTCCAGGACTCGGGCCGGGCGGGCGTGGGGCGGCTGGTGCTGTACCAGAAGGGGCACCTGTGCCTCGTGCGGCCTCATGGACGGGGGCTCGTGCTGACCACCCTGCACGCGATGGAGGACAGGGTCGCCCCGGAAGCGCTCGCCGAGCAGGCCACGGCGGGGACTCCCCTCGACTCGGGGGAGCTGGAGGCCCTGCGGAGCCTCATCGCGTCGCGCTCCGTCGACTTCGACCCCCGCCGTCATCCCGATGTCCACCGTGAGCGGGTGATGGCCTTCCTGGAGCGCCGTGCCCACTCCGGTCCTCGCTCGCGGCGGCCACCGCGCATGCGGGTGGTGGCGGCGGAGGCGCTGCTGGGGGTGCTCGAGAAGGGCCTGGAGGCGCTCCGCTCGGGGCCGGCGACGCCCCCTTCCGAAGGGACCTTGCGGGTGCGGCCCTCGCTGGCGGCCCGCGACACCCGCGAGAAGAGCCCCCCGACGCCGCCGTCCCGCGAGCGGTCGGACGACGACGGAGGCGAGCCCTCCTCGTCCTGAGCAGACGCGCCGGCCGGGGATGTGCGGTGGTCATCGCTGAGTCCTGGCGCACAGATGGCCGCAAGAAATGCGTGGGCCGGGCGAGCCCCGGTGCTATGTGCCAGGGCGGATGCCTGAGTTACCCGAAGTGGAAATCGCTCGGCGCAACCTGGTGCGCTGGTTCGATGGACATCAGCTCGTGCGCGCGGAGGCGGATGACACCCGCATCTTCCGTGGCGCGGAGCGCGCCGCGTTCACGAAGATTCGCGGCCGGCTGACGTCGCTCGTCCGCAGGGGCAAGTACCTCCTCTTCTCCTTCGAGGATGGCCACGGCGTCCTGGGTCACCTGGGGATGACGGGCAAGTTCGTCCGCCGCAAGGAAGGCGACGAGGTGCGCTTCAGCCGCGCCCGGTTCCACCTGGACGACGGCCACGTGCTCCACTTCGCGGATGCCCGGATGTTCGGACGGATGGAGCCCGCGCCCGCCGCGAGCCTGCGCTCCCTGGACGTGGTGAAGGCCCTGGGGCGCGACCCGCTGGCGGATGGCCTCACCGCGGGGCAGCTCGCCGAGGCCGTGGGGACCTCCAAGCAGGACCTCAAGGTGGCCCTCATGGACCAGGGCCGCATCGCCGGCCTGGGGAACATCCACGCCGCGGAGGCGCTGTTCCGCGCCCACCTCCACCCCGCCCGGAAGCCCTCCACCCTCGCCCCGGACGACTGGAAGCGCCTGGTCCAGGCCATCCGCGAGAGCATCGACTTCGGCCTCGAGGAGCAGGAGGGGGAGGAGCCCGTGTACCTGGAGGAGGGGGGCTCCGAGAATCCGTTCCTGGTGTATGGCCGGGGGGACGGCCCATGCTCCCGGTGTGGTTCCACCGTGGAGTCCTTCCCCCAGGCCGGACGCACCACTTATGCCTGTCCCAAGTGCCAACCCCGGGGGAGGGTCGGGAAATGACTCCTGACGTCTTGGCGTTGACGGCGCGAACTCGCGTCCCGGTTGGCGTTGACACCCCCCTGTCCCATGGCTTGAATCGCCCGCCTTTCCGACCCGGCCGCCCCGAGCGGCCCTGGAGATCGTTGCCCATGTCTCACGTCCTGCTGGCGGCGCTGCTCGTCGCTTCCTCCACGGCCGCCGCCCAGGCGCCTGCCGGGAGCACGCCGCCGCCCGCTCCCGCCACGGAGTCCGCGCCGGCGCCCGCGCCCGCCACCTCCGCCGAGTCTCCGGCCGTCGCCCCCGCGCAGCCCCCCGCCCCCGAGGGCGAAGCCGTCACCCGCGACGACCTGGAGGCCACCAAGCAGGAGCTGCGCGGAGAGATTCGCGCCGAGGCCGCCAAGCAGTCCCTCAACGGCGAGGAGTGGAGCGAGGAGTACCCGGAGGAGCAGCGCAAGCTGGAGATCTTCTCGCTCGACGGCTACTTCCGCCTGCGCCCCACGCTCTTCTACAAGTTCGACCTGGGCAGGCCGACGAGCGTCCCGGAGATCTTCCCGCGCTCGCCGCGCGCCGGAGACCGCACCCAGGCCTTCGCCACCATGCGCCTGCGCCTGGACCCCACGTTCAACGTGTCCGAGCAGGTCCGCATCAAGCTGCAGGTGGACGGCCTGGACAACATGGTCATGGGCGCCTCGCCCGACACGCTCTACCCGGGCCAGCAGCGCAACCTCTTCACCATCTTCTCCGAGGACCAGGAGTCGCTGGGTGACACGCTGTCGGACTCCATCAAGCTGCGCCGCGCCTACGGCGAGGTGAACACCCCGGTGGGCATCCTGCGCTTCGGCCGCATGGGCAGCCAGTGGGGCCTGGGCATGATGCGCAACGATGGCAACTGCTTCGACTGCGACTACGGCGACACCGTGGACCGCATCCAGTTCGTCACCGAGCCGTTCGCCGGCTGGTACATCACGCCGATGCTGGACTTCAACGCGGAGGGCACCGTCAGCAAGAAGGAGGCCCAGGGCGAGCCCATCGACCTGACCAACGCGGATGACGCCCACAGCTGGGTGCTGGCCATCGCCCGCCGCGATACGGACGCGCAGATCCGCTCCAAGCTGGAGAACAACCAGGGCGTGCTCCAGTACGGCCTGCACTTCGCCTGGCGCACGCAGCGCTACCAGGACACGCAGGACGCCAACGGCAACCCGAGCGGCTTCATCCCCCGCGACGCGTCGCTGTACATCCCGGACTTCTGGCTGCGCTACGAGGAGCGCAACTGGCGGGTGGAGTTCGAGCTCGCCGCGGTGCTCGGCAAGATTGGCAACCGCGCGCTCATCCCCGGTGAGACGTCCTTCAACCAGAGCCTGGACGTGACGCAGTTCGGCGGCGTGGTCCAGGGTGAGATGAAGTTCCTGGACCAGAAGCTGTCCATCAACATGGAGCTGGGCTTCGCCTCGGGCGACAAGGCGCCGGGCTTCGGCAACTACCCGGGCCGCAAGAATGGCCCGAACTCGGACCGCTTCTACCCCGAGCGCGGCGACGTGGAAGGGCCCCAGTACCGCTGCGACAGCGGTGGCTGCTCCGACAAGGACATCCGCAACTTCCGCTTCAACCGCGACTACCGCGTCGACCTCATCCTGTGGCGTGAGCTGATTGGCGGCATCACCGACGCGTTCTACGTGCGGCCGTCCGCGAAGTACTCGGTGGCGCCGGGCATCGACCTGTGGGGCCGCATCATCTACTCGCAGGCCATCTACTCCGAGTCGACGCCGTCCTCGCTCAACAAGTCCCTGGGCATCGAGCTGAACGCGGGCGTGGACTACACGTCCGAGGACGGCTTCATCGCGGGCGTCGCCTACGGCATCCTCTTCCCGATGTCGGGCCTGGAGGCGTTCAACCTGGATCCCCAGGTCGACCTGGAGACGCCGCACACCGTGCGTGGCTGGCTGGGCATCAAGTTCTAGCCATGTCCCGGGCCTTCACGTCGCTGAGTGTCGCCGCCATCCTGGCGTTGGGGATGGTGGCGTGCGGCATCAAGGGGGCCCCGAAGCCGCCCCTGGCGGCCCCTGTCCCGGCGACGGAGACCCCTCCGCCGCCGTCGGACACGGAGCAGACGAGCGTGGAGACCGCGGGGCCGTCGCTGATGGCCACGACGGACGCGGGAATCCTGACGCCCACGCCCATCGAAGACGCGGGTTCTCCGTGAGTTCATTCGTCTTTCGCAAGGGCGTGCTGCACGCGGAGAAGGTGCCGCTGCCCGCCATCGCCGACGCGGTGGGCACGCCCACCTATGTCTATTCCACCGAGGCCCTGACGCGGCACTTCCTCGCCGTGTCGGAGGCCTTCGCCGAGGCCCGGCCGCTGCTCTGCTACTCGGTGAAGGCCAACTCCAACCTGGCCATCCTCAAGCTGTTCGCCGGGCTGGGCGGAGGCTTCGACATCGTCTCCGGAGGGGAGCTGGCCCGCGTGAAGCACGCGGGAGGCGACCCGGCGAAGACGGTGTTCGCGGGCGTGGGCAAGACGGCGGAGGAGATGGAGGCCGCGCTCGCCGCCGGCATCCTGTTGTTCAACGTGGAGAGCGCCGAGGAGTTGGAGGCGCTGGACGCGGTGGGTCGTCGCATGGGCCGCCGCGCGCCGTTCGCGTTGCGGGTCAACCCGGAGGTGGATGCGCGCACGCACCGCTACATCGCCACGGGCCTGAAGACGTCCAAGTTCGGCGTGCCCTTCGAGGAGGCGGTGGAGCTGTACGCGCGCTCGCGGAAGATGAAGGGCGTGCGGGCCGCGGGGCTGGACTGTCACATCGGCTCGCAGCTCACGCAGAGCGCGCCCCTGCGCGCGGCGCTCACGAAGGTCGCGGGGCTGTACCTGGCGCTCAAGGCCCAGAAGCACGCGCTGGAGTACCTGGACGTCGGCGGCGGCCTGGGCATCACCTACGTGGACGAGACGCCCCCTTCCGCCGCCGAGTACGCCCGCGTGGTGTGCGCGGCGACGAAGGACACCGGGGCGCGGCTGGTGCTGGAGCCGGGACGTTCACTGGTGGGCAACGCGGGCGTGCTGCTCACGCGCGTGCTGTACCGCAAGCAGACGCCCGCGCGGCGCTTCGCCGTCGTGGACGCGGGGATGAACGACCTCCTGCGCCCGGCGCTCTACGAGGCCCACCACGGCTTCGTCCCGCTGGTGAAGCGGCGCGGCGGCAAGGCGGTGGAGGTGGACGTCGTGGGGCCGGTGTGTGAGTCCACCGATGTGCTGGCCAAGGCCCGCTCCCTGGTCCTTCCCCAAGCGGGCGAGCTGTATGCCTTTCTCAGCGCCGGGGCCTACGGGATGAGCATGGCCTCCAACTACAACTCGCGTCCCCGCCCGGCCGAGGTGCTGGTGGACGGCGAGGCGTGGCGGGTGGTTCGGGAGCGGGAGCGCACCGAGGATCTCTGGCGCGGCGAGCGGGCCTGAACATATAAGCGCCAGCATGATGACCTTCGAAGGCTCGATGACGGCGCTGGCCACCCCGTTCCGGAATGGCGCGCTGGATGAGTCGGCGTTCCGGGCGCTGGTTCGGCAGCAGATCGAGGGCGGAACCAGCGTGCTGGTTCCCATGGGCACCACGGGCGAGTCCGTCACCATGACGGCGGACGAGCGGGCCCGCGCGGTGCGCGTGGTGGTGGAGGAGGCCAAGGGCCGCGCGAAAGTCGTCGGCGGCGCGGGCTCCAACAACACCGCGGAGGTCATCGAGAGCGTGGCGCGCGTGCGCGAGGCCGGAGCAGATGGCTCGCTCATCGTCACGCCGTACTACAACAAGCCCACGCAGGCGGGCATGGTGGAGCACTTCCGGGCGGTGGCGCGTGCGCACCCGGGCTTCCCCATCATCGCGTACAACGTCCCGGGCCGCACCGGTGTGGACCTGCTGCCGGAGACGATGCTGCGCCTGTGTGACATCCCGGAGGTGGTGGCCATCAAGGAGGCCACCGGCAACATGGCGCGCGCCGTGGACCTCCTGGAGAAGTGCGGCGACCGGCTGACGCTGCTGTCCGGCGACGACTTCACGGTGCTGCCGTTCATCGCGTGTGGTGGCAAGGGCGTCATCTCCGTCTCGTCCAACCTGGCGCCGCGGATGATGGCGGACCTGGTGGCGCTGGCGCGCGCGGGAGACATCGCGAAGGCGCGCGAGCTGCAGGTGAAGATGAACAACCTGCACCGGCTGCTCTTCATCGAGTCCAGCCCCACCCCCGTGAAGTGGGGATTGCACCTCTTGGGCCTCTTCGGGCCGGAGGTGCGGCTGCCGCTGGTGCCCATGACGGAGCCCAACGCGGTGAAGCTGGGCGAGGAGCTGCGGCTCCTGGGCCTCCTGAAGCACTGAGCGCCACGAGACGTGAGGAGCGCGGCCACATGATTCGCATCGTCATCACCGGCATCACCGGACGCATGGGCAGCACGCTGCTGCGGCTGGCTCGCGACACGGCGGACTTGCGGGTGGTGGGCGCCACGGAGCGGCCCGGCAGCAGCGCGGTGGGGCTGGACGCGGGGCTCGCCGCGAGGCTGGGCGCGCTGGAGGTGCAGGTGGTGGACGACCTGGGCCGCGCGCTGGATGCGGCGAAGGCGGACGTCGTCATCGACTTCACCGGCGCCGAGGTGAGCGTGGGCCACGCGAAGGCGTGCGCGGCGCGCGGCGTGGCCTTCGTGTGTGGCTCCACGGGCTTCTCTCCCGAGGGGCTCGCGGAGCTGGCCGTGTGCGCGAAGACGGTCCCCATCGTCGCCGCGCCCAACATGTCCGTCGGCGTCAACCTGGTCATCCGCGTGGCCGCGGAGCTGGCGCGGGTGCTGGGGCCGGGCTTCGACGTGGAGGTGCTGGAGGCGCACCACCGCATGAAGAAGGACGCGCCCAGCGGCACCGCGCTGCGGCTGGCGGAGGTGCTGACCGCCTCGCTGGGTCGCACGCAGGAGGACCTGACGTTCTCCCGCCATGGGCAGATTGGCGCGCGCCCCGCCCAGGAGATTGGCGTGCAGACGCTGCGCGGCGGCGACGTGGTGGGTGAGCACACCGTGTATTTCTTCGGCGAGGGCGAGCGCATCGAGCTCACGCACCGCGCCACCAGCAGGGACCAGTTCGGCCTGGGCGCGCTGCGCGCCGCGCGATGGGTGGTGGGCCGCCCGCCCGGGCTGTATGACATGGCCGACGTGCTCGGCTTCCAGGGGAACTCATGACGACCGCCCGCTACTGCCGCTTCCTCCACGAGGGCCGGTCGAACCATGGCCGCGTCGAGGGCTCCGAGGTGGTGGTGCTCTCCTCGGCCCCCTGGCTGAGCGGGGCGAAGGACACCGGCATCCGTCGCTCGCTGTCCCTGGTGACGCTGCAGGTGCCCTCCGACGCGTCGAAGGTCGTCTGCGTCGGGCAGAACTACCGCAAGCACGCGGAGGAGATGGGCAAGCCCGTCCCCACCGAGCCGCTCATCTTCATCAAGCCCTCCACCGCGCTCAACGGGCCGGGCTCGCCCATCCGCATCCCGAAGGCGAGCCAGGAGGTCCACTACGAGGCGGAGCTGGCGCTCATCATCGGCGAGCGGCTGAAGAACGCCGACGAGATGACGGCAGCGCGCGCCATCTGGGGCCTGACGTGCTTCAACGACGTCACCGCGCGCGACATCCAGAAGCGCGAGATTCAGCACGCCCGCGCCAAGGGCTACGACACCTTCGCCTGTGCGGGACCGTGGGCGGTGACGGGCCTGTCTCCGCTGGACCTCCAGATCTCCTGCCGGGTGAACGGGCAGGTGCGCCAGGACAGCCGCACGTCGGACATGGTCTTCAGTCCTGCTCGCCTGGTGGCCTTCATCTCGCAGATCATGACGCTGCTGCCGGGGGACATGGTCAGCACGGGGACGCCCTCGGGGGTAGGGAAGCTGTCGGCCGGTGACTCGGTGGAGGTGGAGGTGGAGGGAATCGGGACGCTGCTCAATCCAGTTGAGATGGAGCCGTGAGCACCCTTGTCTACGTTGGATTGGGCTCGAACGAGGGGGACCGCGAGTCCCACCTGGTCGCCGCCTTGACCGCGCTGTCCCGCATCGACGCGGTGGCGGTGCTTCATTGTTCCTCGCTCTTCGACAGCGCGCCCGTGGGGCCGCCGCAGCCGCGCTTCCTCAACGCGGTGGTGGCGCTGGAGTGTGATTTGTCGCCCCAGCGGCTGCTGTGCATCCTTCAGCAGATAGAGAAGGACCTGGGCCGCAAGCGCGAGGTGCGCTGGGGGCCTCGGACCATCGACCTGGACATCCTCTTCTGGGAGGGGCAGGTGGTGGCGGACCCTCATCTCCAGGTGCCGCATCTGGAGTTGCACAAGCGCCGCTTCGCGCTGGAGCCGTTGGTGGAGCTGGCGCCGGACTTGTTGCACCCCGTGTTGGGAATGTCGGTGAAGGAGCTCCTCGGGAAACTCGCCCCGCAGGATGTCCGGAGGAGTGAGGCCACCTGGTGGCCCGAAGCGAGCCTGCCGAGCAACGAGACATGAACCTCCCCCTGGCCCTGGCCACCTTCGCGCTGCTGAGCGCCGAGCCCCCCTCTTCGCTGCCCCCTGGTCACCCGCCTGTCCCCCCGGGGACCCAGGTGTCGCCCGCCACGCCGTCCGCGGCTCCGGCTGGTGCGCTCCCGCAAGGCCATCCCTCCGTGGAGGGCACGGCGCCGTCCGCGGCGATGCCGACGGGGCCGCTGCCCTCGGGACATCCGCCGCTGTCGGGCACGGGCAAGGCGCCTCCGTCCGCGGAGGAGCTGCTCAAGCAGCTCGACTCGACGGAGGGCCTGAAGGACCGCGAGAAGACGTTTGAAATCGCGTCGTCGCTGGGTCGGCTCTACTACCTGAATGGCCGCAACGCGGAGGCCATCACGTACCTGCAGCAGGCGGAGTCGCGCGCGAAGCCAGTGCGCGACGTGTTCCTCGCGCAGCGCAAGAAGCTGGGCAAGGCGCCGCTCGCGACGGCGGAGGCAGCGGGCTGCGGCTTCACGGCGGGGCAGGCATTGGAGTCGTTGAGCGCGGTGGTGCAGGAGCGCGCGAAGAAGGGCGATGCGGCGGGCGCGGCGGCGTGTGCTCGCGCGGCGCTGGAGCCCTCGCTCGATGTCGGGGTGATGCGCGCCAACGCGCACTTCCTGGCCGGAGATTCCGCGGCGGCGCTGGTGGCGTATGGCGCGGTGCTGGAGGTGGAGCCCCGGCATGAGGAGGCGCTGTTCGGCCGCTCCGCGCTCCTGTTCGAGACGAAGGGTGAGGACCTGGCGGCGCTGAAGCAGGCGAAGGACGGGTTCGAGGCGGTGCAGGCCGTGGCGCGTCCGGAGTCGGCTCGCGCGACGGCGGCGAAGCGGTTGGCGGGGCTGGTGGACGAGACGGTGAAGGCGGGAGGCCGGGCGAAGCTGTTGGCCTCGCGCGCGGAGGACCGTCGCATCCGGCTGTCGCAGGCGCCGACGGGCCCCGCGCAGGACGCGCCGCGCCCGCTGACGCAGGAGATGATGGACTCGGTGAACAACACCGAGCGCACGCCGGAGCTGGAGCAGGGCCTGGCGAAGCTGGTGGATGAGGGCGAGGAGCACCTGGCGAAGGGCCGCTTCAAGGAGGCGCTCGCCAACTACACGCGCGTGGTTCCGTTCCAGCCGGAGAACGGCCGCGCGAAGGCGGGCATGGCCTGGGCGCTGGTGAGCCTGGAGCGTGAGATGGCGCCTCGCGTGTGGGGCGTGGCCATCCAGACGGCCCCGGCGGCCGTGGAAGCGCTGGGCGACACGCTCAAGGCCAAGGGCGACGAGAAGGGCGCGAAGGCGCTGTGGCGGAAGCTGGCCTCGGATGCGCCCTCGTTCAACACGGCGGGGCTTCAGGCCAAGCTGTCGCAGTAGGCGCTGCGCTCGAGGGCCTGTGTCCGACAGGCCCTCGGTGGTGCCGCCGCTTCAGACGAACTTCGCGGCGAGCAGGTCCTGCACGTCGAGCAGGCCCACGGCGCGGCCCTCGGCGTCGACCACGGGGAGCTGGTCCACCTTCAGCTCGCGCATCTGCGCGGTGGCGGCCATCACCAGCGTCTCCGGCGTCACGCAGCGCGGGTTCTTCCCCATCACCTCGCGCACCGACACCGTGAAGTCCGTCTTGCCCTGCTCGACGCGGCGGCGCAGGTCTCCGTCGGTGAAGATGCCGACCAGCCGCCCCTTGCGGTCCACGACACACGCCGCGCCCGGACGGCCCGGCGTCTTCGTCATCACTCCCACCACCTCCGTCAGCGTCGCGGTGTCGCGCACCAGCGGGTTGGTGTCCCCCGTGCGCATCAACTCGAAGACGCGCTGCACGGAGCGCCCCAGCTTCCCACCCGGGTGGAGCAGCGCGTACTCATCCGTCCCGAAGGTGCGCGAGCGCATCACCGCCATGACGAGCGCATCCCCCAGCGCATGCAGCGCCGCGGTGGACGCGGTGGGCACCATGCCCATGGGGCAGGCCTCTTCAATCCGGCCGATGTCCAGCACCACGTCCGCGCCCTTCGCGAGCGCGCTGTTCGTGTCCCCCGTCAGCGCGATGACCGGCGTGGCCATGCGCTTGAACGCGGGCAGGAGCCGCAACAGCTCCTCCGTGGCGCCGCTGTTCGACATCGCGAGGATGACGTCCCCACGCGCCACGCGTCCCAAGTCCCCATGCACCGCCTCCGCGGGGTGCAGGAACACGGAGCGGATGCCCGTGGAGGCGAGCGTGGCGGAGAGCTTCTGGCCGATGTGGCCCGCCTTCCCCATGCCCGTCACAATCACCTGACCCGCACATGCACGCACCAGCCGCGCCGCGCGCACGAAGGGCTGACCCAGCCCCGCCGTGGCGCCCAGCACCGCGCGTGCCTCCACCTCCAGCACGTCCCGCGCGTACGCGAGCAGGGCCTCGTCGTCCGGCTCGGACGAGGGGGCTGGAGTGGAGCGGCCGGGGAGGGCTCGCAAGCGGGGCTTCTTGGCGGCGGCGCGGGAGGAACGAGGCATGGCGGCGGGTTCGCCTTGTAACCCCGGACACCTCGGGTGGCCACCCTTGACGCGTGGGGGGGCTTCGGTTACGCGCCTGCTCGCACGGCCCCCCAGGGCCGACCACATCGCCCCTCATTCATGGGGGCATCCAGGAGAGTGACGACATGAAGTTCTTCATCGACAGCGCGGACGTGGAAGAAATCCGGAAGGCCCACGCCATGGGCTGCGTGGACGGCGTCACGACCAACCCGTCGCTGCTCGCCAAGGTGGGCCGCGGGTTGGAGGAGACCATCCGCGAAATCTGCTCCATCGTCGACGGCCCCATCAGCGCCGAAGCCGTGTCGCTGGACGCCGAGGGCCTCATCGCCGAGGGCCGCGTCCTGGCGAAGATTCACGACAACGTCGTCGTGAAGATTCCCATGGGCGTCGAGGGCGTGAAGGCCGTCAAGGCGCTCACCGCCGAGGGCATCCGCACCAACGTCACCCTCATCTTCTCCGCCAACCAGGCCCTGCTGTGCGCGAAGGCCGGCGCCACCTACGTGTCGCCCTTCGTCGGTCGGCTCGATGACATCTCCCAGGACGGCATGGAGCTCATCTCCAACATCCTCGAGATCTATTCGAACTACGACTTCGACACCCAGGTGCTGGTCGCCAGCGTGCGCAACCCCGTGCACGTGCTCCAGTCCGCCCGCATGGGCGCCCACGTCGCCACCCTGCCGTACAGCGTCATCACCCAGCTGGCCAACCACCCCCTGACCGAGGCGGGCATCAAGAAGTTCCTCGCGGACTGGGAGAAGGTCCCCAAGGCCAAGTAGTCCCCGAAGAGGGCCGGAGCAGCCCTCCAAGGCCCCCGGGATGTCCACTGGACCCCCCGGGGCGCCGCCCGACCCCCGGGGGCTCCACTTTCCTCGGCGAGTTGGGCTGGAGATTTCGCGTGGCGGCATGTATTCGTTGACTCCCGAGTCAACACGTCGACCGAATCGCGAGGAATCTCATGGAATTCGAGCTCACCGAGGACCAGCGCGCGCTCCAGCAGGCGGCGCGCAAATACTCCCGCGAGGTGGTGCGCCCCAAGGCGGCGCACTACGACGAGACGGCGACCTTCCCCCGGGACTTGCTGGCCACGGCGTTCGAGCTGGGCCTGCTGAACATGGCCATCCCCGCCGAGTACGGCGGCGTGGGCCTGTCGCACCTGGACCAGACCATCGTCGCGGAGGAGCTGAGCTGGGGCTGTGCCGGCGTGGCGACGTCCATCATCGCCAATGACCTGGCCAACCTGCCCATCATCCTGGCGGCCACCGAGGAGCAGAAGAAGCGCCTCCTGGGCCACTTCGCGGAGCGGCTGAAGTTCTCCTCGTTCTGCCTGACGGAGCCTGAGGCGGGCAGCGACGTCGCCAACATGCAGACCACCGCGCGCCGCGAGGGTGACGAGTACGTCATCAACGGCGCCAAGTGCTTCATCACCAACGGCGGGCACGCGGAGCAGTACACGGTGTTCGCGACGGTGGACAAGGCGAAGAAGCACAAGGGCATCACCTGCTTCGTCGTCGAGGGCCGCCCCAAGGGGCTCTCCGTCAGCAAGCACGAGAACAAGATGGGCCAGCGCGCCAGCGACACCGTGTCGCTCACGTTCGAGGACGTGCGCGTGCCCGTCGCCAACCGCATCGGTGAAGAGGGCCAGGGCTTCTCCATCGCCATGGCCACGCTGGACAACAGCCGTCCGCTCACCGCCATGTTCTCGGTGGGCATCGCCCGCGCCGCGCTCGAGCACTCCATGGAGTACGCCTCGCAGCGCAAGACGTTCGGCAAGCCCATCATCGAGCACCAGGCCATCCAGTTCATGATTGCCGACATGGCCATGAACACCCACGCCGCCCGCATGCTCACCTACGAGAGCGCGTGGCTGCTGGACCAGGGCAAGCGCAACAGCCTCCAGTCCAGCTACGCCAAGTGCTTCGCGGCGGACATGGCCATGAAGGTCGCCACCGACGCGGTGCAGGTCTACGGCGGCTACGGCTACATCAAGGAATACCCCGTGGAGAAGCTGATGCGCGACGCCAAGCTCATCCAGGTCTACGAGGGCACCAGCCAGGTCCAGCGGCTCGTCATCGCCAAAGAACTGTTCAAGTAGAACCGCAGAACCGTGTCCGGCGGCCGTTTCCCATTGCCGCCGTGACACCCGGATGCCTATTAACCCAGGCCGTTCGCGCGCCGCGTCAAGGCGGCTTGCACGGACTGTTTTCCAGCCTTCTAAAACGCCTCCCGCAAGGAGTAGCCAGCCGTGAAGATCCTCGTCACCGCCAAGCGCGTGGAAGACCCCGAGTCCAAAATCAAGGTGAAGCCCGACGGCTCGGGCATCGTCCAGGAGGGGCTCAAGTACAAGATCAACCCCTTCGACGAGATTGGTGTCGAAGAGGGCCTGCGCCTCGTCGCCAAGCACACGGGCGAAGTGGTGGTGGTGTCCATCGGCGGCAAGGAAGTGCAGGAGCAGCTCCGGCACGCGCTGGCCATGGGCGCGCACCGCGCGGTGTGGGTGAACCACACGGGCCCGCTGGACCAGCTGGGCATCGCGGCGCTGCTGCAGAAGGTCGCGGAGAAGGAGAAGCCGGACCTGGTCGTCCTGGGCAAGCAGTCCATCGATGACGACCAGAACCAGGTGGGCCAGTACCTGGCCGAGTTCCTGGGCTGGGGCCAGGCCACGTTCGCCTCCAAGGTGGAGTCGCTGGAGAGCGCCGAGGAGAAGAACAAGGAGCCGGCCGTGAAGCTCACCGCGGACAAGAAGGCCGTCCAGGTGGTGCGCGAGGTCGACAACGGGCTGGCGACGCTGGAGTGCCAGCTGCCCGCCGTCGTCACCACGGACCTGCGCCTGAACCAGCCGCGCTACGCCAGCCTCCCGGGCATCATGAAGGCGAAGAGCAAGCCCATCGAGGAGCTGACGCCGGAGAAGCTGGGCGTGAACGTCACCCCGCAGATCCAGGTCCTGAAGCTGGCGTCCCCGCCCGCGCGCAAGGCCGGCATCAAGGTGCCGGACGTGGCCACCCTGGTGGACAAGCTGCGCAACGAGGCGAAGGTCGTCTAACCCTCTCGGAAGATACGGAGACACTCCAATGCCAATCGTTCTCATCGTCGCCGAGCAGCAGCCGGACGGGCACCTCCGCAAGGCCTCCCTCAACGCCATTGGCGCGGGCAAGCAGCTGGCCGACAAGGCCGGCGCGGAGCTGCACATCGCCATCCTGGGCAAGGACCCCGCCAAGGTCGTGGACGAGCTCAAGACCACGGGCGCCAAGGCCGTGCACGTGGGCGCCGCCGCGGAGCTGGAGCACTACCTCGCGGAGACGTACGCCCCCGTGCTGTCCACGCTCGCCACCGAGCTGAAGGCGGACTACGTGGGCATGGCGTCCACGGCGCAGGGCAAGGACCTGATGCCCCGGCTCGCCGCGCGCCTGAAGGCCGCCATGGCCACGGACATCACCGGGCTGAACGGCTCGGGCGCGGACGTCACCTTCACCCGCCCCATGTGGGCCGGCAACGTGTTCGCCGAGGTGAAGCTCACCACGCCGGTGAAGGTGTTCACCGTGCGCGCCACGGAGTTCGCCGCGGCCGCCGGTGGCCAGGCCGCCGCCGAGGTGAAGACCTTCGCCCCGAAGGTGGAAGCCTCCAAGACGAAGTTCGTCGAGTTCAAGGAAGTGAAGAGCGCCCGCCCGGAGCTGACCGAGGCGCGCGTCGTCATCTCCGGTGGCCGTGGCACCAAGGGCGACTTCAAGGAGATTGAAGCGCTGGCGGATGACCTGGGCGCGGCCGTGGGTGCGTCCCGCGCGGTGTGTGACGCGGGCTGGGTGCCCAACGACTTGCAGGTCGGTCAGACGGGCAAGGTCGTGGCTCCGGCGCTGTACATCGCCGCGGGCATCAGCGGTGCCATCCAGCACCTGGCGGGCATGAAGAGCTCGAAGACCATCGTCGCCATCAACAAGGACGCCGAGGCGCCCATCTTCCAGGTGGCCGACTACGGCATCGTCGCGGACCTCTTCAAGGTCCTGCCCGAGCTGCGCGCGGAGCTGCAGAAGCTGAAGTAGTCGTGCTCCGCCCTTCACGGGCGTGATGGGGGGCGACGCGGGGAGACTCCTCGCGCCGCCCCTTGTCGTTGCGGGCTACAGCTCGATGTCGCTGTCCTTGCCGGAGCCCGGCTTCGGGGCATCGCGGCGGGGCGGCTCCTCTTCCTCGAGCGGCGGCGGAGGCGGCTCACCGGAGTCGTCGCCCTCGGGGAGCAGGTCGCGCTCGGAGGGGGCATCGTCCCGGAGGTCGATGCGCGTGCCGCCCTCCACCTCCACGGTGAGGACGTCGTAGTGCCAGTCGCCGTCGCCTTCCTTGCGCGCGTCGACCTGGAGCATGCCGTCCGCCTGGGGCCCGTCGAGCGGGATGGCGAGCTGCGCGCGGGTGACGCCGTTGATGGAGTTCACCTGCGTCTGCTTGGGAAAGCCGCTGGCCTTGATGGGCGCGCCCATCACCTTGCGCACCTGCGCGTCGTTGGTGGCGATGGAGACCGCCTCCGTGTACGCGCCCATGTTCTGCGTCACGGACGAGACACCCAGTCCGACGACGACGAAGCCCAGGCAGCCGCACGAGGCGAGCAGCCCCAGACACCCCACCGGCACCACCCACTTCCAGTTGCGGCCCCACCAACCCTGCTGAGGCACCAGCGAGCCCTCGGGCGTCGCGCTCATGAACCCATCCCTCCTTGGGCCACCTCCGGGCCGGGTGGCGCACCCGTCTTATCGGGCCCAGCGCGTGGGCGATAGGGGCTGACCCGCCCCCGCGCTCGCGTCGGTTGGTGTGGGAGAAGGGAAGGGCTACATTCCGCCGCACGAGCGACAGGGAAGGCTCGTGTCGGGCCGGACTTCCCTGGAGGTGGCGCGTGCCGCCGCGGAAGACGGCCTCCTCCTCGGAGGTCCTGCAGGGTGTGCTGGAGGCGCTGCCGCTCGGGCAGAAGCTGTGGGTGCGCGGGGTGACTCGGGACCTGGCGCCCCTGCTGCGTCAGGGCGATGCCGTGCGCGTGCTGCGCTGTGGCCCGGGTGACATCTCCGCGGGCGACATCGCGCTGGTGCGGCAGGGGACCCGGCTCACCGCGCAGGTGGTGGTGTCCACCCAGCCCTGGATGACGACGACGCTGCTGGGCACGGGCGCACGTCCCGGTGGAGCGCTGCTGGGGCGCGTGGTGTCGCTGCGGCGGGGCCGGTGGTTGGTGCCGCTGCCCAGGCCCTTGAGCCCCGCGCTGTGGGTGGCACAGCGCGGTCTGGCGACAGCATGGGGCCAGCGCCGGACCCGGCTAATCTATCGGGCCGTGAGGGACTTCTTCTTCTCAGGCTGGTCGAAGCCGTTGCGGCGCCACCTGGTGGGGCCGCTCGAGGTGAGGCTCCTGCGGCCCGTGGACCTGGAGGTGCTGCTCACCTTCGCCGGAGAGCGGCTGTCCGTGTCTCCCACCTTCTTGCGGCGGCAGTTGGGCGACCGCTGGGGCCGTGACGCCCAGGAGCGCCGAGGCGCCGCCGTGGGCGCGCTGGACACCCAGGGCCGGCTGCACGGCTTCGCGTGGATGGACTCGTACCGGGAAGAGGGCTTGCCGCTGGATGGCGTCTGGGTGCGCTCGCTCGTGGTGGCGCCGCAGGCGCGGAGGATGGGCGTGGCCACGCAGTTGGTGGGCCGACTGTTGACGGAAGCGCACCGGCAGGGCGAGCCGCGTGTGCAGGCGGACGTGGACGAGGACAACGATGCGTCCTTGCGAACGTTCGAAGGGTTGGGCTTCCAGCGTGCCTCCGCGGAGCTGACCAACCAGACGAACGAGGCCTGGGACGCAGCGGGGTCGACCAAGCGCTTGATTGTCTTCCAGCGGGACTCCGCGCCCTGAATTCACGGAGGTTGCGTGAGGGGCCTGGGTGAGTCAAAAGCATCCGCCCCCCGCCGCGAGGACCTCCATGAGCATCTCCACTCCAGGCAGCATGGGCGGCGCATCATCCCGTCTGGAGCGGCTCAAGGGCTTCCAGGCGGATGGCGCGCTGCTGTTCATCACCGCCATCTGGGGCGTCACCTTCGTCGTGGTGAAGGACGCGCTGAGCTTCGCGGACCCGTTCAGCTTCGTGGCCCTGCGCTTCGGCGTGGGCGGGCTGGCGCTGAGCCTGGTGGCGGGCCGGCGGATGTTCACTCGGACGAACCTGCGCCATGGCGCGCTGCTGGCCGTCTTCCTGTTCCTGGGCTTCGCGCTCCAGACGTGGGGGCTGACGTTCACCACGCCCTCGCGCTCCGCGTTCATCACCGGGATGTTCGTGGTGTTCGTCCCGCTGCTGTCCATGCTCGTGTTCCGGCGCATGCCCACGAAGGCCGCGTGGACGGGCGTGCTCCTGTCGGTGGTGGGCTTGTTCCTGCTCACGCACCCCTCGGCGGGCGAGGGCGGCGGGTGGCTGTCCGAGGGTGTGCTGCTGACGCTGGCCTGCGCGGTGGCGTACGCCGCGCACATCACCCTCACGGAGCGCTACGCGTCGAAGGACGGCGTGCTGGGGATGGTGGCGGTGCAGTTGTGCGGCGTGTCGTTGCTGTCGGCGGCGTTCCTGCCCTTCACCACGCCGAGGGTGGAGTGGCATCCGACGCTGGTGACGGCGGTGCTGGTGTGCGGCCTGTTCCCGAGCGCGCTGGCCATCAGCATCCAGACGTGGGCGCAGGCGCGGACGTCGGCGGTGCGCGCGGCGGTCATCTGCGCGTTGGAGCCGGTGTTCGCGACGCTGTGCTCGGTGGTGCTCGGTTACGAGGTGCTGGGCGCGCCGGAGATGGTGGGCGGTGGGCTCATCTTCCTCGGGGTGATGGTGGCGGAGCTGGGCGGGCCGGCGTGGGCCTGGTGGAAGTCACGACACGAGGGAGTGCGGGCGGCGGGATGAGCGTGGAGCTGCGGCGAAACGGGTTGCACCTGTCGGGCACCCTCCTGTCCCTGGATGCGAAGCGCAAGTCGCCCCTGTGCTTCGTGAGCCATGGGCACTCGGACCACATCGCGCGGCATGAGCGCACCATCGCCACGGTGGCGACGCTGCGGTTCATGGAGCATCGGCTGGGGCCGGTGAGCGCGCCGCTGGCCGCGCCGTTCCGACGTCCGTTCGAGCTGGGGCCGCTGGTGCTGGAGCTCCTGCCCGCGGGGCACATCCTGGGCAGCGCGCAGCTGCGAGTCATCCGCGCGGATGGGCGGCGCATCGTCTACACGGGCGACTTGAACGTGGTGCCGTCGCTCACGGCCGAGGCGACGGAGGTGGCGGAGTGCGACACGCTGGTCATCGAGTCGACCTTCGGCCATCCGCGCTACCGCTTCCCGCCGCGCGCCGAGGTGTTCGGGCAGGTGGAGGCGTGGGTGCGTCGGCAGTGGGCGCGCGACGCGGTGCCGGTGTTGTTGGGCTACCCCTTGGGCAAGAGCCAGGAGGCGATGAAGTACCTGTCGAGCCGGGGCTTCTCGCTGGTGGCGCACTCGTCCATCCACGAGGTGGTGAAGCTCTACGCGGAGCTGGGGGTGCCCATCGACAACGTGCGCCTCTTCACCGGCAAGGTGGAGCCGGGCGAGGTGCTGTTCTTCCCTCCGCACCAGGTGCGGAGCGGGGCGCTGTCGCACCTGTGGCCGCGAGGCACGGCGGTGCTGACGGGCTGGGCGTTGGACCCGGGGGCCGCGCGCCGGTATGGCGCGGACGTGGCGTTCCCGGTGTCGGACCACGCGGACTTCCCCTCGTTGATGGCCTACGTGAAGGCGACGGGGGCGTCCGAGGTGGTGACGTGTCACGGGTTCGCGGAGGAGCTGGCGCAGGCGCTGCGGGACGCGGGTGTGGATGCGCGGCCGTTGGGGGGCAAGCCGCAGCAGTTGGCGCTGCTGTGAAGCGGCGCGAGCAGGAATCGGAGTAGAACGAAGCCATGGCTCGCTCTCCGAGACTGGTCGGCCGCGTGGTCCGCGTCCTGGTGTGCACCGAGAAGAAGACCTTCGTCACCCGCGAGGTGGCCGAGGTGCCGTTGACCTTCGAGGGCATCGAGGGAGACCGTCATGCGGGGCACACGCGACCAGCCGACGTGCGCACGCCCTGGTATCCGAAGGGCACGCCCATCCGGAACACGCGGCAGCTCTCGCTGGTGTCGTCGGAGGAGCTGGCGCAGGTGGCGGAGACGCTGGGACTTCCGGAGCTGTTCGCGTCATGGCTGGGCGCGAACCTGGAGCTCGTCGGCATCCCCCGGCTGACGCAGCTGCCGCCGGGCTCGCGCGTGTTCTTCCCTGGGGACGCGGTGCTGGCGGTGGAAGGGGAGAACGACCCCTGCACCGGGCCGGGGAAGGTCATCGAGTCACATCATCCAGGCCACGAGAAGCTCGCGAGCCGCTTCGTGAAGGCCGCATTCGAGCGTCGCGGCCTGGTGGCCTGGGTGGACCGGCCCGGCATCATCCGCGCGGGCGACGAGGTCCAGGTGATGCTGCCCAAGCCCGTGACCTACGTGCTGCCCGTCGAGTGAGCCTGTCTCATGAAACACCACGGGGCCGCCCGAGTCCCTCGTGAGGACTCCAGCGGCCCCGGGGGCCTTACGCGCTCTCGCGCGGGCTCACTCGTCCGGTGACTGGACGATGAGCTTCTCCTTGCCGCACACGTCGCAGCGCAGGTGGATGAACAGGTCGCCGTCGCTCTCCTCGGGGACCTCACCCTCGGGCACGCCGAGCTCCGCCTTCGCCAGCGCCGCCACCTTCGACGGGATGTCCTCCGCCTTCAGCGACTGCACGTAGGTCATCTCGCGCTCGTGGCACTCGCGCGTCTCCGGCCCGTTCAGCCACGAGGGCTCCATGCCCTCCGGCATCCGGCTCACCAGCTCCAGGTTGGTGACCGACTCGGCCAGGTACGCCAGGCGGCGCAGACGCGCCTCCTCGGGCAGCGCCGCGAAGACCTGGAAGCCCTCGAACAGCGCGTCGCGGTTGTCGCCCGTGGCCATCTGCGCCAGCTCCAGCGCGGCCTCGCTCGACTCCAGCGCCTCGTCCCAGTTGTTGTCCGGGCTGAAGCCCGCCTCCAGGAGCGCCGTGTACAGCTGCGTCGCCGACAGGCGCCGCCGGGCCTCCTGCAGGTGCTCCACCACCTCGTGCGTCAGCCGCAGCTCCAGCAGCGCGCCCGTCGTGCGGGGGTCGATGGAGCCCGTCAGGTCATCCACCTCCACCTCTTCACGCAGCGCACCCTTCAACACCTGCGCGGTGGCGAAGCGGAACAGGGGCAGCACGCCGACCTCGCGCAGGTACATGGCCGCCACGTTGGCGTCCTTCGCACCCATGCGCAGCGACTTCTGCGCCTTGTCCACCACCGCCGGGTCCGCCATCGGCTTCTTGTTCTCCAGCCGCGTCTTCACCGCCTCGCGGTAGAGCGTCTCCAGCGAGCTGCCCGGAGGCATCCGCTGGGGCACCAGCGGCCTCAGCCCCGGCACGTCCAGCACCCAGAGCGGGGGCATGGCCAGGCGCTTCAGGCCTCGGAAGAAGAGGGAGCCAGGGGGGTCCTGGGGCTTGAACGGGGGCAACTCCTCCGCGGCGGGCTCTCCCATGAGCAGCGCGTTCGCCTGCACGCCCAGCGCCTTCTCGCGCTGTTCACGGGTGAACGCGGTGATTCCCTGGGCGGGCGGCGGAGGCGGCGGCGGGGCTTCTTCCCCGTCCAGACCGACGACGCGGTCCATATCCACGTCGTCCATCTCCATATCGTCCAAGCCCTTGGCGCCCGTGAAGTCACAGCGCAGGAGCTTCAGCTTCTCGAAGGTGGCGCCCTCGAGGTTCGCCCCCCGGAAGTCACAGTCCTGGAGCCGCCCGCCATGGAAATAGGCGTTCGACAGGTCCGTGTCCCGGAAGTTGATTTTGGACAAATCGCACCGCTCCCACTCGGACCCCACGAGCCCTAGGCCCGACAGGTCCGCGTTGGCGGAGAAAAGTTGCGTGAAGGTGGCGCCAGTGTGCTCGGTCGGGACCTGACCGCCCTTGCGCAGTCGGTTCCACTCGGCCGACCCGTTCTGGAGGAGCTTCTCGATACTGGGGGCTTTCGGCATGGACCCGGGATTATTCGTATGGTCTGGTCCGCGCGCCAGCACAAATGATCGAGTACCGAATCGAGACCGACACCGCCGGGATGCGCCTGGACAAACTCCTGCGCAAACGGCTGCCCACCGTTCCGGTGAGCCACCTGTTCAAGATGATTCGCACCAAGAAGGTGCGGGTGAACGGGAAACGCGCGCAGCCCGAGCAGTTGCTCGCGGAGGGCGACGTGCTCACCATCCGAGGCGACGAGAAGACACTCCGGGGTGAGGACCGTCCGAAAGTGGACCGTCCCCCCCCTCCGGTGGACCCCAGCCAGCTCGTCATCCTGCGCGAGGACGACTGGTTGATGGCCGTCAACAAGCCCAGCGGCATGGCCGTCCACACCGGCAGCGGCATCACCGGGGGCACCCTGGTGGACTACGTGCGCGCCTACCTGGGGCCCAAGGCCGTCCGCAACGACTTCACCGCCTCCCCCGCCCACCGGCTGGACCGGGAGACCTCCGGCGTCATCCTGGTGGCCAAGCGCCGCCCGGCGATGGTGCACTTCACGGAGGTCTTCACCCACGGGCTCTCCAAGAAGCGCTACCTCACCCTGGTGAAGGGGAAGATGACCAAGGAGTCCGGGGTCATCGACCTGCCTCTGTCCGAGCATCAACAGACGGCCGAGTCCAAGGCCCGTCGCGGGGTGAACATGCAGGACGCGCTCACCCGCTGGAAGGTCGTCAAGCAGTCGGGCGACGCAGCGCTCCTGTCCTGCGCCATCGAGACGGGGCGCACCCATCAGATAAGAAGGCACCTGGCGGCCATCGGCCACCCGGTGCTGGGGGACAAGAAGTACGGTGACTTCGCCTACAACCGCGATGTGCAGGCGCGTTGGGGGCTCAAGCGGTTGTTCCTGCACGCCGAGCGCATCGAGTTTCCCCACCCGGATGGCAGTGGCAAGGTGGCCGTGGAGGCCGCACTCCCACCCGAGCTCCGGGATGTGCTCAAGCGGGCCGCGTTGCTGCCCTGAGGACCCGTCGTCGCCCGCGAGGTTTCAACACACGTATGTCCGACTCCAAGACGACTGACCGCGGCCGCTCGAAGCTGGTGCTGGAGGGGGTGTCCCCCACGCGTTGGTGGAAGGTGCTGCTGAAGCTGGCCGGCTGGCTGGCGCTGACGGGCGGCACGGCGGCCGCGCTGGGCCTGGTGGGCCTGTACTACGTGTTCGCCGAAGGGCTGCCGGCCATCCCCAAGGTGGACGAGTACTGGCCCCCCATCGTCACCGAGGTCTACACCGACGACGCGGTGCTCGCGGGCGAGTTCTACAACGAGCGCCGCAAGGTGGTGCCCTACGAGCGGATTCCGAAGCGGCTGGTGCAGGCGTTCATCGCCAGCGAGGACTCCAGCTTCTTCGACCACTTCGGCGTGGACGTGCTGGGCACCGCGCGCGCGGCCTTCAAGACCATTGGCGCGAAGCTGGGCCTGCGCTCCGGCGGCATCCAGGGTGGCTCCACGCTGACGCAGCAGACGGCGAAGGCGGTGCTCATCTCCGCGGAGGGCTACAAGTCGGCCACCGCGAAGACGCTCAAGCGCAAGATTCGCGAGGCCATCCTCGCCCGGCGGCTGGAGGAGGCGCTGACGAAGGAGGAGATTCTCTACCTCTACCTGAACAACGTCTTCCTCGGGCACCACAGCTATGGCGTGCAGAGCGCGGCGGAGAACTACTACCGCAAGGACGTGCGCGACCTGACCCTGGGCGAGATGACGCTCATCGCGGGTCTGCCGCAGGCGCCCAGCCGCTACTCGCCGTTCCTGCGTCCGGACGCGGCTCGCAAGCGCCGCGCGTACGTGCTGCGCCGCATGCTGACCGAAGGGATGATTTCGCAGGCCGAGCACGACGCGGCCAACGCGGAGGCGGTGAACGTGTACCCCGTGGAGGACGTGTTCCACGAGTTCGCGCCGTACTTCGTCGAGCAGGTGCGCAAGGACGTGGTGGACCGCTACGGCAACCCGGCGCTGCTCAAGGAGGGGCTCAAGGTCTTCACCACCATGGACAGCGAGCGCCAGCGCGCCGCGCAGGACGCGGTGATGGACGGGCTCCTGTCGCTGGACAAGCGCCAGGGGTGGCGTGGGCCGGTGGAGCAGTTGGGGCCGGAGGCGCTCAAGGCGTTCATCGAGCGGGCGAAGCGGGCCCTGGGCAAGGAGGCGCTGGTGGAGGGCCGCCTGTACGTGGCCGCCGTCACCGCCATCGACTCGGACGGCAAGGGCGCGGACATCCAGGTGGGCCCGCACGCGGCGCGGCTGCCGCTCCTGGGCATGCGCTGGGCGCGCAAGGTGAACCCGGAGGGCTACTACCCGGCGATGATGATTTCGTCGGTGAAGAAGGCCATCACCGTGGGCGACCTGGTCGTGGTGCGCCACGTGACGAAGAAGGACCTCACGGACGACAAGGAGCAGTGGGACAAGGGGCTCGCCGCGGACATCCCGGACGAGGGCGTGAAGCTCTTCCGGCTGGAGCAGACCCCCGAGGCCCAGAGCGCGCTCGTCTCCGTGGACCCGCATCGCCAGTACCTCACGGCGATGGTGGGCGGGTACGACTTCGACGACAACGAGTTCAACCGCGCCTTCCAGGCGTGTCGTCAGCCGGGCAGTGCGTTCAAGCCGTTCGTGTACTCGGCGGCGCTGGAGCAGCTCAACTGGACGGAGGCCAGCATCATCGTGGACTCGCCCATCGTCGAGCACGACCCGGACAACAAGGTGTCGTGGAAGCCGGAGAACTACAGCGAGGAGTTCGTGGGTGACGTGCTGTTGCGCACGGCGCTGGTGAACTCGATGAACATCCCCGCGGTGAAGACGTTCGGCGCGGTGGGCGTGAAGAACATGGCGGCGTGGAGCACGAAGCTGGGCATCTCCACGCCCATGAACATGGACTTCTCCGCGGCGCTCGGCTCGTCGTGTGTGTACCCGGTGGACCTGGCCAACGCCTACGCGACGTTCAACCGCTACGGCCGCAAGAAGCCCACGTACTTCGTGCGCAAGGTGGAGGACCGCTGGGGCCGCACGCTGGAGGACCACACGGCCTTCGACGATGCGTGGGCGCCGCTCCAGGACCGCGTGGCCGCGGGCTACGCGCGCCTGTTCGAGCCGGGTGAGCAGGTGATGAGCCCCGAGGTCGGCTTCATCCTCACGCACCTGCTGCGCGGCGTGGTGCAGCAGGGCACGGGGGGGCCGGCGACGCGCTTGGGCAAGCCCGCCGCGGGCAAGACGGGGACGACGAACGACTCTTTCGATGCGTGGTTCGCCGCGTACACGCGCGACCTGGTGACGGTGGCGTGGGTGGGCTACGACTTGAACCCGCATCCGCTCGGCCGCTACGAGACGGGTGGCCGCGCGGCGCTGCCCATCTGGCTCAACTACATGAAGCGCGGGCTGGAGGGCCGGCCTCAGTCGGAGTTCTTCCCGTGGCAGTCGATGGACCTGGTGCGGCTGCACATCGACAAGAAGACGGGGAAGATTGCCCCCGCGGGCTCGAAGAACTCCGAGCTGATGTTCTTCAAGAAGGGCACCGAGCCGAAGGACGCCGTGCCCGACAAGAACACGGTCGACGTGGACCAGTTCATGATGGGCGCGCAGTAGCACGGCCGAAGGTGTGAGCCCTTCGGGCCCCGTGTGCCTCTCTCTCGAGAGGTCGCGGGGCCCGATTCATTTCAGGGCGCGGGCGTTGGGGCTCACGCCCTGCGCGGAAGCACCCCGTGGCGCGCAGGGCCGCACGAATGCGGCGAGCCCGGAGTGGCGCGGGCGCCAGGCTCCCGAGCGGAAGCAGTGCGTGGGCTTCAGGCTCCCGAGCGGAAGCGGCGCGCGGGCTCCACGTGGCGCTCGATGGCGGCGCGCAGCGAGGCGAGGTCCGGCCCCGCCTCGAGCACGGAGCGCGTGGCGGTGGGGATGACCTGCGCCTCGCGTCCGGCGAACAGGCGCTTGAGGTCGTCGAAGCCCGCGCCCTGCGCGCCGATGCCGGGCGTGAGCATGAGCGCGCCGCCCAGCCGCTCGACGACGCCTCGGTCCGAGTCGGGCAGCGTGGCGCCCATCACCGCGCCCGCGGGCAGCACCCCGGGGCCCGACTTCTCGTTGAACTCGCGCAGTCCATCCGCCAGGGCCTCCGCCACCCTCCGCCCATCCGCGCCCGTGGACGTCTGGAGCGCCGTCCCCTCCGGATTCGACGAGCGCACGACGACGAACGCACAGGCACCGGACGCGCGCGCGCGCTCCAGCGTCTTCACCAGCGCGCCCAGGCCCAGGTACGCGGTGAACGTCGCCGCGTCCGCCTCATACGGACTGCCCGCGCCGAAGACGGTCTCCGCGTAGGCGTCCATGGTGGTGCCGATATCACCGCGCTTCACGTCGAGCAGCGTGAGCGTCCCCGCATCCTTGAAGCGATACATCAGCGACTGGAGCACCAGGAGTCCCGAGGGGCCGTGGCGCTCGAAGAACGCGCTCTGCGGCTTCACCACCGCGACGCTGTCACCGGCCGCCTCCAAGATGCGCTCGCAGAAGTCGGAGAGGCCCTTCGCGGTGTCGGGCAGCCCCCAGCGCGCGAGCAGGTCCTTCGACGGGTCGACGCCGAGGCAGAACGGGGAGCGCTCGTCGGCGATGCGGGCGAAGCGCTGGGCAAAGGGCTGAGGGGACGTCACCGTTCCATCTCCTGGGCAGGGGAAGAAGTCAGCGCAGCCGTCGGGCGGCGGCGTCGAAAATCGGGTTGGGCAGCACCTTCGCCAGCCGCGAGGGCAGGGCGAGCTGCCACGGGAAGGACAGCTCCGTCTCCCCTCGAAGGATGCCCGCGCCCATCAACTCCACGGCCGCGTCCGTCTCCATCAGGAAGGGCATGGGGAAGGCGTTGTTGGCGGTCATCTCGCTCTTCACGAAGCCCGGGAACACACACGTGACGCGCACGCCGGTGCTGCTCAGGTCCACGCGCAGGCTCTCCAGGAACGTGGCGAGGAACGCCTTGGACGCCGAATACGCCGCGTGTCCCGCGAGCCCTCGGTGCGCCGCGAGGCTGGAGATGCCCACCAGGTGTCCGCGCCGCCGCTCCACCATGAGCGGCAACACGGCCGTCAGCGTGGCCGCGGCACCGGTGACGTTGGTGTCGATGATGGCGCGGACCGGGTCCCACTCCATCCGCCGCCCATGCGTGACACCGCCGACGCCCGCGTTGGCGATGACCAGGTCCAGCCCACCACACTCCGAGTCGAGTGCGAGCAGCCGCTCCCGAGTGGCCTCCACCTGCGTGACGTCCATCTCCACCGGCTCCACCGTCGCGCCAGCGGCCTGGGCCTCGGCGGCGAGCGCCTGGAGCTGCGGCATGCGGCGTCCCCCGGCGAACACTCGGAGGCCGCGCTTGGCCAACCACAGCGCGAGGCCCCTGCCGAGGCCGCTCGAAGCCCCTGTGACCAGCGCCGTCCGGTAGCTCATCTCCGCCATGGTGTATCCGTCCTCCTGGCTGCGTGGCTGCTTCTCGCACGGTTGTCGCCGGAACGGGGACACAAATCCATGGCCTCGTCGGGGGCCTCGCCGACGACGAGAACACCCGGACACCTCCCAGGGTGGAGCGCCCCCGCGCTGTTGACGAGGGCACGCAAGCAAGGCGGACCCACGGGCCTTGGGGCGCGTGGGTCCACCCTGAATCAGTGCCGCTCAGTGCAGGCCCGACGGCGCGGACTCGAGCTTCTCGACGACCTGGTCCACGGAGAAGCTGGACGGGCGCTGGCGAGGCGGGAACTCGCGGAACGTGGACAGGAACTGGGCCACGGCCTGCTGCGCGGGCACGAAGTAGAACGCGTGGTCGATGAGCCAGGCCTGATAACCCACCGCGTCCTGCGAGCGCTCCAGCGGGTCGGCGCGCAGGTCGAAGGCGAGCGGCGCGCGGCGGATGGTGAAGGGTTCACCCCAGGCCTCGATGCCCTTGGCGTTCTGCTCCGCGAAGACGAGCTTCATGCGCCCGTGGCGCACCGCGACCAGCTCCCCGTCGTCGCCGAAGTAGAAGAACTGCACGCGCTCCGACGGCCCCTGGCCCGCGAGGAGCTTCGTCTGGTCGTACCCGTCCAGGTGGACCTTGAAGTGCTTGCCGTTCGCGTCGTGGCCGCGCTTGCACTTCTCCACGATGTCCGGGTCCCCCGCCGCGGCGAGGAACGTGGGCAGCCAGTCCTCCGAGGAGAACAGCTCGTTGAACTGCGTGCCGGGCTCGATGACGCCGGGCCAGCGCACGACACACGGCGCGCGGAAGGCGCCTTCCCAGTTGGTGTCCTTCTCACCGCGGAAGGGCGTCATGCCGCCGTCGGGCCACATGCACGTCATCGCGCCGTTGTCCGTGGTGTAGACGACGATGGTGTCCTCGGACAGGCCCAGCTCGTCGAGCTTGTCGAGCAGCTGGCCCACCTGTCCGTCGTGCTCGACCATGCCGTCCGGGTACAGCCCCAGCCCCGTCTTGCCCTGGGACTCGGGCTTCAGGTGCGTGTGGATGTGCATGCGCGTGGTGTTGAACCACATGAAGAAGGGCTGGTCGGCCTTCTTCGCGCGCTCCAGGTAGTCCATGGCCGCGCCGAGGAACTCCTCATCCACCGTCTCCATGCGCTTCTTCGTCAGCGGGCCCGTGTCCTTCACCGTCTGCCCGCCCTTGCCGTCCGACGTGCAGCGCAGCACGCCGCGTGGCCCGAAGCGCTTCTTGAACTCGGGGGCCTTGGGGTAGTCCGGGTTCTCCGGCTCCTCCTCCGCGTTGAGGTGGTAGAGGTTGCCGAAGAACTCGTCGAAGCCGTGGACGGTGGGCAGGAACTCGTCGCGGTCTCCCAGGTGGTTCTTGCCGAACTGGGCCGTCATGTAGCCGCGGGCCTTGAGCAGGTCGGCGATGGTGGGGTCCTCGGGCTGGAGGCCCACCTTCGCGCCCGGCATGCCGACCTTGGTGAGGCCGGTGCGGAAGGGACACTGGCCGGTGATGAAGGCCGCGCGTCCCGCCGTGCAACTCTGTTGCGCGTAGTAGTCGGTGAAGAGGGCGCCTTCCTTCGCGAGCCGGTCGATGTTGGGCGTGCGGTAGCCCATGGCTCCGAGGTTGTAGGCGCTCACGTTCCAGTAGCCGATGTCGTCACCGAAGATGACGAGGATGTTGGGCTGCTTCCTGGCTTCCTTCTTCTTGGCGACCATCGAGTCCCCCGGCATGAATGTCCAATACGGGTAGAGGTGGTGACCCTGGAGGGCAAGGTGGGGCGAGCGGGAGGGCGGGCCGAGAGCCGGGCCGTCTGGCGCGTGTCGTCGGGGTGACGGCCCGAGGACACGCGGCGACCCCGGCGAGCGGGTTCCAGGGGAGGGCGCGCATCCCCACCTCCCCGTCGGAGAGCGGCTTCGTCGAGGGGAGCGCTCGCCCGGAGGGCGGCACGCCATGAGCGAGGGAGCGAAGCCCGCGGCGGAGCCGGCCGACAATGCCACGGTGGACCTGTTGCTGGACCTCGCGCGGGCGCTGCATCTGGCGTACGTCCCCGCGTTCGGCGTCGAGAGCCGGGTGCGGCGCGCGGCGCGTGCCTGGGGCGTGGAGGTGGATGTCTTCACGCTCCAGACGCTCGCGCTGACGGAGTCACGCACGGGAGAGAAGCGGCGCGTCGACTTCCGCCGGCTGCCCTTCAATCCGCACTGGAACCTGCGGCGCTCGGCGGGCCTGCTGCTGTTGTCGTCGGCCATCGAGAAGCAGCAGGTCACCGTGGCCCAGGCCCGCGCGGAGCTGGACCGCCTCATGGCGCCCCGGAGCGACCGGCCCGAGTGGCTCGTCTTCCTGGCGTACGCCGTCTACGGAGGCGCGGTCGCCGTGCGCGTGGGCGGCTCGCTCTGGGAGCTGGTGGCGGGCTTCGTGGTGGGCTTTCTCGCGGGCATCATCCACTTCGGCACGCTCAAGTCGCTGCGCGTGGACCTGCAGAAGAGCTTCGTCGCGGCGTTCCTGGGGACGCTGGTGGCCTTCCTGCTGACCTTCGTCCTGCCGCCCTTCGATGCGCCGCGCGCGCTCTTCGGAGGCATCACGTTGTTGGTGCCCGCGATGGTGGTGACGCTCGCGGCGGCGGAGCTGGTGGGCGAGTCCGTGGAGGCGGGCATCACCCGACTCACCTACGGCCTGCTGCGCTTCCTGATGCTCGGCGTGGGCATCACCGCCGCGGCCACGGTGTGGACGTTCTTCCTGCCGTTCCCCACCCAGCTGGAGGCGCATGCCCTGCCGTATCCGCTGCGCTTCCTCATCATCGCGGTGGGCGGCCTGGCCTTGTCGGTGTGCATGACGGCCAGACGGAAGGACATGCCGTGGATTGTCGGCGCGGTGCTGCTGGCCTGGGGCGTCCAGGAGCTGACCAAGACGGTGCTGGGGGACAAGGGCAGTCCGCTCGTCTCCGCGTTCGTGCTGGGCGTCGTGGGGCAGCTCTATGGCCGCATGCCGGACCGGCTCTCGTCGACCGTCATCATGCCGGGCCTGCTCCAGCTCGCACCGGGCTTCATCGGGACGCGGGCCATCCTGGCGTTCCTCGGCGTCCCGGGGCAGGGGAGTGATGCCCGCGCGTTCGACCTGCTCCTCGTGGCGTTGCAGCTGGTGATGGGCCTGCTCTTCGCCTTCATGCTGGGCCTGTCGCACGACGCGCGGGCCTCCACGGAGGAGCGCGAGATGAATGAGCAGGGGCCTCCGAAGTCTCCCTCCTGAGTCGAGGCGAAGGACCGCGACTTCAGTCCTGTCCCGGAGGCTGGGCGAGCCGCTGCTCGTACCAGCGCTGAGCGCCCTTCAGCTGGACCTGGCTCTTGCCGGGGGCAATCTCGACGGCGCCCGTGAGTCCTCCCGTCTTCGCGAGGAGGAGCGCGTGGGTGGAGCCGCGCGCCGTGTCCAGGCGCCCCTCCAGCTCCAGGCCCTCGGCCTTCGCATGCAGCCCGCGAAGCTGGAGGCCGGCGTCACCCATGCGCGCATGGCCGGTGATGTGCCAGTCCTTGGCCTCCAGCATGGGCGAGAGGAACCGGGGCAGCTTCTTCTCCGTGGTGAGCATCGCGACGAACGGGGCCGAGTTGGCGAACGTCGCGGTGAAGTCCGCCTCCAGCTCGACGGGCTCCAGGCTCAAGCGCGCGCGGGTCAGGTGGAAGCTCCCGCTCCACGCGCGAATCTGTTGGTACTTCGTGTCCGCGGAGACATGGTCGATGTCGAGCCGCGTGCCATCCAGCGCCAGGACCTTGCCGTGCACCCGCACACGCTGCGCGTCGACGTCGGCCCGCGTCTTCCCCAGGACGCGAATCCCCGACCACTTGCCCTCCACGAGGTTCGTCTCCGCGTGCAGGCTCACCCGGGAGTCCTGTTTCGAGGGCGACGTGTCGGTGCCCTCCAGCGTCGCGTGACCGGACTCCACGTGGAAGGTCTTCCCTATCCACGCGTTGAGCATCTTCAAGTCCACCGGGCGGCTCTTCGCCACGTGCAGGGAGTACCCCACGCGCGGCTTGTCGCTCGGCTCGGCGGCGGTGCTGTGCAGGGTGAGCTGCACCTCTGGAACCTCCATCACGCGGCCGTGCTCTCCCTCCAGGTGGACGGGCGCGAAGCGCAGCTGGAGCTGTCCCTCGGTGCCTGTCATCGCGCCCTTCACGCTCCAGGGCGCGCGCACGCGAGCGGGGCCCAGCTTCAGCTCCAGCGCGGCGCCGCTCGCATCCACCCGGCTGCCCTCCGCGAAGTGGCCATCGCGCACGTGCACCTCCGCGTCCACGTGGCCCGCGCCCTGGCTCAGGTGGAGCGGGTGCTCCTTCCCGCGTGACAGCAGGGCGCCCACCCAGCCCAGGTCGTCGACGTCCAGCTTCGCGCCGAACGTCCCATCGAAGCGCTTGTGCCGGGGCTCATCACCGCGAGGGCGCTGGAGGATGTCCAGGTTCACGGCGGCGGTGAGCTCCTTCACCCGGCCCATGCGCCGCTCCTCCATCTCCAGGAGCCCGTCGCCGAGGCGAAGCGCCTCCAGGTCGACGGTGAGCCGCTGGCCCGCGATGACGTGCAGCGAGCCCCGTCCGTTGCCTGTCCCCAGATAGCGCACCGGCTCCCATGCCAGCTCGCGCACGTCCTCCAGCTCGACGTTGTCCAGGATGATTTGCCACGGGTGCTCGCTGGGCGGGTGCGTCACGGGCTGCTCCAGCGGCGGCGCGGGCCGGGCCCACGCGCGCACGCCCTGGGCCACCACCTCGTGCGCGGACACCCGTCGGGACAGGAACTGCACGAGGGAGACCCGCGCGCGGACCGACTCGGCCTTCACCTGCCACAGCGTCGCGGCGTCGCGCTGGAGCACGGAGAAGTCGCGCAGGTGGACGGGGCCGGGCCACAGCCACCAGCCGCTGCTCCACTCGATGCGCGTCCGCTCCGTCTCCCGCTTGAGCAG
This sequence comes from Myxococcus stipitatus DSM 14675, assembly GCF_000331735.1. Classification (GTDB taxonomy): domain Bacteria; phylum Myxococcota; class Myxococcia; order Myxococcales; family Myxococcaceae; genus Myxococcus; species Myxococcus stipitatus. Next base: position 8,437,635 of record NC_020126.1, on the reverse strand, counting down.
CCCGGAGACGAAGCCCACGTTGAGCAGCACGTTGATGAGGACCTCGAAGAGGACGAAGGCCCCCAGCGTCCAGCGCAGGACACGGCGCCATCCGCGGCGCCTCGCTCGAGCCTTCGGGGCTTCGCGCGAGGACGGCGGCGCTCCGTTGGACATGCGCCCCTCCCGGGCACGGCGAGTCTTCCAGGAGGTAGTCACGCCCGCGCCGCTGGGGCATCGCCTCGCGGGGCTAGGACAGTGCGCTCCAGTAGGGCTTGAGCGCGGCGCGGCTCGCCACCAGCGCCTCCTTCGCGTCCGTGTGCGTGTCGCCCGGGGGGAAGCTGTCGGTGCGGCCCGCGAGCACCTCGACGCAGGCGTGCACCGACTGCGACAGGCCCTCCAGCGAGTAGCCCCCCTCCAGCAGCAGCACCAGCTTGCCGTCGCAGACGCGCTCGGCGAGCGAGCGCATGGCGGTGCACATCGCGGCGAAGCCTCGCTCCGTGACGTCCATGCCGCCGATGGGGTCGTGGTAGTGGGGGTCGAAGCCCGCGGAGACCAGCACCAGCTGAGGCCGGAAGGACTCGGCCACCGGGAGCAGCAGCTCCTCGAACAGCATGCCGTAGTCCGCGTCCGAGTTGCCGCCGGGCAGGCCCACGTTGACGGTGTAGCCCTCTCCCGCGCCCGTACCCACCTCGGGCGTGGCGCCGGTGCCGGGGTAGTACGGGAACTGGTGCACCGACTGGTACATCACGTCGCGGCGGCCCCAGAAGGCCGCCTGGGTGCCGTTGCCGTGGTGCACGTCCCAGTCGAGCACGAGGACGCGCTCGGCGCCCAGCCTCCGTCCGGCCTCCGCCGCGATGGCCGCGTTGTTCAAGAGGCAGAAGCCCATGGCGCGGTCCGGCTCCGCGTGGTGGCCCGGAGGCCGCACCAGCGCGAACGCGTTGCGCGCCTTCCCCGCCATCACCATCTCCACCGCCTGCACGGACGCCCCCGCGGCCAGCCGCGCCGCGTCGACGCTGTCGGCGGAGACGTGCGTGTCCGGGTCGATGCTCGCCCGGCGACCGCTCAGCTCCTTCAGGCGCGCGAGCAGCTGGGGCGTGTGGACCGCCGCCAGCTCCGCGTCCGTCGCCGAGCGAGGAGGCGCCATCACCGTGCCCCGCACGGGGGCCCTCGCGAGCACCCCGAGGATGCGCTGAAGCCTCGCGGGAGACTCCGGGTGGGATTCGCCCGGGTCGTGCTGGAGGAAGAGGGGGTCGGTCAACAGCAGGGTGGGCTTCATCGGGCGGTGAACCTACGCATCCATTCCAGGGGAAGTCAGGCTCCCGGCGGGTCGAGGGGCGGGCAGGGGCTCCCGCCCGGTTCTTGCCCTGCCGGTGTTTCCCTCCCTACAGTGCCTCGCCTTGGCTCCGCGCTTCAAGAAACCCGGCCTGCGCAGCATCCTGCTCGGCTCCTTCGCCGTGGTGCTCGCCCTCATCCTCGGGACGCTCTACTTCGTCGTCCCGTCGAGGGTGGAGGACTTCCTGGAGACGCGCCTGACCAGCCATGGTGAGGGCAAGGCGCTCCAGGCCGCGCGCGACTTGACGGACCACGCCGTCGCCTCCCTGCCCGCGCTGCTGGAGACCTTGCACGGCCGCGACGACGACTTCTCGCTCATCGCCGTGCTCGCCGCGGACGGCCGGGTGCACGCGCTGCATCCGCCCACCGCGGAGGCGTGGCTGGTGAAGAACCTGCGCGAGCGCATGGAGAGCCACCCCGGCGCGCCGCTGGATGGCGCCGTCTTCGACAACGGGAACAAGGTCACCGCGCGCCCCGTGACGCTGAAGGAAGGCCCGGGGCAGGTGCTGGTCGCGGTGAACTTCAGCTCGCTCGAGGAGGTCGTCACCTCGCTGCGGCAGGTGGTGCTGCTGGCGTTCGGCATCGGCCTGACGCTGTTCCTCGTCGTGGCCTTCTTCATCTCGCGCGCGTTCATCCTCGTCCCGCTGGACGCGATGATGACCATGGCGCGCCGCCTGGCGGAGGCGGACCTCACCGGCCGGGTGGACGTGGGCTCGCGCGACGAGCTGGGCCTCTTGGCGGAGGCGCTCAACCGCATCGCCCAGAGCTGGCGCGACACGCTGGGCCGGGTGCGCGGCGTGTCGGACGTGGTGGCGGGCGTCATCGAGCAGATCCACCGCACGGGAACGACGGTGTCCTCCGGCGCGGGCACCGTCCAGGCGCGCGTGGAGGAGACGTCCTCCTCCATGGTGCAGATGATGGCGTCCTTGCGCGGCATCGCGGAGAACGTGGAGGTCCTCTACCAGAGCGCGGAGGAGAGCAGCTCCTCCATCATGGAGATGGCGGCCACCAACGACGAGGTGGCGGAGAACGTCACGGCCATGGCGGCCAGCGTGGAGGAGACCACCAGCGCCATCGAGGAGATGACGTTCTCCATCAAGGAAGTGGCCAAGAACATCCAGGACCTGTCCGCCTCGACGGAGGAGACGTCCTCGGCCATCAGCCAGATGGACGCGGCCATCGGCCAGGTGGAGGCCAACGCGAAGGAGACCGCGCGCCTGTCCGAGCAGGTCTTCGACGATGCCCAGACGGGCGTGGAGGCGCTGCGCAAGACGCTCACCGGCATCGACCGCATCAAGGAGTCCAGCCGCTCGGCGGCGGACGTCATCGACAGCCTGGGCCGGCGCATCTCCGAGATTGGCAACATCCTCAACGTCATCGACGACGTGGCCGAGCAGACCAACCTGCTCGCCCTCAACGCCGCCATCATCGCCGCGCAGGCGGGAGACCACGGCAAGGGCTTCGCGGTGGTGGCCGAGGAGATCAAGGACCTGGCCGAGCGCACCGGCGCGTCCACGAAGGAGATCGCCGAGCTCATCCGCAGCATCCAGGACGAGAGCCGCAACGCCGTGGTGGTGATGAACCAGGGCGCGCGCAACGTCGAGGAGGGCGTGCAGCTGGGCCGTGAGGCGGAAGGGGCGCTGCGAAAAATCAACGACAGCACCCAGAAGTCCACGCAGATGGTGAAGGCCATCGCCCGCGCCACCGTGGAGCAGGCGCGCGGCAGCAAGCAGGTGACGGCCTCCATCCACCGCATCAGCGAGACGGTGCAGCAGATCTCCAAGGCCTCCAACGAGCAGGCCAAGGGCGGCGAGCAGATCATGAAGAGCGCCGAGAAGATGAAGACGCTCACCGCCCACGTGCAGCGCAGCAGCCAGGAGCAGGCGCACGGCAGCAAGCAGATCACCCGCTCCATCGAGAGCATCAACGAGATGGTGACGCACCTGAACCGCGCCCAGAAGGAGCAGACCAAGGGCAGCGAGCAGGTGCTCAAGGCGGTGGAGACCATCAAGGGGGTCTCCGAACACCAGACGCGCTCCGTGAAACAACTGGAGGAGGCCATCGACAACCTCCAGCGCCAGGCGGAAATCCTCCGAGGCGAGGTGCGTCGCTTCCGCGTCTAGCCGTGCACGGCGGCCGGGAATGGCTTAGGTATCAGCCGGCATGCCGATAGAGCGACAGGTGTCCGAGCGCGCGGTGGTCTTCCTCATTGGCGCGGTCCAGTTCGTCAACATCCTGGACTTCGTGATGGTGCTGCCGCTGGGGCCCGACTTCGGCAAGGGGCTGGGCATCGCCTCCTCGCACATCGGAACGGTGGGCGGCGCCTACACGGCGGCGGCCAGCGTCGCGGGGCTCGCGGGGGGCTACTTCCTGGACCGCTTCGACCGGCGCAAGGCGCTGGCGGTGTGCATGCTCGGGCTGGTGGTGGCCACGGCCGCCGGCGGGCTGGCGGTGGGGCTGTCCTCGCTGCTCCTGGCGCGCGTGGCGGCGGGGCTCTTCGGTGGGCCCGCTACGTCGTTGTCGCTGTCCATCATCGCGGACGTGATTCCGAAGGAGCGGCGAGGCCGCGCGCTGGGCGCGGTGATGGGGGCCTTCTCCGTCGCCTCGGTGGTGGGCGTGCCCATGGCGCTGAAGCTGGCCGAGCACGGCGGCTGGCGCCTGCCGTTCTTCGTGGTGGCGGTCCTGGGCCTGCTGGTGGTGCTGGGCGCCATCTTCTTCCTGCCTCCCATTCGCGGACACCTGACGGAAGGGCGCGAGGCGGGGCGGACGGTGGGCGTGCTGGAGCTGCTCGCGCGCCCGGAGGTGCGGCTGTCCTACGTGATGACCGCGGTGGTGATGATGGCCAGCTTCGTGCTCATCCCCAACATCTCCGCCTACCTCCAGCAGAACCTGGGCTACCCCCGGGACCTGCTGTGGCTGCCGTACTTCATCGGCGGCATCATGAGCTTCATCACCTTGAGGGTGGCGGGGCCGCTGGTGGACAAGCTGGGGGCCTTCAAGGTGGCGGCGGGCGGCGCGGTGCTGCTGCTGGGAACCACGTACCTGGGCTTCGTGAGCCACCCCCACTGGCTGCCCATCCCCCTGCTCTTCGTGCTGATGATGACCTCCATGGGGATGCGCAACGTGGCGTACAACACGCTGACCTCCCGCGTGCCGGACAGCTCCGTGCGAGCGCGCTTCATGTCCCTGCAGTCCGCCATCCAGCACCTGGCGGCGGCGCTGGGGGCCTTTCTCAGCTCTCGATTGCTGACGGACCTCCCCGACGGCACGCTGGGGGGCATGGAGCAGGTGGCCTGGGTGTCGATGGGGATGACGGTGCTCCTGCCCGTGGTGCTGTGGAGCCTGGAGCGGCAGGTGCTGGAGAGGGAGCAGGCGCGGGCCCTGGTGGTTTCCCCGGAGGCGGGTCTCCCCGGCCCTCTGGCCACCACGGGGTCGGACCCGCACGGCTAGTGTAGGGGTTGAGGTAGAGGGCCGGCTGCCCCCCGCCCACGGTGACGGGCGGACGGCCGGAAGCGTCGAGCGGTTGCGCCAAGTGGCCCGGGGCGCGATAAACCGGGCAGCTTCGGGGAGCCCGTCAGGACATGTTCAACATCGGCGCAGGCGAAATGGTGCTCATCGCGGTGGCCGCGCTGCTCATCCTCGGGCCGCAGCGGTTGCCCGAGCTGGCGCGTGCCATCGGCAAGTTCATGCGGGAGTTCCGCCGCCAGACGGACGAGGTCCGCAACGTGGTGGAGCGCGAGTTCTACACCATGGACACGGAGCTCAACCGGGAGCCCACCCCTCCGGTGAGGCCGGGCCTGCCCTTCGGCCGCTCCCCCGCGCCGCAGGTGGGCGCGCCGGACGCGCTGACGCCCACGGACGCGCTGGCCCCGGCGACTCCCGCGGAGCCCTCCGCCGCCGAGACGCAGTCCCCGCGCGCGCCGCTCGGACTGGACGGGGCGGAGCTCCCCGAGCCCCCGGCTTCGTCTCCCGCGCCGGAAGCGGAGTCGTCCGCGCCCGCGGGTGAGCCTGCTTCTCCCACCGCGTCGTCCGCCCCCTCGGAGAGCGTGGGCGCCGACGGACTGCCCCAGCTTTCGCCGCTACCGGGAACGGTGGCGCGCAACGCGCCGAAACGGAGCTGACCCCTGAGTTCCCAGACCGCTACCGAGTCCGAGCTGCGGATGAGCTTGATGGAGCACCTGTCGGAGCTCCGCGGGCGCCTCATGAAGTGCACCCTGGCGGTCCTGGTGCTCGGGGCCGCCTCGCTCCTGTTCGCCAAGCCCATCTTCGGCGTGCTGATGCGGCCGGTGCTGGATGCGCTCCCGGAGGGCAACCGCGCCCTCATCTACACGTCCGGCATCGAGGAGATAAACGTCCTCATGAAGGTCGGCGTGTACTGCGGCATCTTCCTCACCACGCCCGTCATCCTCTGGCAGATCTGGGGCTTCGTCTCGCCGGGCCTGTTCCCGGAGGAGCGGCGCTACGCGGCGCCCTTCGTCGCGTTCGGCTCGCTGGCCTTCATCCTGGGCGCGTCGTTCTGCTACTTCGCGGTGCTGCCCTCCATGTTCAAGTTCCTCCTCAACGAGGAGGAGACGCTGGCCTTGGAGCAGCGGCTGGACACGGCCCGGCTGCGCGCGGATGACGCCTTGCGCTTCTTGCGCGTGGGCGACGCGGAGCGGGCCGGGGTGCTGGCGAAGGAGACCAGCGCGTCGCTGCGCGCGGACGGAGAGGGGCAGTCTCCGGCGCCCGAGCGCGCGCCCTCGCAGTCGGTGGAGCTCAAGTCGCGCCTGGACGGGCTGGGCAAGCTGGTGGACGCGGCGGCGGAGGGCTTCGGCCCGCCGGCCCGAGGCGTGCTGCGGCAGGCGGTGGAGAAGAAGGTCGCCGCGGTGACGGCCTACGCCAAGCAGGACTACGCGGCGGCGGCGGTGGCCATGGACGAGGCGGCGAGCCTGCTGGCCGGCGTCGCCCCCACGCGCACCGAGGAGCTGTCCGGGTTGTGGAAGCTGGAGAAGGAGCTGTCCGCGGGCGAGGCCCGGCACGAGGCGGCGCGGTGGACGCGGCCCATGCTGACCATGCACGAGCAGCTGTCGCTGGTGCTGCTGCTCATCCTGGCCTTCGGCATCATCTTCGAGCTGCCGCTGGTGATGGCGCTGCTCGGCGTGGTGGGCGTGGTCCAGTCGAAGTGGCTCTTCAAGTACCAGCGCCACGCGTTCGTGGTGTGCCTCATCGCCGCGGCCATCATCACGCCGACGGGTGACGTGGTGAACCTGTCGCTGATGGCGGGCCCCATGCTGGCCTGCTACGAGCTGGGCGTCCTGCTGGTGTGGCTGGTGGAGCGGCGTCGCGCTCGCAACACGGCGGAGGAGACGGGCATCACGCCGGTGTCGTAGGCTGGTCCACCATGGGGGGCTCCCGCCGACACCTCCGAGCCAATCTGCGCTACCTGCGTGCGCTGGTGCGACGCTTTCGCACCACGCTCGTGCTGGGGCTGGCGCTGTTTGGCGGAGGCCCGCTGCTGTTCGACTGGCGCTACGTGGGCCCCGCGGGGGAGCGAATCTCGTTCGGCGAGGCGCTGCACCACGTCTACTTCCTGCTCTACGGCCAGCCGTCGCTGCCGTACGTGCACGACTGGGTCATCGAGCTGCTCAACGTGGTGATTCCCCCGGTGGGAATCGCCCTCGTGGCGGATGGCGTGGTGCGCTTCGCCTACCTCTTCTTCGCCCGGCACAAGAACGACAAGGAGTGGATTGAAGTGGTCACCGAGACGATGAAGGGCCACGTCGTGGTGTGCGGAGCGGGGCGGGTGGGCTACCGCGTGGTGACCCAGCTGCGGGAGATGGGCAAGGACATCGTGGTGGTGGAGAAGCGCGAGGACGCCGCCTTCGTCTCCGCGCTGCGCGACGAGCGGGTCCCGTTGCTCATCGACGACACGCGCAGCCCGCTGTGCCTGCCGCGCACCAACGTGAAGCACGCCTCCGCCATCGTCTGCGCCACGGATGACGACCTGGCCAACCTCAACATCGCGCTGGATGCCCGGAAGCTGAACCCCTCCATCCGCGTGGTCATCCGGTTGTTCGACGAGGACTTGAGCGGCAAGGTGCGCGACACGTTCAAGGCGGAGGCGCTGTCCAGCTCGTCGCTCGCCGCGCCCGCGATGGCGCTCGCGGCGTTGGACCCGCGCATCGTCCACTCGTTCCACTTGGGCAAGCACCTGATGGTGGTGTCGCTCTTCGAGGCGCGCGAGGGACTGCCGGGGATGAGCATCTCCGAGGTGCGCGACAAGTTCGGCGGGTTGGCGCTGGTGCTCCAGCGCGGCACCGACGAGCAGCTCCACCCGGTGGGTGAAGAGGTCATTCGCCCCGGGGACGTGCTGACCATCCAGGCGTCGTATCAGGAGTACTGCCGGCTGCGCGCCCACGCCGGCGAGGCGGAGCCGCCCATCTGGTCCCACCAGGACCTCCCGGTGTGGCCCGGCCATCGCCAGGTGGGCTGAGCCACTCTTCTCTCAGGTCACGCCGTGCGTTCGCTCGGCGGGCGCGCGGTGCCCAGCAAGGCGCCGGGGACGTCCAGCGCGGAGGGCAGGGCGAGCGCCCGCGTGAGCAGCGCGGAGAGCGGCTCCCACTCGATGAGGAAGCCGTCATGCCCGTGGAGGCTGGTCAGCTCCGCGTGCTCCGCGTGGCGGCCGTGCGCGCGCAGCTTCCGGGCGAGGGCGTCCATGTGCTCGGGGAAGAAGAGCTGGTCGCGGTCGATGCCCACGCACAACGCGCTGGCGCGGATGCGCTCCAGGCCGCCGTGGGGCGCGCGCGCGAGGTCATGGTGGTCCATGGCGCCGAGCTGCGCCAGGTACGCGCGTGCATCGAAGCGGGCCTCCAGCTTGCGGCCCTGGTGCTCCAGGTAGCTCTGCACCGGGTAGAGCGCGCGAGAGGACCAGGCGGGAGGGCGAGGCTGGCTGGCCTCGAGCCCTGGCTCCGCGCGGTAGGAGAGCATCGCGAGCTGTCGGGCGAGCTCGAGTCCTCGGTGCGCGGACTCGGGGTAGCCGGGGTCCAGCAGCACGGCCTGTCGCGCGACGTGGTTGAGGCCCACCACCCACGCGGACGCGGTCTCCGAGGTGGCGATGGGGGCCATGCGCGCGAAGCGCTCCGGTGCGAGGGCCGCGAGGCAGAGGACAATCATCCCGCCGAGTGAGCCGCCCGTGACGAGCGAGACCTCCTCGACGCCGAGCGCATCGAGCGCCAGGAGGATGCTGCGTGCCTGGTCCCACGGGGTGACGGTGGCGGGGAGGTGGCGCTCGTCCTGGTGGAGGTTTCCCTTGGTCAGCGCGGGGGCGGGGCCGAAGCGGGTGTCCTCGGTGCGTCCGGGGAACCCCTCATCCGCGGGGCCGGTGGTGCCGTAACAGGAGCCCAGGTTGTTGAAACACAACAGCCGCACCCGCGTGGGGTCCAGCGCGCGTCCGGGTCCGATGACGGGCTCCCACCAGCCGCCTTCGCCTCCCGCGCGCATGTCGCCGGTGAGCGCGTGGACCAGGAGCACCGTGGGGATGCGCGAGGAGGGGCGGGTGGTGGCGCGGCGGCGGGCGCGCTCGAGGGCGTGGTGTTGCTCGGCGAGGGTGCGGCGCACGAGGCGCGGCGTGGTGCCCTGGGCTTCGTCCTCGGAGAGGAGGCGGGCGCGCGCTTGGAGCCAGGGCAGGTCTTCTTCGGGGCCCCACCACCAGCCGCGCACGAGGTGCGGCGAGATGCGAGCGCCGGCCTCCAGCGTCAGGTCGGCGGGAGTGACATCGAAGAGGCGCGGGGTGGGCGCACTGGTGTGGGGGGCCAAGGGGTGTCTCCAGACAGGCGGGGGAGGTTTGGAGCGAGGGCGCTGTCGGAGGGCCAAGAACGAGAAAGCCCACCGACCCTCGCGGGGTGGGTGGGCTCGATGGCTCGCCGGGGTCGGGTGGACGTCAGCCGACGCGGGCGGGCGGGAGCCCACCACTCATCGACATTCGGCACATGCACAGGGCGAAGAGGGACTTCATCGTGGCGCTAGGGATAAACGCTCACCATTCGCGAGTCAAGCCGACCTCCCGTCCCAGGGCCGCGCGTGAGAGGTGGGGAACACGCGCGGCACGAGGGAGCGAGGGCGCCGTGCCCCCTCGTTACGAGGGAGTCACGTGTGCGTTCGCGGTGTACGGCGCGAGCGCACCGATGTGGCCGGGGATGGCCTTCATGCGCGCGAGCCACGCGGACACGGCGGGGAAGTCGCCCAGGTTGATTCCCGCGTCAGCCGCGACATGGCCGAAGCCATACAGGCCGATGTCGGCGACGGTGGGGCGCTCGCCCACGAAGAACGGGTGGTGCGCCAGGTGGCGCTCCATTGCCTGGAGGGCGTTGCGAGCGGCCTCGAGGCGCAGGCGGAAGGCCTCGGGGTTCAGGGCCGCGCGGCCCGTCAGCTTCCAGAAGCGCGCGGTGCCGAGGTTGGGCTCCAGGGCGTTCTGCTCGAAGAAGAGCCACTGGTGGACGTGGGCGCGCTCGAAGCGGTCCTCGGGGAGCAGCGGGGTGCCCTCGGCGAGGAAGAGGATGATGGCGTTGGACTCGGCGAGGAAGCGGCCGGGTTCCGGCTCCAGGACGGGGATGCGGCCGTGGGGGTTCTTGTGGCGCAGGAAGTCGTCGGTGTGGCTCTCCCCCGAGAAGATGTCCACGGGGACCAATTCATAGGACTTGTCGAGCCAGGAGAGCAGGAGGCGAATCTTGTAGCCGTTGGCGGAGGGCGCGTAGTCGTACAGGCGCATGGGGGCTCCTGAGGGTAGGGCTGGCAGCGTAGGCCCACGTGCCCGGGCGCGCGACCCGGTCCTTGCGGCGAAAGGGGAGCGCAAGAAGCGGGTTGAAGGGCGGAGGCGTGGCGGCCATATCCCGTCGTGAACACAGGACATTCGAGGAGCCGGGACATGGGGAACAGCGACTACGCCCGAATCGAGCAGGCGATTCTCTATCTCGATGCGCATGCGCGTGAGCAGCCGTCATTGGACGCCGTCGCGGCGCACGTGGGGCTGAGTGCCTTCCACTTCCAGCGCCTCTTCACCCGCTGGGCGGGCATCAGTCCCAAGCGCTTCCTGCAGATGCACACGCTCAGCTCGGCGCGTCGGCTGTTGGCCGAGCGGCGCAGCGTGCTCGACACGTCCCTGGCGGTGGGGCTGTCCGGGGGCGGGCGACTGCACGAGCTGTTCGTCACGCTGACGGCGATGACGCCGGGGGAGTTCAAGTCGGGTGGGGAAGGGCTCACGGTGCATCACGGCGTGCATGAGACACCGTTCGGCGCATGTCTCATCGCGGTCTGTGAGCGAGGCATCTGCGGGCTGCACTTCCTGACGGGCGCGACGGAGGCGGAGGCGCTGGAGTCCCTGCGCGCGGAGTGGCCGCAGGCGACCTTCGTGGAGTCGCGGGAGGAGACGGCTGGGTGGGTGGGGCGCATCTTCCCCGAGTCGCCGCCGGACGCGCGCACGCCGCTGTCGGTGTTGGTGAAGGGGACGCCGTTCCAGGTGCAGGTGTGGCAGGCGTTGCTGCGCGTGGCGCCGGGAGAGGTGGCGACGTACGAGGACCTGGCGAAGGCCATTGGCCGGCCCAAGGCGGTGCGCGCGGTGGGCACGGCGGTGGGGAGCAATCCGGTGGCGTTGCTGATTCCGTGTCACCGGGTGCTGCGCAAGACGGGCGTCTTCGGGGATTACCGCTGGGGCCCCGCGCGCAAGCAGGTGATGCTGGCGTGGGAGTCGCTGCGGTACGGCGCGGAGAACGAGGACGGAGAGGTCGCGGCGCTGGCGTGAGTCTGGAGGTCTGATGGCGTTCCTCGCGTTGCCACCCCATCCCGCGCTCGCGTCCCTGGTCCTGGGGTACTGGTTCATCGAGGACCTGGAGGGCGCGTATGAGGGGAACCCCATCCGGACGACGCCGCACACGGCGGCGGTGCTGACGCTCAACTTCGGCAGGCCGTGCCGGAGTGAGTTCTCGGCGGGAGCGCCGCGAGCGTCGTTGCTGGGCGTGCAGAGTCGTCCACGGGTGTGGCACTCGGGAGAGGGGTGCTCCTTCGTGATGGTGATGCTGCGGCCTCCAGGGCTGGCGCGACTGTTCCCGTCGACGGGGGCGGAGAGCCGCGATGAGCTCATCGAACTGGGCGGGCTCCTGGGAGATGGGCCGTCGCGCAGACTGGGCGAGGACATGGCCGCGATATGGGAGCCTCGGCGGGTGGCGAAGAGGCTCGATGCGTGGCTGCTTCAGCGGGCCGAGGCGACGCACGGAATCGAAGGTGAGCTGAAGCGACTCGGGTGGGCCTGGGTGTCCCTGTCGAGCGCCTCGCGCGTGGACGATGCGGCGCGAGTCGCGGGTGTTTCGGTGCGGCAGTTGGAGAGATGGTTCCAGGTGCATGTCGGCTGTTCGCCCAAGGAGTTGCAGGGGCTGGAGCGGATGCAGGCCAGCTTTCGTGCGGCGCAGATGGGGCAAGGGGACCCGCTGCAAGGGTTCAGCGATCAGGCGCACCAGATTCGCCAGTGGCGCCGCTATCTCGGCACGACGCCGGGGCGTTACGAGCGGGCCTCATGGTCGACGCTCGCGGAGTTCTTCGCCCAGTCTCGTGACGCCGCGCCGGAGGGGCTCTCTCACTTCTTCTGAAGCGGCCGGGTCATGTCGCATTTGTTCAATACGCACTCGTGAGTTCTCGCCAGGCTGGCGCTCCTTCATGACGGATGGAAGGGAGCGACACAGTGAGTTCATGGCAGAGACAGGAAGGCGTCCACGGTGAGCACCTGGAGTACCGCGCGGGCGAAACGCTGTGTGAGGCGTATGTGACGTGGGACGCACGGAAGGAAGGCCGCAGACCTTGCGTGCTCCTGGCCCACGCGTGGGATGGACTGAACGAGCCGATGCGCGCGAAGGCGGAGGAGTTCGCGACGCTGGGCTTCGTGTGTCTTGCCCTGGATGTGTATGGCAAGGGCGTGCGCGGGGGAGTGACGGACGACAACTCCCACTTGATGGGGCCCTTGATGGCCGACCGCGCATTGCTGCGCCAGCGGATGGTGGCCGGGTTCGAGGCCGCACGGAGGCATCCACTCATCGACCCCGAGCGTGTCGCGGTGGTGGGCTATTGCTTTGGAGGACTGTGCGCGTTGGACCTCGCGCGAAGCGCCGTGCCAGGACTGAAGGCCGCGGTGAGCTTCCACGGCGTCCTCAAGCCACCGAGGCTGGGTGTCCAAGCCCCCATCACCGCGAAGGTCCTCGTCGAGCATGGCTGGGAAGACCCGACGGCACCTGTCGAGGACGTGCTGGCGCTGACGCGTGAGCTGACCGATGCGAGGGCAGACTGGCAGCTCCACGCCCACGGCCACGCGATGCATGCGTTCACGTACCCGGGGCTCGACAAGCGCGAGGCAGGGCTCCAGTACCACCCGGACGCGGCCAGGCGCTCGTGGGCCTCGATGCTCGCCTTCCTCGACGAGGTCTTCGCGACTTCCTGATGCTCAGGACATCTTCGCGACGAGCTCGAGCGGCAGGTTGCGCAGGAAGAACCCCACCACGGTCCAGGGCCAGCCGGGGACGTAGGCGCTCACCGGCTCGCGCTCGATGGCCTTCACCAGCGCGCGTGAGCCCTTCTCCGCATCCACGGCGAACGGCAGCTTCTTCGCCCCCGCGTTCAGCTCTGTGTGGATGTAGCCGGGATAGATGGTCGAGACCTTGATGGGCGTACCGAGCAATTCGGCGCGGATGCCCTCCGTCAGCGTCGCGAGCCCCGCCTTGGTGGCCGCGTACACCGTGAGGTGGCGAGGCAACCCGCGCATCGCGCTCATCGACGAGATGGTGACCAGATGCCCCTGGCCCTGCTTGCGCAAGATGCCCACCGCGGCTTCGCACTGCGCGACGGCGGCCACGAAGTTCGTCTGCGCCGTCTTCACGTTGGTGGCGAAGTTGCCCGTGCCCAGCCGCTTCCCCACGCCGATGCCCGCGTTGATGATGATGCGGTCCAGGCTCCCCAGGTCCTCCGCGAAGGCGTTGAAGACCTCGAACACGCGCTCGTGCTCGTTCACATCCAGCTCGCGCACGGAGATGTGAAGGCCCGGGTGCTTCGCCAGCAATTCCGAGCGCAGCGCCTCCAACCGGTCCGTCCGACGAGCACACAGCGCGAGGTGGTGTCCCCGCGCCGCGAACTCCCGAGCCATGCCCTCACCCAGCCCCGAGCTCGCGCCCGTAATCAGGATGTTCTTTCGCACGGAGGAACTCCTCAGCGGTACGTGACGAGGCCGCGGTGCGGTCCCTCGAAGTGGGCGTGCTCGTTGAGCGTCGAGAGGTGGTGGCCCCGGTCGCTGTAGACGACCTTGGTGATGCCGCAGTTGGCGAGCGTCCAGTTCAGCCGGAACGCGTGCTCGTCCGGGATGTGGAGCAAGTGCTGGCAGATGGCCGTGACGGGGCCGCCCGAGGTGAACACGAGCGCCGTCTTCGACGGCCCCAGGTCCTGGATGAGCGAGTCGAGCGCCCGGATGCACCGCTGCTGGAACGCGGGCCAGGACTCGGCGTACTCGTGGTCGTGCTGGCCCGCGAGCCACCGCGCCACGGCCTGCCCGAACATGTCCTGGATGGCCCGATGCGGGTCCGGCGCCGTGGCGAGGTCCTCCATCCAGGCTGCGTGGTCCGCATAGCGCGGTGTGTGCCGGACGATGAGCTCGACGTGGTCGAACTCATTGAAGCCCGGGATGCGCGTCGGCGCGATCTCCGTCCCGAGCGCCTTCAGGCACGTCTCCGCCGTCTGCTGATGGCGGGCGAGCGTCCCCATGACGACTGTGTCGACCTTCGTCTGCCGGGCCTTGAGGGCCTCGCCCAGGACGCGAGCCTGGACGTAGCCCGTCTCGGAGAGCTGGTCATAGTTCGCCGCGCCGAAGGACGCCTGTCCATGACGGATGAGATACACAGCGCCCATTCAGCGTCCTGCCTTCCCGATGATGCGCTTGCAGCGCCAGTCGAAGTAGGTCACCAGCGTCCAGAAGTTCTTGAACGCCGGGTTGCGCGTCTGCTTGTGGTGATAGCGGTAATAGATTTGCTGGATGATGACGGCGAGCCGGAAGATTCCGAAGACCTCGTAGAAGGTCCAGTTGGTGGGCTTCAGGCCGGAGCGCTGGAGGTAGTACTCGACGACCTCCTGTCGCCGCAGCATGCCGGGCAGGTGCGTGGGCTGACGACGCGTGAGCCGCATGAAGAACGTGTCATCCGCCTCCACCCAGTAGGCCAGCGCGCTGCCCAGGTCCATCAGCGGGTCGCCCAGCGTGGCCATCTCCCAGTCGAGCACGCCAATGACTCGCGTGGGCTCCCCCGGGTCCAGCACCACGTTGTCGAAGCGCCAGTCGTTGTGGATGACGCAGGTGGCGCTGTCGTCGGGGATGTTGGCCTTGAGCCAGTCGCGCACGTAGCGGTAGCTCGGCACGTTCCACGTCCGCGCCTTCTCGTAACGGTCCGACCAGCCCTCCACCTGACGGCGGGGATAGCCCGGGCCCTTGCCCAGCGACGACAGGCCCACGGCCTGCGCATCCACCGCGTGCAGCTCCAGCAGCTTGTCGATGACGTTGAGACAGAGCTGGCGCGTCTGGTTCCGGTCCAGGTTCAGCCCGCGAGGCAGGTGGGCGCGAGGGATGAGTCCCTCGATGCGCTCCATGACGTAGAAGTCCGTGCCCAGGATGGTCGGGTCCTGGCACAGCCCCACCATCTGCGGCACCCACGGGTAGGCGGGCTTGAGCGCCTGCTGCACGCGGTACTCGCGAGACATGTCGTGCGCGGACTTGGCCTTCGTGCCCGAGGGGGGCCTGCGCAGGATGAGGTCCCGGTGGGGGTACAGGAGGCGATACGTCCAGTTGGATGCGCCGCCGGAGAACTGCGTCACCGTGGGCGTGCCTTCGAGCGAGGGCACCTGCTGCTTCAGCCACGCATCGACGGCCGCGACATTCAGCTCCTCCCCCGAGCGCACCGAGCCGGGCGTGTCGAGGGTGACGGTGGAGGTGGCGTGGGTGGCCATGGTCATCTCCGGGAGAAACCGCGCCGGGCCAGCTCGATGCGGGCGATGACGCCCTTGTGGACTTCGTCTGGTCCGTCCGCGAGCCGCAGGGTGCGTGCCTGGGCGAAGAATGCCGACAGCGGCGTGTCCATGGAAAGCCCCGCGCCACCATGAATCTGCATGGCGTCGTCCACGATGCGCTGGAGGACATTGGGCGCCACGACCTTGATGGCGGAAATCTCCGTCATCGCGCCCAGCGCGCCCACTTCATCCATCTTCCATGCGGCGTACATCGTGAGCAGGCGGGCCTGGTCGATGGCGATGCGGGCATCGGCCACGCGCTCGCGGTTGCCGCCGAGGTTGAGGAGGGGCTTGCCGAAGGCCGTGCGGTTCATGCCCCGGTCAATCATCAACTCCAGCGCCCGCTCCGCCGCGCCGATGCAGCGCATGCAGTGATGGATGCGGCCAGGACCCAGGCGGCCCTGTGCAATCTCGAAGCCCATGCCCGGGCCGCCGATGAAGTGGGACACGGGCACGCGCACGTTCTCGAAGTGGACCTCGCCATGGCCGTGGGGCGCGTCGTAGTCGCCGAAGACGGGCAGCATGCGGCGGATGGTGACGCCCGGGGCATCCAGCGGAACCAGGACCATCGAGTGCTGGTGATGCCGGTCCGCCCCCGTGTCGGGCGTGCGGGCCATGAAGATGGTGACCTTGGCGCGAGGATGGCCCAGGCCGGTGGACCACCACTTGGCGCCGTTGAGGACGATTTCATCGCCCTCGACGACAGCGGTGGCCTCCATGTTGGTGGCGTCCGAGGACGCGACATCGGGCTCCGTCATGCAGAACACCGAGCGGATGTCGCCCGCGAGCAGCGGCTCGAGCCAGCGCTCCTTCTGCGCGTCGGTGCCGTACTTCCACAGCACCTCCATGTTGCCGGTGTCGGGGGCGTTGCAGTTGAAGACCTCGGGGGCCATGAGGCTGCGCCCGGTCTCCTCGGCGATGGGGGCGTACTCGAGCGTGGACAGGCCCGGCGCCAGCTTCTCGTCGGGGAGGAACAGGTTCCACAACCCCTGCTCGCGGGCGCGGGCCTTGAGGTCCTCCATCACCTGGGACACCGGCCACGTCTTCCAGTCACCGGCGCGCGCGGCGGCTTGAATCTCCTGGTGGTAGCGCGGCTCGGCGGGCTCGATGTGCTCGCGCATGAACCGCTTCACGCGCTCCAGGTAGTCCTTGCTTCTGGCGCTCGGCTCGAAGTCCACGGCGAGGCTCCTCTGTGTCCTGCGTGAGGTGGGAGAGCATCCTTGGCACCCGGCTCTTGTTGAATCCACTGAATGTTGGTCATGTGTCGTCATGAACCCAGTTCATGACTCGGCCTCCAGGCCCGGGCCCCTGGACCTCAACCTCTTCCGGGTGTTCGACGTGGTCTACCGGGAGCGGAACCTGACGCGCGCCGCGGAGGTGCTGTTCCTCAGTCAGTCAGCGGTGAGCCACGCGCTGGCCCGGCTGAGAGAGCAACTGGGCGCGCCGCTGTTCGTTCGGGAGGGCAGGGGCGTGGCGCCCACGCCGCTGGCGGAGCGGCTGGCCCCGGAGATTCGCGAGGCGCTCCTGCTGCTCCAGCAGGCCGTCCACCACACGCGAGGCTTCGAGCCCGCGCGGGACGTAGGCACCTTCACGCTGGCGATGAGCGACATGCTGGAGCCGTCCATCGTTCCCCGGTTGGTGGCGAGGCTTCGAGAGGTCAGCCCGGAGGCCCGCGTGAGCAGCGTGAGGCTGGAGCGCGCGAAGCTGGAGCGGGAATTGGCCTCGGGGCGACTGGACCTGGCCATCGACGTGGAGCAGCCCACGAGCGCGGAACTGCGGCACACGGCCTTCACGCGCGACGCGTTCTGCGTGGTGAGCCGCAAGCGCAGGAAGCTGGACGTGGCGACCTACATGGCCGCGAGACATGTGACGGTGTCTTCACGTCGCGCGGGCCTGGCGGTGGAGGACCTGGTGCTCAGCCGTCTGGGATATCAGCGCGAGGTGACGGTGCGCTGTCGTCACTACGAGACAGCGTGTCGCATCGTGTCTGGTTCGGACCTGCTCCTGACGATGCCTCGCGGGCGGGCGGAGGAGATCAACGCGGAGCTCGACAACCGCCTGCTGCCCATGCCGCTCGCACTGCCCCGGCTGGAGCTGCACCTGTACTGGCACCGCTCCGAGGACTCCGAGCCGCGCAGTCAATGGCTGCGAGCGGAGCTGCAAGCCCTGGCAAAGGGGATGATGAAGGCGGGGCGGGGTGGATAGACCCCATGCGGGGAGTGAGACCCGGAAGGTTTCACTCGGCTCCGATGCGACATTCGAGCCGCGAGTCCGTCATTGTTTCGATACTCGCCACCAGGGGTCTCGCAGCCATGCCCAAGCGCATCACGAACGTCGTCATCCTGAAGGGCGGAAAGGCCGAAATCTTTCGTTACGGCCACGACGGCAAACAGGCGTTGGAGCTCCTTGTCGGAGGGCCTGGGTACATTGACTCGAAGATTCGCGAGACGCGGGGGTGGCGAGCCTCGGAAGCCCTCGAGGACGTGAGGTCCTCCGCGTGTGTGGACTACGAGCGGAAGGAACTGGTCCTCGGCGGGGACTTTGGTCTCATCCGGACCGACCCGGAGGGCGTCTTCGTCAGTGAGTGGGCCCTCCGTACCATGCTGCTTCTCTATTGGCCGGGGTGGACGGTCCGCCATGCGGAATGCCACGCCATGGAACTGGCCTTTCTCCATGCGAGGACGCACGGACTGGAGCTCCCCTCGACCCGGCCGCCGGTGGAGGACCTGCATCATCCGGTGTCCGGAGATCTCCTCGACTCCTTGGAGGAGATCACCTTCTTTCACCTGTGGAGCGAGGAGTACAAACTCACTCCGCCACCTGCGCGTCTCTCGGCGGAGTATCGAGACGTGCTCCTCACCCGACTTGATTCCTGGAGGATTCGGGAGCGGTTCGCGAGTCGATGGGTTTTCGTGGGCGATGTCGTGGGCGCGACCGCCGCGGAGCTGGATGAGTCAAAGATGGAGCTGGCGACGCGAAACATCCTGTTCGGCTACTTCCGGAACGAGCTCAAGCTGAACGTGCCCACGACGCTGCCTGTCTTCCTGAACAACGCCGTCCAGCGGGCATACGGCTGGAAGCTCCCGGTGGAGCTCCCCCCGGAATGGAAGGACTGGCGTCGGGTTGAAGGAGACACGACATGGGTTGGAATTTCGGCGGCATCATCATCGACCACGACTTCACCCGAGACGTCAGGAAGGCCCAGGAGCCGTTCGAGGTCCTGCGGGAGGCGGGCCTGGCCGCATTGAGAGCGATTGGCGTCGGGGCGGTTGCCCACGATGAGCCCATCGACCTCGACGAGGCCACCAAGAACATGTTCTGGGACCATGCGGTGGCTGTCGTCCATGGGAAGACGCTCGTCATGGGCAAGTTCCTGGGGATGGAGCAGGAGGCCTGGGTCGACGAGTTCTCGGAGTGCTCGAAGCACGGCGCGGTGCTCGCGTATCACTTCGATGATTCGTCGGGGACGTACATGTTCTCGCTCTTCCGCGACGGAGAGCGAGTCCGGTTCCGGAGCTTCGGCAACGGGCTCTGCGACGACGAGGGAGAGCTCATCCCGGGGGAGCCGATGGAGGCGGGCGAAGAGTGGCAGGAGAGTGGGTATGACACCCAAAGCAACGTGATTGAAGCCTTCCTGGGTCAGAACTTCTTCAGCCTCTCCTTCGAGATGAAGATGGTGCACCTGGAAGTGAAGGGCTGAGCCATGCCCCGGCGCATCACGAACATCGTCCTCCTGAAGGGCGGGAAGGCCGAAATCTTCCGCTACGGCCATGACGGAAGGCAGGCGTTGGAGCTCCTCATCGGAGGGCCCGCGTACACGGACGCGGAGATTCGCGACACGCTGGGGTGGAGGCCCTCGGAGTCCCTCGAGGACGTGAGGTCGGCCGTGTGTGTCGACTTCGACAGGAAGGTGCTGGTCCTCGGCGGGGACTTTGGTTTCATCCGCGTCGACGAGACGGTGGGCTTCGTCGATGAGTGGACCTTCGACCGCATGCTGCATCCCTACTGGCCCGAGTGGACCCTCCTCTACTCGTGGGAAGAGCCCTTGGGGCTCGTCATCAACTACTTCTGGACGCACGGGCTGGTGCTCCCCGCGAGCACGGTGCCGATGGCCGCGCAGGGTCACCCCTTGTCGGCCGAGGTCCGCAAGTCATTGGACATCTTCACCATGCGCCTCGAGTGGCGTGAGGTGTACAGGCTCACTCCTCCGCCCGCTCGTCTCTCGGCGGCGCATCGAGACGTGCTCCTGACCCCTCTCGAGTCCCTTTCGCTTTCCAAGAGCGACGTCAGACGGTGCGCTGACGTCGGCTTGCTCTGTGTGGGCGATGTCGTGAGCGCGACCGCCGCGAAGCTGGATGAGGCGGGCCTTCGCCTGGATGGGCGAATGGCCCTGTTCAATCACTTCAGGTCAGAGCTCAAGCTCGACGTGCCGACGACGCTGCCCGTCTTCCTCGACAAGGCGATTCAGCGGGCTCACGGCTGGACGCTCCCGGTGGAGCTTCCCTCGGAATGGCGGGACTGGCGCCGTCAGGCGCTGGAGTGAGCGCACCTCGTGCGGAGGCGACCCCGTAGCGAAAGGGGCTACGCCTCGATGTCGAACGCGAGCGACGCCCGCTCTCCGGGCTCCACGTGCAGCAGGCCCTGACCGGTGGCGAGCGCGCCGCCCGCGGCCGTCCAGGGCTCCACGCAGACGAAGTCCTTGCCGCGCAGCGTCCACACCACCAGCAGCTTGAACTCCGGGCTCCACGACAGGTGCACCGGACGCGCGCCGGGGCCTCGCGTGAGCCGGGTGCCCGGGCCCGAGTGGTCCCTCAGGTGCAGGTCCACCTCGGGCAGCGTGAGGTCGAAGCCGGTGAAGGGGACCTCGCGCTTGTGGAAGTTGTCCCACGCGTGCGTGGCATCCGTCTCCACCGTGGCCACGGCCTTGGCCGCGTCCGGCACCCGGAAGTACGGATGGAAGCCCAGGTGCAGGGGCAGGGGCCGCGTGTCCCGGTTCTCCACGTCGAAGTCGAGCGTCAGCCGCGTACCCACCAAGGAGAAGGTGAGCTGCGCGTCGAAGTCCCACGGGAACTGGAGGCGCGTCTCTTCGCTGGAAGTGAGCCCCACCACGAGCAGAGAGTCCTCCGCCTGCCGCACGGTCCACGGCAGGCGCCGCGCGAAGCCGTGCTGCGACATCGTGAAGGACTTGCGGTCCGCCGGGTACGTGTCACCCGGCAGCGGCCCGGCGATGGGGAACAGCACGGGGATTCCACCGCGCACGTTCTTCGCCGGGTCCGCCACGGTGGCCTCGTCGAGGTAGAGCACCTCGTCGCCGTCCACCGTCATCCTCGAGACGAGGGCCCCGCGTGAAGGAATCACCTCCACGCGGCACCCACCGTCGACCAACGCATACGTGTCCAACCCGGCGATGCCGGGGAAGGCTCGGCTCATGCGAGCCTAGATACCCCCATCGTGGGGGTCGCTGTCCATGAAGGGGTACGGCACCTTCGTGGGCGGGGCGAAGTTCTCCTTCACGGTGCGAGGACTCGTCCACCGGATGAGGTTGAGCAGCGAGCCCGCCTTGTCGTTGGTGCCCGACGCACGCGAGCCACCGAAGGGCTGCTGGCCCACCACCGCGCCCGTGGGCTTGTCGTTGATGTAGATGTTGCCCGCCGCGTGGCGCAGCTCATCCATCGCCGTGTCGATGGCCTTCCGGTCCCGCCCGAAGATGGCGCCCGTCAGCGCGTACGTCGCGCTCTGGTCCACCTCGCGCAGCGTCTCCACGTACTTGGAATCCGGATACACGTGCAGGCCGACCAGCGGCGCGAAGACCTCCTCGCGCAGGATGCGGTGACGCGGGTCGTTCAACTGCACCAGCGTGGGCTTGACGAACCAGCCCTCGGAGCGGTCCGTCTCGCCGCCCGCGACGATGGACGCGTTGGAGTCCTGCTTCGCCAGGTCGATGTACGAGGAGACCTTCTTGAAGGACTTCTCGTCGATGACGGCGCCCATGAAGTTGCGGAAGTCCGTCACGTCGCCCATGCGGATGTCGCCGATGAGCGCCTGGAGCCGGGGCTTGAGCTTGGGCCACAGGGACTCGGGGACGTAGACGCGGCTGGCCGCGGAGCACTTCTGGCCCTGGTACTCGTAGCCACCGCGGACGATGGCCACCGCGAGCGCCTCCAGGTCGTCCGCCGCGGACGCATGCGCGACGATGAAGTCCTTGCCGCCCGTCTCACCCACCAGCCGGGGGTACTGCTTGTACTTGCTGATGTTCTCGCCCACCGTCTTCCACATGGTGTTGAACGTGGGCGTGGAGCCGGTGAAGTGGATGCCGCCCAGATCCGGGCTCGCCATCACCGGGTTGCCCACGGTGGGGCCGTCGCCGTTGAGCATGTTGATGACGCCGTCGGGCAGGCCCGCCTCACGCAGCAGCTCCATGAAGTACCAGGCGCTCAGGGCCGACGTGGAGGACGGCTTGAACAGCACCACGTTGCCCATGATGGCGGGCGCGGTGCAGAGGTTCATCGCGATGGAGGTGAAGTTGAACGGCGCCACCGCGAACACGAAGCCGTCCAGCGGACGGTAGTCCAGCATGTTCCACGTCTGCGCGGGGGACTCCGGCTGGATGGCGAGAATCTGCTCGGCGAAGTGGACGTTGTAGCGCAGGAAGTCGATGGCCTCGCACGCCGCATCAATCTCCGCCTGGTGGGCCGTCTTGGACTGGCCCAGCATGGTGGACGCGTTGATGATGGGGCGGTAGCGCGTGGCGAGCAGCTCCGCGGCGCGCAGGAAGATGGCCGCGCGCGAGGCGAACGGCATGCGCGCCCAGTCGTTCTTCACCGCCAGGCCCGCCTGGATGGCCTGCTGCACGTGGCTGGCGTCGGCCTCGTGGAGCGTCGCCAGGACGTGGGAGTGCCGGTGGGGCATGCGCACGGTGTCCGTCTTGCCGGAGCGCACCTGCTTGCCGCCGATGATGAGCGGGATATCAATCTGCTCGCCGCTCATGCGCTTGAGCATGGCCTGGAGTTCGCGGCGCTCGGGGGAACCCGGCGCGTAGGGCAGGATGGGCTCGTTGCGGGGAGCCGGGACGCGGGGAATGGCGTTGATCACGCTGATGGACCTCGAGTGGGGCAGGGAAAAAGGGCGCGCGAGCATAACCAACCGGCTCCTTCTGGGCAGCGCGGAAGCTCGCTGTCGTCAGCACCCGGACACCTGCGCTCAACCCCTGGAATGCACAGGTATTTCCCGCCCGCGGCGCTTGCTCCGTGGCACCTCGGGCGGGCGTGAGAAGCTGGACGCATCGCGTCCATCTCCGGGCCTCTCGCCAGGGTGCGTCGTCAGGCCTTGTTGGCGGCCTGCGCGGTGGTGGAGGACGCCGCCGACACGGGGGTATTCGCGCGCCGCAGGAGGGCGTGGATTTCGGCGATGAGCAGCGCGGGCTTCACCGGCTTGACCAGATAGGCGTCCGGTACCGGCAGGGTGGGGTCCGTGTCCGAGCGAGGCGCGAAGCCGCTGACGAAGACGATGGGCAGGTGCTGGAGCGAGGGCTCCTGGCGGCAGCGGCGGCACAGCTCGTAGCCGTCCATGCCCTCCATGTTGACGTCGGAGAGGAGCAGGTCCGGCGGCTGGCTCAGCGCCTGGGCCAGGCCCGCCTCACCGTTCGCCGCGACGGAGCAGTCGAAGTCCCCGGACAGGAGCAGGCGCAGCGTCTCGCGCATGGTCCAGGAGTTCTCGACGATGAGGACCTTGGGCTTCACGTTGCTCCAGCTCCTCCTCCCGTGGGGACGTCGCGCCGGGTTGGGCGAGCCCCTGATGGGAGCATCACCGCATGGCGCCCCTCGTACAAGGGGTCTGCCCTCACCCCCAGCCTCCCGGGGCTCCGCCCGGGACCTCCGGACACAAAGCGTCACGACGTGCGGCGTGGGGCTCACGGAGCGTGCGCGGCGCCGCGCCGTCCGCCACCTGACGCCGGTCTCCGCGTGGAAAGTCCGCGGGCTTCCACCCATGTCGCCTGCCCGACGCAACCCCGGGCGTGCCGATGCGCGGGAGCCGTGCACACGCGTATGGGGTCGCCTGTCTTGGGTGTGGTGGGCACGGATTCCCTCGTTCCAACGGAGGGTGTCCGATGCAAGGAAACGTGCTATTCCATCGACTTCTGGATTCTGACGACCTTCCGGTCCCCGCCTTCGTGAGCGACGAAGAGAAGACAACTGTCCTGGACGAGCGAAGCCGGCCTACGAGCTCCTCGTGGGGGGACCGCATCCGCACACCTGTCACGCTTTCGGGGGATGACGCGGGCGCGCGCCGTTCGTTGGAAGTGGGGATGGTGGTGACGGGGCGCTACCGGGTGGAGGGCCTCCTGGGCGAGGGCGGCATGGGCCGCATCTGGCTGGCGGAGGACCTGCACGAGCGGCGGCGCGTGGCGCTCAAGGAGATGCAGGTCCCCTCGGGCTTGTCGGCGGGAAAGTCGGAGGAATTGGTGCTGATGTTCCGGCACGAGTTCTTCGCGATGAAGAAGCTCCAGCACCCCGGCACGCTGAAGGTGTTCGACTGGGGGATGACGGAGGCGGGCAACCGCTTCATCACCATGGAGGTGGTGGACGGAAGTGACTTGAGCACGCTCGCGCGCGACGCACCGCTGGACACGCGCACGCTGTACCGGGTGCTGTTGCAGATGGCGCAGGTGCTGGCGTTCATCCACTCGCGCCTGTACGTGCACTGCGACATCAAGGCGAGCAACGTCCGCATCACCAGCACGGGCGCGGTGAAGCTGATGGACTTCGGGGTGATGCACCAGTTGGGCACCCCGAGCCCCGGCAAGCTCAAGGGCACGCTGGAGTACCTGGCGCCGGAGTGGCAGCGCGGCGCGAGCATCGACGGGCGCGCGGACCTCTATTCGCTGGGCATCATGGCGTACTACCTGGTGACGCGCCGGCTGCCCTTCAAGCGCAACACGCCCGCGGCGCTCCTGGCCGAGCACCTGACGCGTCCGCCTCCCAAGCCCTCCACGCTGGTGTCGGTGGACCCGGCGCTGGAGGAGATCATCCTGCTGTTGCTGGCGAAGGACCCTCGCGAGCGCTTCCAGGACGCGGGCGAGCTGATGGAGGCGCTTTGTCACGCCAGCGGCGAGCCCATGCCGGAGGAGCCGCTGTCGGCGCGCTCCAGCTACCTGCACGTCCCGGAGGTCGTGGGGCGCGCGGCGGAGCTGGAGGCGCTGATGAACGGCCTGGCCGAAGCGGACTGGGGTCAGTCGCGCGCGGTGCTGCTGGGGGCTCCGGCGGGCGTGGGCAAGACGCGCTTGCTCCAGGAGTTCGAGCTCCAGGCGAAGCTGGCGGAGCTGCCCTTCGGCCGAGGGCAGTGTCGCGCGGAGGGACAGGCGCCGCTGACGCCCATCGCGCAGGCGCTGCGCGCGCTGATGCCGCACACGCCCACGGACGTGATGGAGCGGCTGTCGCCTCGGCTGTCGCGGCTGATGCCGTCGTTGTCGGCGGAGACGTCGGGCGTGGCGCCGGTGCCGGGCGAGGAGAAGCTGGGGTTCTTCGGGGCGCTGGCGGAGTGGGTTCAAGTGCTGGGGCGGAGGATGACGTTCGTCCTGTGCTTCGAGGACCTGCACTGGGCGGACACGGCCTCGCTCGAGGTGCTCAACGTGCTCATCCGCGCGCTGCATGGGACGCGCGGCATGGTGGTGGGGACGTTCCGCTCGCGGGAGCTGAGCCGGCTGAGCCTGGCGTTCCAGACGGTGGACGAGAAGCTCACGCGCCGCATGGACCTGGAGCCGCTGGGCGCCGAGCACGTGGGCACGCTGGTGGGCCTGGCGCTGCCGGGGCTGGAGGTGCCGGAGGGCTTCGTCGCGAGGCTGCACGCCACCACCGGAGGCAACGCGTTCTTCGCCACCGAGTGTCTGCGCGCGCTGGTGGAGGAGGGCGCGCTGACGCGCGTGGGCGGCCGGTGGACGGCGCAGGCGGGGCTGGACACGCGGTCGCTTCCGTCGAGCATCCAGGCCGCGGTGTTGGAGCGCTTGTCGTCCGCGCCGGTGGAGCAGGTGTCGCTGCTGCGGCGGCTGGCGCCGGCGGGGCGGAGCCTGGAGCTGCCGATGGTGCGCGCGCTCGCGGGGCTCCCGGAGACGGAGCTGTTCGCGGTGCTGGACGGCATCGTCGAGCGGCAGTTCCTCCAGGAGGAGGAGGGCCGGTACGTCTTCACGCACGACACCGTGCACCAGGCGGTCTACGACAGCACGGTGGAGGATGAGCGGCGCGTGGCGCACGGGCGCGTGGCGCTGGCGCTGCAGACGCTCTACTACCAGCGCTCGGACCTGGCGCGCACGGTGGGGTGGCACTACCTGCGCTCGACGGAGCCGGAGCTGGCGATAGGTCCGCTCTTGGACGCGGGCCGCGCGGCGATGGAGTCGCAGGCGTTGCTGGAGGCGACGCTGCTGCTCAAGGAGGCGTCGACGCTGCTGGAGGCCGCGCCGGACTTCCCCGGGCGGGACAGGCTGCTGCTGCGCATCTGGGTGACGCTGGTGGAGGTGGGCTACGCGAGCGACCCGCCCAGCTCGCTCGCCTTCGCGGAGAAGCTGTTCTCGCACTGGTCCTCGACGGTGGACCTGGTGGAGGGGCGGCGGGTCGCGCTGGCGCAGCTGGACGCGGCGTGCTCGGCGCCGGAGGAGGAGCGACCCGCGCGGTTGCGGGAGCTGTTCCGCGAGCGCGAGGCGGATGCGCAGGTGTCGCCCGCGGACATCTTCTGGAAGATGGCGGAATTGCGCATCCTGCAGGGGATGGCGCTGGCGATCGTCGGCCGCACGCGGGACCTGGATGCGCTGCTCGAGCGGGTGAGGGTGGAGCAGCCGGAGGTGTCGCCGTATCGCGCGGGGACGCTCCTGGCGCCCGCGGTGCTCAGCGCGTACACGGGGCGCTCGGCGGGGGTGGTGGAGGCGCAGTTCGAGCAGCTCGCGCGGCTGCGCGGGTTGCGCGAGGTGATGGGGCGGTTGCCGCGCAGGTTGGCGTGGGCGTTGGGGATGGGCGGGTACATGATGAACATGAACCTGGCGCTGCGCGGGGAGCCGCTCGACGCGCAGGCCACGCGAGACGGCTACGTGGTGGCGGAGTCGCACGGCTTCACGGACGTGCGTGCGTTCCACCTGTTCACGGTGGTGACGCGCGCGGCGTTCACGGGGGATGGGGCGGCGTTCGTGCCCGCGTTCACGGAGAAGACGGACCTGGTGCGCCGGCTGGGCAATCCGCGGTTGATGGAGCGCAACCTGGCCATCTTCACGCCGCCCTACTACCTGGAGCGCGGAGAGCACGAGCACGTGGCCGCGGTGGTGGCGCGTGGCGAGTCGCTCGCGCGGGTGCTGCCCGAGGACCGGTGGTTGCAGTGTCACGTCCGGGCGTATCAGGCGTGCAGGGACGTGTTGTTCGAGGACGCGGCGGCGGTGCGTCAGTCCTTGCCTCGGGCACTGGCGGCGGCGCGTGAGGGTGGGCTGCGGATGGAGACGCTGCTGCGTGTCTATCAATCGCGCTTCGAGCGGGAGCAGGGGCACCTGGAGGCCGCGCGCGAGGCGGCGGAGCTGGCGCTGTCGCGAGCGACGGACCCGGTGCTGGCGAACCCGTGGGATGAAGTGCTGGCGCGTCGGGCGATGGCCGCGTTGTTCCCGGGCGACGAGGGGCTGGGGCACTTGCGCCGGGCGCTCGCGCTGGCGGAGCTGACGGGCAATGTGTTGCAGGTGGGGCACGTGAGGCTGGCGCTCGCGGAGCGCGCGGCGTCGGTGGAGGCGGCGGTCGCCGAGCTGGAGGCGGCGGAGACGGCCTTCACCGAGGCGCGGGCGTCCAATCTCCAAGCGCAAGCGGCGTCACTGCGCGGTGCGCTCCGTCGCAGCGCGGAGGCGCGGCAGAGCGCGTAGGCTGTCGTCGCCTTGCGGCCTTTCTTCCGGAGTGGGTGATGCTGGTGTGTCCCGTTCGTCTCGTGGGGTGTTTTCGTGAGCTGGGGCAGGTCAGTCCCGAGGACGAGGAACTCCCTTCGATTGTCGAGGCCAGAGGGAAGCTTCCCGTCGAGCACCGTTCGCTCGTCGCGACCTATCTCAGGTCAGCCAGCGTGTACGCGGCCGCCAGTGGCAGTGCCACGGACTGCTTCACGGGTGAGCGGCACATCGCGCTGAATGTCCAGCAGACCGACGGGACGTGGCTCTGGCCCGCGTCTTTCGCGCACTACGTCGCGCACCATGGCGTGGCCGTTCCAGAGGAGCTGCTCCAGCACATGCGGGCGCTGGAGTGGCGTTGCCCTGTCCTCTCGCGCGAGGAACTCCTCGCGCTGTGCGACAAGATGTCCGAGTTCGCGAGGGCGCTGCGCAAGAAGCAGAAGAGGAAGTAGGGCTCTGGGGTGGGGTGGTTACGGATTGTTTCAGCGGGCATGGAGCCCTCCGGATGTCTTGGCTCTGTTCTCTTCATGGACCCGCTCGTGCGTGAATCCTCCGGCTCGCAATCGAGCAGCGAGGGGAGGGTAGAGTCCGCGCATGGCACTCGCACCCCTCCGCTTCTGCTTCGACTACCTGTCTCCCTATGCCTATCTGGCGTGGACGCGGATGCCGGCACTGGCCGCGCGCCACGGCCGTGTGTTGGAGCCCGTCCCGGTGCTGCTCGCTGGAGTGCTCAACGCCACCGGAAACATCGGCCCCGCGGAGGTGCCCGCCAAGCGCGGCTACATCTTCAAGCACACCTTCCGCATCGCCCACGAGCTCGGCGTTCCCTTCGGCCCGCCTCCCTCGCATCCCTTCGTCCCGCTGCTCGCGTTGCGCGTGACGGCGGCCGTGGATGACCTCGAGGCACGGGCGCGGCTCGTGTCCACGCTCTTCGCGCAGGTCTGGGGCGGCGGCAACGGCGCGGAGACCCCCGAGCAGGTCGCCACGGCCCTCCAGGCGGCCGGGCTGGATGCGCCCTCCCTCCTCGCCGCCGCTCAGCGCCAGGACATCAAGGACCGCGTGCGCCGCAACACCGACGAAGCCATCGCGGCCGGTGCCTTCGGCGTGCCCACCGTCATCGCCGATGGCGAGCTGTTCTTCGGCCTGGATTCCCTCGGACACCTGGAGCTTTTCCTCCGGGGCGAGGACCCCCTGAAGTCCGAATTCCTGGAGCGCTGGAAGAACCTGCCCGCCACTGCATCCCGCCGTTGAACGGGGACCCTGGACGCACGGGATTCCGCTAGGGTGCCCCGCTGGCGGGGCCGCCGTCCCGCGGCCCGCCTCGCTTCCAGGTGCTCACCGAATGAACGTCCTCGCCAACCTGGGCATCGTCGTCGCGGGCCTGGTGCTCGCCATCGTCCTGCTGTCGCTCAACTTCTGGCGCGCGCTCCTCTTCCTCTTCCCCCACAGCGTCCGCGTCGAGCCCGAGGCCCCCTCGGACCAGATGGACCTGCCGCTCGAGCTGGCCACGGTCGCCGTGCAGCTCCAGGGGCTTGGCTTCGTGGCGCTCGGAAGCCACGAGGAGAAGCCGCTGCTCCAGCGTGCCACGCGCTCCTACGACTTCGCCCACCCGGGCGAGCGTGTCTTCGCCACGCTGTATCAAGCCGCGGATGGTGAGCCCCGCCTCTACCTGCTCACTCCCCTGGCACCCGAGGGCTTCGTCATCACCGCGGGCTATCGCCGCCCCGCGCTGGACCTCCCAGGTGTCTACCGCAGCGGTTCACTGTCGGACGCTTCCCCTGAGCGCCTGCTCCGCGCCCACCTGCGCCGCATGGAGGGCGTCACCCCCACGGGTGACTTCACCTGGGAAGGTCGGGTGGAGGCCGGGCGTTCGTGGTATCGCGGGCTCGGTCGGAAGGAGATACGCCGACAGAATCTGCAAGGACTGTTGTGGACGGTGATGGCGCTTGCCATCGTCGCCAGCGCCTTCCTGGGGCAGCGCGCGTCCTGAACCCCGCCGCCCCGTCACTGCGTGCGTGCACCGCGCGCCCCTTGAGAGTAGGTAGACGAGCACCATGAAGAGCGTGTCCAAGACCGAGGAAATCTTCTTTCTTTCTGGCAAGCGCACCCCGTTCGGCACCTACGGCGGCAGCCTGAAGGACCTCAGCGCCACCGACCTCGCCGTCGAGTCCGCGAAGGCCGCCTTCGCGCAGGCGAAGGTCTCCCCCGAGCTCGTCCAGCACATCGTGTACGGCAACGTCGTGCAGACCAGCGCGGACGCCATCTACCTGCCGCGCCACGTGGGCCTGCGCACCGGCGTCCCCGTCCCCGTGCCGGCCCTGGGCGTCAACCGCCTCTGCGGCTCCGGCTTCCAGGCCTTCATCACCGCCGCGGAGCTGATGCTCACGGAGCAGGCCGACTGCGTGCTCGCCGGCGGCACCGAGTCCATGAGCCAGGCGCCCCACGTCATCCGCGGCGCGCGCTGGGGCTTCCCGCTGGGCAAGGGCAACCTGGAGGACATGCTCTGGACGGCGCTGACGGACAGTTACACCGGCAACCCGATGGCGCTCACCGCCGAGCAGCTCGCGGTGGACTACTCGCTCACCCAGGACCAGGTGGACGAGTACGCCGTCCTCACCCAGAAGCGCTTCGCCGCCGCGCAGGAGGCGGGCCGCTTCCAGGATGAAATCGCGCCCGTCACGCTCAAGACGAAGAAGGGCGAGACGGTGGTCGCCAAGGACGAGCACAACCGTCCGGAGACCACCGTGGAGGGGCTGCGCAAGCTGCCCAAGGTCTTCAAGAAGGACGGCGTGGTGCACGCGGGCGCCGCCAGCGGCATCTGCGACGGCGCGGGCAGCATGGTCATGGCCACGCGCAGCTTCGTGGAGAAGCACGGCCTGAAGCCCATCGCCCGGCTGGTGAACTGGGGCGTGGCCGGGTGCGACCCCAAGGTGATGGGCATCGGGCCCGCGCCCGCCATCCGCAACCTGCTGACGCGCGCGCAGGCGAAGCTGACCGACATGGACCTGTTCGAGGTGAACGAGGCCTTCGCGCCGCAGTACCTGGCGGTGGAGAAGGAGCTGGGCCTGCCGCGCGAGCAGTCCAACGTGAACGGCGGCGCCATCGCGGTGGGCCACCCGCTGGGCGCCTCTGGCGCGCGCATCACCACGACGCTGGTCTATGAGCTCAAGCGTCGCGGTGGCCGCTATGGTATCGGATCCGCCTGTATCGGGGGCGGCCAGGGCATCGCGGTGCTCGTCGAGGCGCTCTGATGCCTGCACACGACTTCCAACCGGGACGCGAGATGAGCAACGAGGTGGACGCGAAGACGGCCCGTGAGCGGGCCAAGGCCATCGCCGAGCAGCGCCGCGCGGAGCGTCGCAACCGCAAGCGCAAGTGCGTGGTGTGCGGCGTGGAGGAGAGCGACAAGACGCCGCTCACCGCCCACCCGGAAGGCATTGGACCCGCCTGCAAGGACGAGGTCACCTGCCAGGGCCGCAGGGCCAGCATGGGCCGCTGAAGTCCACGGGGCCTCGCGCCAGGACGCGCGGGGCCCTGGCCCGCAGAGGGGGGCGGCGGGTGTCGTCTGCGAAACGGTGGGCGGGAGGCCCTGGACCCGGGGCTTGGGTGGGGGTCCAGGCCCTCCAGAAGCCGGTAAATCGGGCCCGTTTCTTGATGGCGGAATCGTCTCGGGGTAAACGTCCAGAATCTCAGCTTGAGACCGAGGGTCGGAATGGGCGTTACGAGCTTCACGGGAGTCAAGGTGTTCTCCACCACGCTCGCGCGTGACCGCGAGAACATGGGTGAGAACATCACCAAGTGGCTCAAGGAGAATCTGGTCAACATCGACGTGGTCGACAAGGTGGTGACCCAGTCCTCGGACAAGGAGTTCCACTGTCTGACCATCACGATTTTCTACCGCGCGAAGGCTTGAGTCGTCGCCAGGCGACGCATTGAGTCGGCGTGTGAGGGCGCTCTCTCCCGGGGACCGGGTGGAGCGCCCTTCGTCATTTGGGGTTGCGAAGCGGCGCGGGTTCCACCACCTTTGACCGGCTGTTGAACCCGGAGTGGAGGAAGGATGCGACCGATGCGCAGCTTCGGCGGCAGGGGCGGAGGAGGATTCGGCCTGCCCGGCCTGGAGTCCATGTCGTCCAAGCTGGCCGTGGGGTTGGTGGCGGGGTCCGTCATGTACCTGCTCCTGCGCGCCCAGGGGAGCTTCCTGCTGCTGATGCCGAGCGGTGTGTTCGGCCACCTCTTCATCTGGCAGCCCCTCACCTACGCCTTCATCGAGAGCGAGCCGCTCAGCATCATCTTCGGCGCCATGCTGCTGTGGTCCATTGGCGGCTGGCTGGAGGGGTACTGGGGCTCGAAGCGGCTGTTGATGGTGGCCGTGGGCTGCACCGCGCTGGCGGGCTACCTGCTGGGCCTGGCGGCGCTCTTCATCCCGATGCCGTACGCCTTCCAGGGCGGCTGGGTGATGTGCTCCGTGCTGTGGGTGGCCTACGGGCTGACCATGGGCAAGGGGCAGACGAACTTCTGGGGCATCCCGCTGTCGGGCAATGCCTTCGCGGCGATTGGCGCGGGCTTCGTCCTGCTGCGGGTGCTGACGGCGGGGTTCGCCAGCCAGTTGCCGCACATCGTCGCCATGCTGCTGGTGCTCGCGTACGTGCGCGGCGCGAGCCCCAAGCGGCTGTTGCTGCACTTCCAGCACTGGCGGCTGCAGCGCCAGCTGCGCGAGCGGTCCAAGCACCTGCACGTGGTGCCGAAGGACCGCCCGGACCGGGACCAGTTCCTCAACTGAGCGTCAGTGGGCCGCCTCCGGGTGGCCGTACTGCTTGAGCTTGCGGTAGAGCGTGGCCACGCCGATGTCGAGCTGCTCGGCGGTGCGCGCGCGGTTGCCCGCGTTCTGCGCCAGCACCGCGAGGATGTATTCCTTCTCCATGTCCTCCAGCCGGCGCGGGTTGCCGCTGGGGACCAGGCTGGGCGGCGCGGCGCGGACCTCCTCGGGCAGGTCCTCTCGCTCCACGCGCGTGCCTTCACACAGCGCCACGGCGCGCTCCAGGGCGTTGCCCAGCTCGCGCACGTTGCCCGGCCACGCGTAGCGCAGCAGCTGGTCCGCGGCGTCGGGGGAGAGCCCCGTCACCTTGCGGCCCAGCCGCTCGGCGGCCTCGGCGAGCAGCAGGCGGGCCAGGGGGAGGATGTCCTCGCGGCGCTCGCGCAGGGGCGGGATTCGCAGCTCGATGACGCGCAGGCGGTAGTAGAGGTCCTGGCGGAAGCGGCCCGCGCGCACCTCCTCGGCGAGGTCCCGGTTGGTGGCGGCGACGACGCGCACGTCCACCTTGCGGCTGGTGTTCTCTCCCACGCGCCGCACCTCCTTCTCCTGGAGCGCGCGCAGGAGCTTGGCCTGCATGGAGGACGGCACCTCGCCCACTTCGTCCAGGAAGAGGGTGCCGCCGTGCGCGGCCTCGAAGAGGCCCGGCCGGTCGTGGGTGGCGCCGGTGAAGGCGCCTCGCGCGTGGCCGAACAGCTCGCTCTCCAGGAGGCTCTCCGTGACGGCGGCGCAGTTGACCGCGACGAAGGCCTTGTGCGCGCGCGTGGACTCGTCGTGGATGAGGCGGGCGATGCGCTCCTTGCCCACGCCGCTCTCCCCGGTGACGAGCACCGTGGAGTCCACCTTGGCCGCGCGACGGCCCAGGTTGATGACTCGCAGCATCGCCTCCGCGCGAGCCACCATGCCCGCGGGGTCCTCCGTCACGCCCACGCGCGCGAGCGACTGGCGCTTGGCGCGCAGCTTCCGCTCGGCCTGCTTCAGCGCGTCCGTCACCTGCCCGAGCACGCCCTCCATGCACTGGGTCTCATAGAAGCGCAGCACCTCCTTGCACTCGGTGCTCCACTCCTCCGACGGGCGGCCGACGATGCGGCACGCCGCGTCCCCCATGCCCACGCAGCGCACCTCCGTGCAGTAGATTTCGCGCCCGTTGACGTAGCTCATGTAGCCGGACGCGAAGCCCGTGAGGCTCCAGCACACGGGGTGGTCCGCCTGGCCCAGGTGCAGCAGGTGCTGCTCGGCTTCGTAGGAGTCTCGCCACTGCGCCTCGGCGAAGGGCTCCGGTCCTTCCTCGGGCTTGCGCTCCACGCGCTCCACCCGCACCTGGCCCTGCAGCGTGTGCAGCCGTCCGCCCGCGCGGCGCCACTGGGACTCCTCCTTCCACGCCACCGCCGTCTTCATGGCTTCCGCCGTGCGCCAGCCGTGCGCGTAGCCCAGCCGCGTGAAGATGCCCCGCGCGGCCGTCACACCCATCAGCCCCACCAGCTCCTTGCGCAGCAGCCCCAGCGCCACCGGGTCCATGAGCAGCACCCGCTGCCCCGCGAACTGGATGAGCCCGCCCCCCGGCTCGAAACTCAGCAGCTCCTCCAGCCCCAGCTCGAATTGCCCCGCCACCGGTCGGCTCCCTTCCAAAGTGATGCCGCTCTCTATCGTTTTGAGAGTGTTTTTGCATGAACGATGGAAGGTGGTTCGTCATTTCAAGGGGTTGGCGGGTGGAGGGCGCTGGTCCTGGGGTTGCAGTAGAAGCCCGACATGGGAGACGGCTTGGACAGACGAGAGGTCCTCCAGGGAGCGGCGGCGGTGGGGGTGGCGGGCGTCCTGGGGGGAGGTTCAGGAGGCGGCCGGACGACTGCTCCGGCGCTCTTCGTGTCGCACGGCTCCCCCATGGTGGCGCTGGACGCGGATGCGTATCCGCGCGCGCTGCGCACGTTCGGGGACGGGGCAGGGGGCGCGAAGGCGGTGGTGGTGGTCTCCGCGCATTGGGAGACGCCGGGCGAGGTGCGCGTCACCTCGAGCGCCCAGCCTCCGCTCATCCATGACTTCTACGGCTTCCCGCAGGCGTTGTACCAGTTGCGGTACGGGGCGGCGGGGGCTCCCGCGCTGGCGGCGGATATCGTGTCGCGGCTGAGTGCCTCCGGCGTGAAGGCTGTCGCGGATGCGGATCGTGGCTGGGACCACGGTGCGTGGATACCGCTGCTCCACATGTTTCCGCAGGCAGCGCTCCCCGTGGTGCAGGTGTCGATGCCGTTGGATGCGAGCCCCGCGGAGGTGGCGAAGCTGGGCGAGGCGCTGCGTCCGTTGCGCGCGGAGGGCGTGCTGTTGATGGGCAGCGGCGGCATCGTCCACAACTTGCGCCGGGTGAATTTCCACCACAAGGATGCGTCCCCGGAGCCGTGGGCGCAGGCGTTCGACACGTGGGTGGCGCAGAAGCTGGAGGCGCGCGACTTCACGGGCCTGCAATCATGGTTGGATGCACCGAATGGGAGGCTCGCGCATCCGAGGGCCGAGCATTTGTTGCCGCTGTATTTCGTCCTCGGAGCCGCCCTCCCCGAAGACCGCATCACCCCCGTGTTCGAGGGCTTCCATCACGGAACCTTGTCGATGCGCAGCTTCGCGCTGCGCGCTTGAACCCCGTAGTTCCTCGAGGAGCACCCCCTTTATGAAGACGACCCTGAAGAGCGCGATTGCCCTGTTGGTGGCCCTGCCGTCCCTGGCCCTGGCCTCCACGTGGAACGTGGACCCGGCTCACTCCAGCGCGGGCTTTACGGTGAAGCACATGATGGTGTCGAACGTGAATGGCTCGTTCAACATCAAGGAAGGCACCGTCAACCTGGACGACAAGGACATCACCAAGTCCACCGTCGAGGCGACCCTGGACGCGGCGTCGGTGAGCACGGCGAACGCCAAGCGCGATGAGCACCTGCGCGCGCCGGACTTCTTCGACGTGGCGAAGTTCCCGACCATCACCTTCAAGTCGAAGAAGGTGGAGAAGGCGGGCGAGGGCAAGCTGAAGATCTCCGGCGACCTGACCATGCACGGTGTCACCAAGCCGGTGGTCCTGGACGTCACGGGCCCGTCGAAGGAGTCCAAGGACCCCTGGGGCAACACCCGCACGGGCGTGTCGGCCACCACCAAGGTGAACCGCAAGGACTTCGGCCTGACCTACAACACGGCGCTGGAGACGGGCGGCGTGGCGGTGGGTGAGGAAGTCACGGTGAACCTGGACCTGTCGCTGGTGAAGAAGGCCCCCGAGGCCGCGGCGCCGAAGAAGTAGTCGTTGCTTTCACCGCTGAATGACAGAGGGGCTCCCCACGGTGGTGGGGGCCCCTCTTGTCGTTTCAGGGTGCTGGGTGTTGGAGGCTCAGCCTTCCGTCACGGCCTGCACGCTGGCGCGGTAGATGAAGATGCGCGGCGTGTTGGTGCGCTGGTCGGCGGGGACGACGAAGAAGCCCGGGGTGCTGCTCTTGAAGTCGAGGGAGAAGCCCGCGACCTGGCGGCCGTCGTTGAAGGTGACGCGAATCTTCTGGCCTTCGGCGGGCGGGTGACGCGTGCCCGCGGGGACGACGAAGAAGATGGCCTTGAGGCGCTTGCCGGGGATGGGCTCCGCGGCGAAGCCACTCTGCTGCTCCAGGAGGATGACCTCGTCGAGCAGGTCGGCGTCGCGGATGGTGCCGCGCTTCACCTGTCCTTCGACGGTGTGGATGATGACCTTGTGCTCGCCCTCGACGAAGGAGGAGGTGCCCATGGCGGGCTCTTCCTCGAAGAGGGGCTCGTGGGTCGCGGCCGGCGGCGGGGGAGGGGGCGCGGAGGGGCGCAGCGCGGCGCTCAGGGCCGCCGCCGCGGTGGCGGTGGCGCTGCGAGGCGGCGCGGCTTCGGGCTCGGCGGCTTCTTCCACGAGCTCGATTTCAGCGAGCTCCGGCTCCGGTTCGAACTCGACGGCGACTTCCTCTGCCTCCTCCATGAGGGGCGCATGGGGCGGCGAGGTGAGGACGGGCGTCGGGGTGGGGGCGGAGTAGTCCTTCCCGGGCATGCCGAACGGGCTGCTGTCGCGGGAGACCCAAGGCTTGGTCTGGGGCGGAGGCGGTTCGGACCAGGCGACTTCCTCTTCGACCTGGATGACCTCGGCGGGGGCTTGCTCCTCGGTGGACAGCTCGAGGGTCGGCTCCACGTCGACGGACGGGCTGTTCCAGGGCTCGGTGGTGGGCGTGCTGTCGGTCGAGGCACTCCACTCGGGAGTGGCCTCGGGCTCCGGGGGGCTCCAGGTGGAGGCGGCCTCGGTGCCGGGCGCGGCCCACTCGGACTGCGCGGTGGCGGGGGCGTTCGCGGTGGCGTCCCACTCGGACTGGATGGCGTCGGCGGGGAGCTCCTCGGCGGCCCATTCAGGTTGCGCGGTGGCGGGGGCGTTCGCGGTGGAGTCCCACTCGGACTGAATGGCGTCGGCGGGGAGTTCCTCGGCGGACCACTCGGGCTGGGCGGCCTCGGTCACCGGGGCGCTTGCGGAGGACCACTCGGGTTGTGCCGCGTCGGCGGGGAGTTCCTCGGAGGACCACTCGGGCTGCGCGGTGGCGGGGGCGTTCGCGGTGGAGTCCCACTCGGACTGAACGGCGTCGACGGGGAGTTCCTCGGCGGTGGCGGACCACTCGGGCTGGGCTGTGGTGGAGGTGTTCGCGGTGGCGGACCACTCGGACTGCGCGGTGGCGGGGGCGTTCGCGGTGGAGTCCCACTCGGACTGGACCGCGTCAGCAGGGAGTTCTTCCGTTGCCGCCGACCACTCCGACTGTGCTTCGCCGGAAACGGGCGCCCCTGCGTGGGTGGCCCACTCCGGTTGGACTGCGTCGACGGGGAGTTCTTCCGTCGTGGCGGACCACTCGGGCTGAGCCGCGCCAGGTGCGGCGGCTACCGCGTTGGTGTCCCACTCAGCTTGGACTGCGTCGGCGGGAAGCTCCTCGACAGTGGCGGACCACTCCGGCTGCACAGCATCGACGGGGATCTCTTCAGCCGTCGCGGCCCATTCGGGCTGCGTCGTGACACCCGCCGCGGGAGTGCTCGCATTCGTCTCCCACTCCGCTTGGACTGCGTCGGCGGGAAGCTCTTCGGTTGCGGCGGACCACTCCGGCTGCGCGGAGGCAGGAGCGTTCTCGGTCGCGCCCCATTCGGCCTGAACGGCATCGGCAGGAAGTTCTTCGGTTGTCGCGGACCACTCCGGCTGCGCGGAGGCAGGAGCGTTCTCCGTCGCGCCCCATTCGGCCTGAACGGCATCGGCGGGAAGCTCTTCGGCGGCGGCCCACTCAGGCTGTGTGGAGGCAGGAGCGTTCTCGGTCGCGCCCCATTCGACCTGAACGGCATCAGCGGGAAGCTCTTCGGCGGCGGACCACTCAGGCTGCGCGGAGGCAGGAGCGTTCTCGGTCGCGCCCCATTCGGCCTGAACGGCATCGGCGGGAAGCTCTTCGGTTCCGGCGGCCCATTCGGGCTGAGCAGAGACAGGAGCGTTCTCCGTCGCACTCCAGTCCGACTGAACGGCGTCGGCGGGAAGTTCGTCGGCTGTCGCGGACCACTCAGGCTGAGCGGAGACAGGAGCGTTCTCCGTCGCACTCCATTCCGACTGAACGGCATCGGCGGGAAGTTCTTCGGCTGTCGCGGACCACTCAGGCTGCGCGGAGGCAGGAGCGTTCTCGGTCGCGCCCCATTCGGCCTGAACGGCATCAGCGGGAAGCTCTTCGGCGGCGGCCCACTCAGGCTGTGCTGTGGCAGGAGCGTTCTCGGTCGCGCTCCATTCGGCATGAACGGCATCGGCGGGAAGTTCTTCGGCTGTCGCGGACCACTCAGGCTGCGCGGAGGCAGGAGCGTTCTCGGTCGCGCCCCATTCCGCCTGAACGGCATCGGCGGGGAGCTCTTCGGTTCCGGCGGCCCATTCGGGCTGAGCGGAGACAGGAGCGTTCTCCGTCGCACTCCATTCCGACTGAACGGCGTCGGCGGGAAGTTCTTCGGCTGTCGCGGACCACTCAGGCTGCGCGGAAGCAGGAGCGTTCTCGGTCGCGCCCCATTCAGCCTGAACCGCATCGGCGGGGAGCTCCTCGGTTGCGGCGGACCACTCGGGCTGAGCGGACGCGGGCGCGTTCTCGGTCGCACTCCATTCGGCCTGAACGGCATCAGCGGGAAGCTCTTCGGCTCCGGCGGACCATTCAGGCTGAGCGGACGTGGGCGCGTTCTCGGTCGCGCCCCATTCGGCCTGAACAGCATCGGCGGGAAGCTCATCGGCGGCGGCCCACTCAGGCTGTGCGGTGGACGCGGACTCGTTCGCCGTGCTGCTCCATTCAGCTTGGACCGCATCAGCGGGAAGCTCTTCGGCCGTGGAGGACCACTCACTCTGGACCCCCGCGGCCGGGACTTCTTCGGCCGAGGCGTTCCATTCGGGCTGAGCGGAGCCGACCTCAGGCTCGTTCGCGTTGGCTGCCCACTCAGACTGAATGGCGTCGGCCGGAAGCTCTTCGACCGTCGCGGACCACTCGGGCTGTGCCGCACCAGTTACGGGCGTGCTGGTCTCGGGGGCCCACTCTGCCTGAACGGCGTCGGCGGGAATTTCCTCGGCAGCAGCCGCCCACTCGGGCTGCGCAGCACTGGTTACGGACGTGCTGGTCTCGGGGGCCCACTCTGCCTGAACGGCGTCAGCGGGAAGCTCCTCGGCTGCGGCCTCCCATTCAGACTGCGTGGTGTCGGCTGCGGGAGCACCTTCAGTGGTTGCCCACTCCGCTTGCACGGCATCGGCGGGAAGCTCCTCGGTGCCGGTCGACCACTCAGGCTGCGCGGCGCCCACAACAGGAGCGCCTTCCGTGGATGCCCACTCGGCCTGAACGGCGTCAGCGGGAAGCTCTTCGCCGGACGCGGACCATTCGGGCTGCGTGTTGTCTGACGCGGGCGTGTCTGCGGTGGCAGACCACTCCGATTGAACGGCGTCAGCGGGAAGCTCCTCGGCCGTGGCGGACCACTCCGGCTGCGCAGCTGTGGTCGCAGGGTCGTTCGCCGAAGCGGACCACTCCGATTGAACGGCGTCAGCGGGAAGCTCTTCGGCAGTTGCGGCCCATTCGGGCTGGGCCTCACCAGAGACCGGCGCGGCTTCGTTGGGTGCCCACTCCGCCTGAATCGCATCAGCGGGGAGTTCCTCGGCGGCGACAGCCGACTCAGGGACGGACTCGCTCTCCGTGGCGGACCACTCCGCCTGAACCGCGTCAGCCGGAAGCTCTTCGCTCGTTGCAGCCCACTCCGCCTGAACCGCGTCAGCCGGAAGCTCCTCTGCCGTAGCGGACCACTCAGGCTGCGCCGCAGTGGCGTCGCCAGCCGTCGCAGCCCACTCCGCCTGAACCGCATCGGCGGGGAGTTCCTCGGTGGTGGCAGTCCACTCAGCCTGCGCCGCAGTGGCCTCACTTGCCGACGCGGCCCACTCCACCTGAGCCGAGCCCTCGGGGGCCGACTCACTCGTGGACGATGCCCACTCGGGCTGTCCTTCCTCGACCACCGCTTCGCTCGCGTCGAGGGCAACGACACCCTCCACCGCATTGCTCTCCGGCGCGGCCTCGCTGGACGCGGAAGCCCACTCGGGCTGGAGCTCGATGACGTCGGAACCTGCCTGCGCGGTGCTCTCGCTCCACTCCGACGCTCCCGCCGTGGACGCATCCGCCGTAGCGGCCCACTCGGGTTGCAGCTCGATGGCCGCCGCATCCTCGGTCGCGTACTGCTCCGTGACGATTCCCGCGCTGCTCGCGAGCGGCTCCAGCTCACTCGACTGCGCGCTCCAATCACCTTCACCGGAGCCCTCGGGAGGCAGCTCCATTCCTCGGTCATTCGAGCCCGCGAACTGCTCGGACCCGAGGAAGTCACCCGCCGCCGCGAGGGGCACCGCATCCTCGGGGCTGCCACTCAGGTCGAACGTCTCGGACGGAGTCGACCCCTGCTCACCGGACCGCGCCCCAACCTCCGGGAGGACCGCCGCATCGGTGTCGACCTCGACGGTATCGGCCTGGAGATCCGGCCCCACGCGCACCGAACGAATCTCCAGCGACGGCACCGTCGTGGAATCGAACGGCGACGTCTCCGAGGACAGCGTCTCTTCCGCCCCCAGCTCCGCCACGTCGAAAGTCGGCGCCTCGCCCGCGGCCACCGGCTCGGCGCTCAGGTGCTCCTCGGGCGCGGACTCCGTATCCAGCACCGACGCGGAAGGCTCCGGAGTGAACTCCGTCTCCATCGACGCGGTCCACGCGTCGGCCTCCAGCGGAGCCGCGTCGTGCGCCTCCAGCTCGGCCGACGCATCGACACTCGAATCCAGACCCGACGCACCCACGTCGAGGGCAATCTCCTCCACCGAGGCGTCAATCCCACCCCGCGCCGCCCCGTCCTCGGTGGCGGTGGAGGACTCAGCCGACAGCTCCTCGAGGCTCGACTCCGGAGCGACGGGCTCGAGCATGTCGGACGCATCGAGCGCGAGCTCCGCGCCACTCGACGTCACATCCCCATCCCCCGCCTCGAGCGAGGCCACATCCATGGTCCCCACGTCGATGACGTCGTTCGCGTCGGCGAGCTCCTCCACGGCGGACTCGAGCGGATCCACGGCGAGCGGCGCGGAAGCCCACGCTTCGTCCAGGGGCGCGGGCGCGCGCTCCTCGGCCAGCACCGGCTCACTGTCACCCGAGGCGTCGACCAGCTCGATCTCCGACGACGGCACCTCCAGCTCGGAGTCGGACGACGCCACCTCGAGCACGGAGTCCGAGACATCCATCGGCGCCGACTCGACCTCGAGAGAGAGGTCGGCGAAGGACGACTCGAGCGACGCCTCCGGCTCGCGAGCCACGGCCACGGGCTCCGCCTGTGCATCCAGCTCCCCGAAGTCCTCCTCCGGGGCCGCCGCCATCTCCAGCTCCGCGGACACCGTGTCGAACGAAGGGGCGTCGAGCCCCCCCACGTCACCTTCCGCACCCGAATCCTCGAGCACATCCGCGAACGAAGCGGACGTCGACGTGGCCGACGCGGGAGCGATGGGGACGGGCGTGGGGCTGGGGGGCATCCACGGCGCGGGCTCGCTCAGCGCGGGGATGTCGATGTCATCCGTGCTGAGGGCCAGGTTCTCCGGCTCCGCGGACGGGTGCGGAGCGTAGGCGGCGGGGTCCTGGGGCGCCTGCTCGTAGCCCGCGTGGTACGCCTCCTGTCCCTCGACGCCCTGGGCATCCTGGGTCGCGGCAGGCCAGCCCTCGGCGTAACCCGGGTTGGGGTCATAGCCCTGCTGCGGCGCATAGGCCTGGTTCGGGTCGTAGCCCGGGTAACCCGCGTTGGGGTCATAGCCCTGCTGCTGGGCGTAGGCCTGGTTCGGGTCGTAGCCCGGGTAGCCCGCGTTGGGGTCATAGCCCTGCTGCTGCGCATAGGCCTGGTTCGGGTCGTAACCCGGCTGCGTGTAGGCGGCCTGGTTGGGATCGTACCCCTGCTGCGCGTAGGCCTGATTCGGGTCGTAGCCGGCGGGGTAGGCGTACCACTGGCCATCCGCGCCGTAGTAGCCCTGGGGCTGCTGGGCGTAGGCCGGGTCGGCGGGGTAGGCGTACCACTGGCCATCCGCGCCGTAGTAGCCCTGGGGCTGCTGGGCGTAGCCGGCGGGGTAGGCGTACCACTGGCCGTCGGCGGCGTAGTAGCCCTGGGGCGCCGCCTCCTGCTGCCAGGCGGCGGCCTCGGGCGCGGGGGTGTCCTGGACGCCCAGGTGCGCGCGCAGCTCGCCCCAGCGTGCCTCCTCGATGGGAGACAGGCTTCCCAGTTTTCGCTTCTCGTCGAGGAAGCGAAATTCTCTCATGGCTGCGCGCGTGTCCGACATCCGTCACCTTGCTGCGGACGGCGGACTGCCCGTTTACCGTCGCAGCGCAAATGGAGGGGGCTGCGAGTGTAGGGGACTCCCGGGGAGGGGTAAACCAAATGGACCGCGCTTGCCCGGCAGCTACCTCTTCTCGATGGAACGTTCGACCTCGGTATCGAGCTCTTCCAGGGTCATTCCGTAGTGGGTCTTGAGCGCCTCGTCAAAGCCGGACCCGTGCTGGCACACCGCGCGCAGAAGGGTCATCAGGCGGTGGGCCCCCTCTCGGCGCATCATTTCTTTGACCGCGAGTCCGGACGCCGCGTAGGCCATGTGGGGGGAGGCGGTGTTCACCGGGGCGACCCAGGTCATGTCCCGCAGCTTGGGGAGCTTCCCGGACGCGGCCAGCACGGCGCGCATCTCGTTCGCCAGCCGCAGGTTGGGGCCCGGCACATCCAGGTACTTCCACTCCACGAACATGGCCAGCCCCTCGTTGAACCAGACGGGCAGCTTGTCCATGTCCTGGTCGTTGCCCCCGCAGAAGTCGGCGACGGCGGCGTGGATGTACTCGTGGACGAGCGTCGCCCGGGTCTCCCGCGTCAGCTCCGCCGCGTCGTTGATGCGGATGGCGTTCTCCGTGTACTTGCCGGCGATGAACCGGGCCGCCCGCTGGCCGAACGTCGCTCCGAACTCACGGGCCGTGTAGAGCACGACGGCGACGGGAGACTCCCGCGTCTCCCCGAGCACCTGGCGGGTGAAGTG
Organism: Myxococcus stipitatus DSM 14675; assembly: GCF_000331735.1. Taxonomy (GTDB): domain Bacteria; phylum Myxococcota; class Myxococcia; order Myxococcales; family Myxococcaceae; genus Myxococcus; species Myxococcus stipitatus. Next base: position 8,394,978 of record NC_020126.1, on the reverse strand, counting down.
GTAGGCGTCGTTGAGGATGTCGACGACCTTGCCCTCGTAGTCGGCGCGCTGGCTGAAGTCGCGCTGGTTGTCGAAGTAGCTGATGACGAACCGGTTGTTGGCCCGCACACGCATGCCGGAGGAGTCCACGCGGGACTCGAAGCCGACGTCGGGAGCGCGGACGCTCATCCCTGGCCGCGTCCCGAGCGACACGACGGAGGTCTCATCCCCGCCGCCCCGGTTCGCCGCCTGCGGGGAGCCTCCGCCCAGTCGGCGGGAGATGCGCGTGGCCTCTGAACGTGCGGCGTCCTCCTGCAGCGTCTGCTGCCGGGCCTGCTTGAGCAGCCGCTTCGCCTCGGCCGCTTCGCGCGAGCGCGGGGGCACCTTCTCCAGCGCGGCCTGCGCGCCCACCGAGTCCTGCTCCTCCAGCAGCAGCTTGCCCAGCTCCAGTGGGAAGCCGCCGTCCTTGGGGTAGCGGGTGACGCCCTTGAGCAGGGCGGCCTCGGCCGCGGCGCGCTGCTCCGTCTTGCGCGCGGCGCTCGCCAGGCAGCGCAGCGCGGGCGCGGATTCCTCGTAGACGATGGCGCGCTCGCCCATGGAGTACGCCATGACGGCGTCGTCCTTCAGCATCGCCTGACAGCCCTTCGCCAGCGCGCCGGACACCGTGGCCCGCTGCTCCTCGGGGACCGCCTTCTCGTCGCCGGACCCGAACGCCAGGTACAGCTCCTCCCAGGCCTTCTGTCCGGAGAGATCCTTGGCCTTCTGGGCCGGAGTGGCGGGGGCGGCGGCGAGCAGCAGTGCGGCGAGCAGGGAATGCATGGCCCTCAGTATGGCCGAGCCCCGCCGCCGCCATGCAAGGCCCCTGGCTACTTGCGAGTCACCTGCCAACCGAGCTCCTCGAGCGCCGTCTCCAACTCGCGGATGTGCGCGGGGCCCGTGGTCTCCAAGGTGACCTCCACCATCGCCTCGCCCAGGCCCGCCTTGGAGAAGGCGCGCTCGTGGTGCAGGTCCACCACGTTGGCCTTCAGCTCGGCGATGCGCGTCGTCAGCCGCGCGAGCATGCCGGGCCGGTCCGGCAGCCGCACCTCCAACTGCACCAGGCGTCCGGCCTTCACCAGACCGCGCTCGATGATGCGGCTGATGACGTTCATGTCGATGTTGCCGCCGCTCAGGACGATGGCGGTGCGCTTGCCCTTCGCGAGCGGCACGTGCCCGTTGAGCACCGCCGCCACGCCCACCGCGCCCGCGCCCTCCACCACGCTCTTCTCCTGCTCCAGCAGCGTGAGGATGGCCGCGGCAATCTCCTCCTCGTCCACCGACACCACCGCGTCCACGTACTTGCGGACCATCTCGAAGGTGAGGGCGCCCACCTTCTTCACGGCGATGCCATCCGCGATGGTGGTGCCCGCGGCGGGCAGCTCCACCCGCATCCCCGCCGCCACGGAGGCCTTCATGCTGTCGATGGTGGACGACTGCACGCCAATCACCCGGATGCCCGGCTTCGACTCCTTCAGCGCGCACGCCATGCCGGAGATGAGCCCGCCACCGCCGATGGGGACGAGCACCACCTCCACGTCCGGCCACTGCTCCAGCAACTCCAGGCCGATGGTGCCCTGGCCCGCGATGACATCCGCGTCGTCGAACGGGTGGACGAAGACGAGCCCTTCGTCCTGCTGGAGGCGCAGCGCTTCGGCGTAGGCCTCGTCGTAGTTGGCGCCCTTGAGCACCACGCGCGCGCCGTAGTCATCCCGCGTGCGCGACACCTTGATGAGCGGCGTGCGCTCCGGCATCACGATGGTGGCCTTCACCCCCAGCCGACGCGCGTGGTACGCGACGCCCTGCGCGTGGTTGCCGGCGGACGCGGCGATGACTCCGCGCTTCTTCTCCTCCGGCGTCAGCGTCAGCAGCTTGTTGAGCGCGCCTCGCTCCTTGAACGCGCCCGTGCGCTGGAGGTTCTCCAGCTTGAAGTACACCGCGGCGCACTCCGTCCGCTCCGTGAAGTAGTCCGACGCGGGGCAGGGCGTGGGCCGGATGGCGTCGCGCAGCCGCTCCCTGGCGGCGTGGATGTCCTGGAGGGTGACCATGGGCGCCGCGTCTATCGGAAGCGCGGGCCGGGCGGAAGGGACAGCCGGCACGAGACGGTGAGTCCCCTCCACTTGCCGCGATGCGGCAGGCTCGCCCGGAGAGAGGCCGGACGTGCGTCCGCGTGCGTCAGATGCCGCGCAGCACGGTGGCCTTGCCCACCCGGCCGATGGCCAGGATGTAGGCCGCCGTCCGCATGGAGACCTTCCGCGAGCGGGCAATCTGCGCCACGCGCTCGTAGGCCTCCTTCATCGTCTTCTCCAGCTCCGCGTTGACGCGGTCCTCTTCCCACGACAGGTGCTGGAGGTTCTGCACCCATTCGAAGTAGCTGACCGTGACGCCGCCGGCGCTGGCGAGCACGTCCGGCACCACGAAGATGCCGCGCTTCTCGAAGATTTCGTCCGCCTCCGGCTGCGTGGCTCCGTTGGCGCCTTCGATGATGAGGCGCGCGCGCACCGTGTTCGCATTGTCGCGGGTGAGCGCGTGGCCGAGCGCCGCGGGGATGAGCACCTCGCAGTCGGCCGCGAGCACCTCCTCGTTGGTGCAGGCGGTGCCGCCCCCGAAGCCCGTCACGGTGCCGGTGCGCTTCACGTGCTCGAAGAGGGACGGGATGTCCAGGCCCTGCGGATTGCGCACGCCGCCCAGCACGTCCGCCACGGCCACGACGACGCCGCCGTCCTCCCACAGGAGCTGCGCGGTGTGGCTGCCCACGTTGCCGAAGCCCTGGATGGCGAAGCGCGTGCCCTTCACCGGCAGGCCCAGGTCGCGGAGGATTTCGCGGCACACGTACTGGAGGCCGCGCCCGGTGGCGGCCTCACGGCCCTTGGAGCCGTAGAGCTCCAGCGGCTTGCCCGTCACCACCGCCGGCGAGTGGCCGTGGTAGCGCGAGTACTGGTCCATGATCCACGCCATCACCTGGGGGTTGGTGTTGACGTCGGGGGCGGGGATGTCGCGCGTGGGGCCGATGACGTCCTGAATCTGGTCGACGAACTTGCGCGTCAGCCGCTCCAGCTCCTTGAGGCTGAGCTGGGACGGGTCGCACGCGATGCCGCCCTTGGCGCCGCCGTAGGGCAGGTTCACGACGGCGGTCTTCCACGTCATCAGCGACGCGAGCGACGCGGACTCGTCCTGGTCCAGCTTCGGGTGGTAGCGCAGGCCGCCCTTCATCGGGCCGCGGCTGTTGTCGTGCTGGATGCGGTAGCCGAGGAACGTGCGAATCTCGCCCGAGTCCATCTCGATGGAGACCTGGACCTTCACCTCGCGCAGGGGCGTGGCGAGCAGCGTCTCGATGGGGGTGCCCACGTCCATGATCCGCGCGGCCTTGCGGAAGTAGTAGTTGGTACCCTCGACGGCGCTCATGTTTCGCAAGGCTCCTGGTTGCGGTGGACCCGGGTGAGCCCGCACCGCGCGCGAGACCTTAACAGATGGGGTGCGCTACCATAGGAAACTGCCATGTCTCCTGGCCCTCCGGATGCTTCGACGGTGAACGGACACCTGCTGGGCCTGGCCCGCAGGATTCGGACCCTGAGGGAGCGCCGAGGTCTCACCCAGGAGGACTTCGCCTCGCGGTGTGGCATCTCGGTCTCCTTCGCGTCCCTCCTGGAGCGTGGTGAGCGCAGCCCCAGCTACGAGACGCTCCTCCAGGTGGCCGGCGCGCTGGAGCTGCCCCTCTGGGAGCTGCTCCGGGTGGACGACGTGGACGATTCGGAGCCCCACCGCCTGGAGGGCTTCGCGCGAGCGAAGAAGCTGTCCCGTCCGGACGTGGACCGGCTGCTGAAGGTGGCGGAGATGATGTTCGCTTCAGGTTCCACGCCCGCGCCGCCCGCAAGGCCCGAGCCCGCCCGGTGTGTCGAGCCCGAATGCCAGCGCGCCGTCCTGGCCCGGGGCCTCTGCACCGCGCACTACCACCAGGCCCGACGCAGGAAGGTCGCGGCGCCGCGAGAGGGCTGAGCGCCCGGTGTGTCGGAGTGTTCGCGGGAGGTCATCCCGCGACGACTCGCCGAGCCGCGGCCCTGGGGACCGCGCTCGAGGCGACGTCGTGCACGCCCGGGAGGCTGCCCGGCGAGGACTCGCCGAGCCATGACCTCCCGGGGACTGCTCACGGGGGACGGCTACTTCTTGCGCGCGCGCTCGACCTTCAGCGTGCGCTCACCGTGCTGCTTTCCGTGGGTGGCCTCGAAGGCGGTGGCGTCCTCGTCCGCGACGAACACGTACGCGTACGTGGGGCGCAAATCCATCCGCACCACCTTGCCGGCCGGAGCCCCCGCGGCCTCGAGCGCGCTGGCGACCCCCGCCTCGTCCAGCCCGTCCTGCTTGCCCAGGCCGACCCACAGGCGCACCTGGCCCGGCTCGTCCGGCAGGGCCTCGTGACGCGGACGACGCTCCTCGCGCTGGCCGCGCGGACGGTGCCGCTCCAGCTTCAGCACCTTCTCGCCCACAGTCTTCCCGTTGAGCGCCTCGAACCCGGGCGCGTCGGCCTCGGACACGTAGGCGTAGCCGTACGTGGGCCGCAGCAGCGCCTTGAGCACCTTGCCCGCGGGAGCACCCGCGGCTTCCAGCGCGGCGGGCAGCTTCGCCTCGTCCATGCCGTCGTCGGAGCCCAGGTTCGTCCACAGCTTCACCTCGCCCGGCCCGGCGTCCGGGGACGGAGGCGGGCGCGTGCCCGGCTCACGCTCGCTGCGCGGCTTGCTCTTCTCCACGCGAAGCGTCTTGGACCCGTGCTGCTTTCCGTTGAGCGTCTCGAACGCGGCGGCGTCCTCCTCCGCGACGAACACGTACGCGAACGTGGGGCGCAGCTCCGCGCGCACCATCTTCCCCAGGGGCGCGCCCGCATCCTCCAGCGCCGTGGCGATGCTGCCCGGCCCCAGGCCATCCGCGGTCCCCAGGTTCACCCACAGCTTCGCCTCTCCCGGACCCGCCTCCAGCGCGGCGGGGCCGCGGCTCGTGTCCCGCTCCCGGCGGGGCTCATCGCGGCGCGGGCGGCGCTCGCGGTCCGGGTGCTCCGGACGCGCCATCGGCTTCTCGCCGCGCTCCCGGCGCTCGCCGCGCTCCCGGCGGTCATCCCCGCGCTCACGCTCCCGGCGACGGCCCTCGGGCTTGCGCTCCGGCGTCGGCTCGCGGCCCTCGGCCTCCTGGGCGGCCTTCGCCTTCTCCATGCGCAGGTGGCTGAAGAAGTACTTCAGCAGGAAGGCGACCAGGTCATCCGCGTTGGGACGCGTCTTGAGCTGCGCGGCCAGGGGCAGGAAGCCCTCGAACACGGAGCTGCCGGCGGCCTCCTGGATCTCGCGCACGTGGCGCTCGGTCCACAGGCGCATGGCCTCTTCGGGCGCCGGCATCTCCTGCTTGTCGAACTTGATGCCGTACTTCTTCTCCAGCGCGGTGTACGTCGCCAGCTCGCGCCCGGAGAAGAGGTTGATGGCCGTGCCCTTGTTGCCGATGCGGCCCGTGCGGCCCACGCGGTGCAGGTACACCGCCGGGTCCTCCGGCAACGAGTAGTTGATGACGTACTCCAGCCCGGAGATGTCGATGCCGCGCGCCGCGATATCCGTGGCCACCATGAAGGCGACCTCGCCGCGCTTCACCTTGGCCATCACCCGCTCGCGCTCCTTCTGCGGCAGGTCTCCGTTGAGCAGCTCCGCGTCGAAGCCGTTGCGGTTGAGCACCGCCGTCACCAGCGCCGTGTCATCCCGCGTGTTGCAGAAGATGATGGCGTTCTGGGGCTCTTCCTTCTCCAGCACGTAGATGAGGTTGCGCGGCTTGGGGAAGGCGTCCGACACGTCGTAGCGCACGTGGTGGATGTGCTCCACCGTGAACACGTCGCCGGAGAGCAGCAGCGTCTCCGCGTTCGTCGTGTAGCGCGCGATGAGGTTCTGGATGTCCGTGGGGACGGTGGCGCTGAACAGCAGCACCTGGCGCGTCTTGGGAAGGCGGTCGAGGATGCGGGTGACTTCCTCGTAGAAGCCCTGGTTGAGCATCTCGTCGGCTTCGTCCAGCACCGCGTGGTCGCACCCATCCAGCTTCAGGTTGCCCCGGTGGATGTGGTCGAACACCCGGCCCGGCGTGCCGACGATGATGGGCGTGCCTTCCTCGAGCGCGTCCTCCTGCTGCTTCATGGAGGCGCCGCCGTAGATGGCCGCCACCTTCACGCCCTTGTACTTCGCGAGCGTGGTCAGCTCCTCCGCCACCTGGAGCGCCAGCTCCCGCGTGGGGCAGAGGATGAGCGCGCGCACGCGCTTGTCGTCAGGAGAAATCTTCTCCAGCAGGGGCAGGCCGAACGCGGCCGTCTTGCCGGTGCCCGTCTTGCTGCGAACAATGAGGTCCTTGCCCTCCATGGCCGGCCGGAACGCGCGCGCCTGGACAGGAGTCGGGTGGGTGTAGCCGCGCTCCGCCAACGCACGGCGCAGGGGCTCGGACAGATTCATGTCGTCGAAGCCGATGTCCGCGATGTATTCGGCGGGACGCGTCGGCGCTTCGTCGGTGGCCGGGCTGCCCGGCGCGGTGGGCTCTTGGATGTCGCTCATCAAGCAGGGGCATAGCTCCTGCATTACCCTCTGGCAACAATCGCGGCACTTTGGGGTATGGAGAGCCGATGGCGAGTGGAGGGAAAAGAACCAAAGGAACGTCTTCCCGGCCCAAGTCGAAGCGGGCGGCGGGGAGCGCGCCTCCCCGTGCGGAAGAGGTTGACGCCCAGTCAGAGGACGCGGGTGCGGAGTCGCAGGTGGACCCGGACGCCCTGGAGCCGGACGAGGCGGAGCTGGTGGAAGTGGAGCCGGAGGAGGACGCCCCCCGGCCGGCGCCCACGAAGGCCCTGGCCCGGGCGGGTGAGTCCGGGCTGAGCAACCGGGACCCCCTCCAGGCCTACATGGCGGAGGTGCAGCGCCACCCCCTGCTGTCGCGCGAGGAGGAGCTGGCGCTGTCGCGTCAGTACCGCGACACCCAGGATGTGCGGACCGCGTACCGGCTGGTGGCCTCCAACCTGCGGCTGGTGGTGAAGCTGGCCCACGAGTACCACCGCAACCCGCTGTCCCTGCTGGACCTGGTCCAGGAGGGCAACATCGGGTTGATGCAGGCGGTGAAGAAGTACGACCCCGAGCGCGGCGTGAAGCTGAGCAGCTACGCGGCCTGGTGGATTCGGGCGTACATCCTTCGCTACATCATGGACAACTGGAAGATGGTGAAGCTGGGGACGACGGAGGCCCAGCGGAAGCTCTTCTTCAAGCTGCGCCAGGAGCAGGAGAAGCTCATCGCCCAGGGCTTCGAGCCCAGCCCCAAGCTGCTCGCGGAGCGCCTCAACGTCACCGAGCAGGACGTGGTGGAGATGGACCAGCGGCTGGGCCACGACGAGGTCTCCATCGACGCGCCGCTGGGCGGGGACGACGAAGGCTCCCGGGCCACCCGCGCGGACCGCTACCTGCCGTCGGGCGCCGTCCCCGCCGATGAGCGGCTGGGGGCCGAGCAGCTCAAGGCCCTCTTCCGGGAGAAGCTGGCGGAGTTCTCCCGGTCGCTGGAGGGCAAGGAGCGCTACATCTTCGAGCACCGCCTCACCGCGGACGAGCCCCTGACGCTCCAGGACATCGGCGACAAGTACGGCGTCAGCCGCGAGCGCGCGCGTCAAATCGAGGCCGCGCTCATCCAGCGCATGCGCGAGTTCATGCGCGAACACATCCCGGACTTCGACCTGGTGGCGACGCCGAAGGCCTGAGCCCAGGGGCACCTTCAGCACGGGCGAGGGGCGCGACTATGCTGCTCCCCTCGCCACTGCTTGCCGGGGGTTGTCCATGGGCCACAGTCGCCGTGTCTGGGGCGTGTGTCTTTCGGGGGTCGCGCTGGTGCTGCTCGCAAGCTGCGCCAGCTCACTGCGGCAGAACTACCTGCGCGACAAGGCCGGGGAGCACGTCTACCGCAAGACGCTGCCGGACATCTGGCCCGGGGTGAAGGAGGAGCTCAAGGCGCGGGGCTACTCCTGGAAGGAGATGCCGGGCCGCTACGTGCTGGAGACGGAGTGGCTCGACTCCGGAGGGGGCACGCTGGGACCCGCGTCGGCCTCACGCTACCTGGTGGAGGGCCTCACCCTGACGCAAGGGGGCACCATCCTCCGGGTGATGCGAGGCAACCGGCTGGTGCAGCAGGTGGGCACCGGCTACGTGACGCAGGAGCTCGCCACGGGGAACTCCACGCGCGCTCAGGAGGAGCAGGCCCAGGCCCGCGTGAGCGCCACCACCAGCGGCGTGCTGCCCACGGAGCAGAGCTACGCCCGGGACCTGGAGCTGGAGCTGCTCTTGCTCCAGCGCCTCGACCCGGAGGCCGCCTCGAGGCTGGCGGCGGACGCGCGGGGCGCCCACCCCTGAGCTAGTTCACTTCTTCCAGGGGCGGGAGATGACACACGCGTTGATGCCGCCCACGCCCATGGACAGCTTGCCCGCGCAGCCGGCCGGCGTGGCCACGGCCTCGTCGAAGACGAAGCGCTCGTGCACACGGGAGATCTGCTGGTTGAGCTCCGTGCGCTTCAGCGGGGTGGGGAACACGCCGCCGCGCTCGTAGCCCAGGTACTGCGCCGTCAGCTCCCAGCCGCCGCCCGCGGACATGCCGTGGCCGAAGGTGCCCTTGCGCGCGGTGATGAGCACCGACTCCGGCATCACGTCGCGCAGGTTCTGCACCTCCAGGTAGTCACCCGGCGTGGCCGTGGCGTGCAAGTCCCAGCTCCCCACGTCGGCGGGGGTACAGCCCGCGGCGGCCAGCGCCTCGCGGATGGCCAGCGTGGGGCCTTCCTTCGACGGGGTGATGATGTGGTCGGCGTCCGCGGTGACACCCACGGACACCGGCTCCATGCCCAGCGGCTTGAAGCCCTTGGACACGAAGTAGTCGTAGTCGCCCATCACCCACACCACGGAGCCTCCCGCGATGTGCGTGCCGCGCAGCGCGGTGAGGGGCTTGGAGATGGCGGCGTCCGCGGAGATGACGCGGGCGTTGTAGAAGCCGCCCACCACCAGCGGGTTGGGCGCCGCGTCCGTCATGCCCATCACCACGGCCTTGGCCTCGCCCAGCTGGATGGCGTTCATCGCCAGCTTGAGCCCGTAGCCGAACGACGAGCACGCGGCGACAGGCGCGAACGTCATGCCGGTGATGCGGCCCAGCATCGAAATCTGCGAGGCGGGCGTGTTGTGGATGTTCCACAGCACGTTGGAGGACACCGCGTTCCACGGCGGCTCCGGCGAGCTCCACTTCTTCTGCAGCCGGGCGTTGCGGGTGCGCTTCTCCTTGATGACGGCCAGCTTGGCGGACTCGACGTCGGCGCCGTCAGGCACGCCGATGGCCTCGATGTCCCGCAGCTCCGTCAGGTACTCGCGCAGCTCCGTGGAGCGGCCCGTCCAGTACGCCCACCAGGCGTCCTCGGCCTCGTCGCGGATGCCCTCGTCGACCGTGGCGGGCTCCGGCGGCAGGCCGGCCACCGCCTCGCGCGTCTCCAGCCACTGGCGCAGCACGGCGTTGCGCTCGGGCGCGGCCCAGAAGCGGTTCCACCGCCGCTGCGCGCGGTACAGGTCCAGGGAGATGGCCTGGATGGTGGGCAGGTCTCCCAGGCCCGTTCCCACGTAGACGTGGGCGCGGGGCCCCAGGGCTTGCAGCTCCTGCTCGATGCCCGGGTTCTGCGCCAGCGACTGGATGAACGCGCCGATGGCGAACTGCGTCGGCTGCCCCATCTTCCGCTCCAGCTGCGAGAAGCGGTTGGCGGGGAAGCGCGCGTCAATCCACGGCTTGTACTCCGCCAGGTTGAAGTCCGGCGTGCCGACCAGGAAGTTGTCGGGCCCGAAGCCGTTGAAGGGAGACAGCCAGCTTTCGGAGGACGCGAGGTTCCTCTCGAACGCCTCAATGTTCCTGGACCGGGGGGCGACGACGCCCCAGCCGAAGATACCAACTCTGCGCACGGTATGACTTTCCTTGGCCGCTAGGGGGCGAGCGGCTCGATCTTCAAATTGTCGAAGTGGACCCGGGTCTGCCAGCCCGAAAAGCCGAAGTACTGATTGCGAGCCCCCTCCAAGGGAGAGGGGTCCTGCAGGGTGAGGAAGGGCTGGCCGTCCAGCTCCCAGGCGAGGGTGGCGCCGCGCCGGGTCAGCTTGAAGTGGTGACGCTTGCCCGGCACCACGGAGGCGCCATCGCGTGCGACGCGGTCCGGCGTGTGCTCGCTGCGGCGGGCGATGACGGACTGCGTGTTCTTCCATCCGCCGAAGATGAAGACATAGCCCGTCGCCGTGTACTGCAGGCGCAGGTCCCCCGCGTAGAAGGAGCGGCCGTCACCCCACGCCTCCACCTTGATGTCGCCCTGGGGGTCGTCCGTCCACGCGTCGAACTCAATCACCGCGTCGCGAGGGAGGGGGCGCTTGAGCCACACGGGGCGGTTGTGGAGCTGCTCCACCACCAGCGCGCCATCCACCAGCCTCGTCGCCGCGGCGTTCGTCACGTTCCACGCGTCGCCCAGCGTGTCGCGGTTGAAGTCGTCCGCGTAGGGCCCCGCCGGAATCACGGCCGCCGCGGGCGCCAGCTTCGCGGGCATCCGGTCCGGCGTGTCCACGCGGAGGTTGTCGTAGAAGATCTGCGACTCGAAGCCGGAGAGCCCCAGGCGGTCATGCCCCTGGCCCTTCAACGGGCGCGGGTCGTCCAGCTCCAGGAACAGCTCACCGTCGATGTACCAACGCAGGAGCGTGGCGCGCCGCTCGATGCGCCAGTGGTACGTGCGGCCCGCCTGCACCGGGGTGCCCTTGGCCTCCACGCGCACGCGGGTGTCGTCCTTGAACACGCTGGCCACGTCGACAGCCTGGGCGGTGTCGCCCTGGGACTCCGCCTTGCGCGCCGCGCGGCGCTTGAGCGCCTCCATCAGGGGCGCGTTCATGTCCAGCCGCGCGATGGCCGACGAGGAGTTGTTCCAGCCGCCCTGCACCAGGACGTAGCCGGAGCTCGGGTCCACGCCGTTGCCGAAGACCTCCACCCGGATGTCGCCCTCGGGGAGCTCCGAGCGCACGTCGAACTCGATGGCCACGTCGTCCGGCAGCGGCGCCTGGAGCCACAGCGGGTTGTTCTTCACCCCGGGCGCCAGCAGCTCGCCACCCAACACCCGCCAGTAGCCTCCCACGGTGAAGAAGTCCCGCTTCACCACGCTGGAGTCGCTGAAGTCCTGGGTGTAGGGGACTGTCGTCGTGGCCTCCGCTTCCGCCCGAAACAAGACATGGTGGATGAGCGGAAACTGGATGAAGAGGATCAACCCGACAAGCACGGCCCAGCCCCGGCGCGACAACCCCTCGGGCTTGACCCACGCGCTGCCCGCGGTGGGTTCCTGCCTGGGGGTGGCCTCCGAGGGGGAGTCCTGCTTCTCCTTCTCCTTGCGCCTGGGCTGGCCCATCAATCCTTCGGGGGTTTTCCGGGGGGAAAGCCGGCGGAATGTACGCGCCACGCCGGGAGACGTAAAGCACGGCGGGCTGTCCCCGGAGGTTGTCTACTTGACCCCCCAACGTTTCTCGAGCGCCCGCTGTTCCGCCTGGCGCTGCTTGAGGCGGTCCTTTTCGCCGCGCTGCTTCTCGGCCTCTTCGGGCGAGGGGCGCATGGCAATCTGGTACACGGCGCCCGCGACGGCGAACAGGCCCGCGGCGACGATGACGCCCCAGGGCTTGCTGGCCAGGGTGGCGACCAGTCCGCCGAACTGATGGAGCGCCGCCAGCGCGCCAATCACCAGCACCCAGCCGCCCACCGCGGAGGCCACCACGGCGCTGACGATGCGGTGGAGCAGCGCGCCCACCAGCCCGCCGATGATGAAGCCCGGCGCGAAGCCCAGGAGGAAGTCCTGGGGGCCGGCGATCTGCCCGGCGACGAGGCCCAGCGGCACGCCCAGGCCGATGAAGGTGATGGCGGGCGGGAACAGGAAGCCCAGCACCATGAGCGCCGCGGCGACGAAGGAGGGCATCCGCGGGTCCAGCTCCGTCAGGCCCAGCTTCGCGGCGACGGCGCTCGTCCACACCAGCCCGAGCAGCGCGCCCAGGGGGCCCGCCAGCGAGCGGAACATGCGAGGCCCACCGCCGACGAGCAGGAGCGCCACGCCGATGACGCAGCAGACGATGCCCGCCCACATGGGCAGGAGCCGGTAGATGCCGACCCATCCCGACGGGTTGAGCTCCTGATAGGCCTTGAGGGCCTGGAGGAGGCCTTCCATGGCTCCAACTCCTTGCATTGCGGCGCGCCAGGGCTGGCCCCGGTGGGGCCTCCAGGGCGCCGACGATGTAGCTTAAGCGTAGCGGGTCCAGGCCAATAACAGCAGCCCGGTGAACACAGCGGCGGCGAGGAGGGCGAAGCCGTAGAGCGCCCGAGGGGTGGAGGAGCGCCGCAGGAGCTCCTCGGCCAGGGCCCGGTCCTCGGGGGAGGGAGTGCCCGCCAGCAGACGCTCGGCGTCGCGCCGTGCCCCGGCGACGTCTCCAGCCTCCTTGCGCGCCCAGGCGGCCCGGACCTCGGGAGAGCCAGGCGGCTCCGGCGTCTGTCCGCCTTTTGCCATGGCTCCGCTCTATACCGGGGAATGCGAGCACCCGTCGACGGTATATAGAAGCGCTCTATGTCCGCGCGGCGTCTGACCCGTCGAAATCTCCTGCTCGGCACCGCCGCGCTCGCCCCACTGCTGTCCCGGCGCGCGTGGGCCTTCGGTGAGAAGAGCCGCTTCATCCCCGCCGTCGCGAAGCACGGAGGACGTTGGGACGGGCGGCTGTCGGGGCTGCGGCGCATCGCGTGGGAGCTGCAGCGGCGCACGTCCGTGGAGGTGGTGCCGGACGCGCGCCCCTTCGCGCTGAGCAGCCCGGACCTCTTCGAGTACCCCTTCCTCTACTTCGGCGGTGACGGCGCCTTCCCCCCGCTGAGCGAGGCGGAGGTGGCCAACCTGCGCCGCTACCTGACGTACGGCGGCTTCATGCTGGCGGACGCCAACGACGGCAGCGACGGGGATGGCTTCGACGCCAGCTTCCGCCGGGAGATGGCGCGGGTGCTGCCGCAGAGCCCGCTGACGGAGGTGGGCTCCGGACACGTGGTGTTCAAGTCCTTCTTCCTCCTGGACGCGGCGCCGGGACGGCTGCTCAACAAGCCGCAGATGCTGGCGGCGAACCTGGGCAAGCGCTCCGCGGTGCTGTACTCGCAGAACGACGTGGCCGGGGCGTGGAGCCGCAATGAGACGGGCGACTTCGAGTTCGACGTGAGCCCTGGCGGGGAGCCGCAGCGCGAGCTGGCGGTGCGCCTGGGCATCAACGTGTGCATGTACGCCCTCTGCTTGGACTACAAGGACGACGCCGTCCACCTGCCGCTCATCCTCAACAAGCGGCGCTGAAGCCACCGGCCGACGCCGGGAGCCTGGATGAATTCCCCCACCTTCAACGCCTGGAAGCTCGTCAGCCTCTCTCCCTTGCCCACCTGGGCGGTGGTGTTCCTCGCGCTCGGGTTGCTCTTGGGAGTGGCGCTGGCCGCGTGGGGCGTGCGCAAGGAGCCGTCGCGAGGACGCCGCGTCCTCTTGTGGGCGCTGCGCGTGGGCGCGGGCGTGGCCGCGCTGTTCTTCCTCCTGGAGCCGGGCATCCGCCACCTCCAGGTGGCGCGGATGAAGAACCGCGTGGCGGTGCTGGTGGACCGCTCCGCGTCCATGGACTTCCCCTCGGAGCCGGGCGGGCCCACGCGCACCGCGCAGGTGGCGCGCTTCCTGGAGAAGGCGGCGCCGGGGCTCGAGGCCCTGCAGGACCGCTTCACGGTGGAGCTGCACGGCTTCGACCCGGAGCTGACGCCGGTGACGGCCGCGTCGCTGGTGAAGGAGCCTCCGCGGGGCGGCACCACGGACCTCTTGTCCGCGCTGCGCTCGGTGGCGGGCGCGGGGCAGGGCGCGCGCAAGCTGTCCGGTGTGCTGCTGCTGAGTGATGGCACCGACAACGCGGAGCTGAAGTCGGGCGCGGTGGGCCGTGCTCGCGCGGCGCTGGTGGACCTGGGCGTGCCCGTCTCCACCTTCACCGTGGGACAGGAGGCGCTCAAGGACCTCTCCATCGAGGCGCTGAAGGTGGATGACTTCGCCTTCGTGCGCAACTCGCTCACGGTGGAGGCGGAGATTCATGGCCGGGGCTTCCGAGGCCAGGAGATTCCCGTCGTGCTGCGCCAGGAGGGCAAGACGGTGGCGAGCAAGACGGTGCGCCTGGAGACCTCCGACGACGTGAAGCCCGTGTCCTTCACCTTCACGCCGGACCAGACGGGACGCTTCGTCTACACGGTGTCGGTGCCCACCTTCCCGGACGAGGCGGTGGCGGAGAACAACAGCCGCTCCTTCACGCTGAAGGTCATCCGGGACCGCGTGCGCGTGCTGCTGGTGGTGGGCCGCCCCTCGTGGGACGAGCGCTACCTGCGCGGCCTCTTGAAGCAGGACGCCAACGTGGACCTCATCTCGTTCTACATCCTGCGCACGCTGTCGGACGACCCGGGCACGAACAACGACCGCGAGCTGTCGCTCATCCCGTTCCCCATGGAGGAGATCTTCGACACGAAGCTGGACACCTTCGACGTCGTCATCTTCCAGAACTTCGGCTACACGGACCCGTCGCTCTCCATCGCCGAGTACGAGCGCAACCTGGAGCGCTACATCCACAACGGCGGCGCCTTCGTGATGCTGGGCGGTGACAGCGTGCTGGGCGAGGGCCGCGCCAACATGCCCACGCTCATGGAAGCGCTGCCCGTGGTCGCCGCGGGCCCCGCCAACCCGGAGCCCTTCACCGCGCGCCTCACGCCGGAGGGACTGCGCCACCCGGTGACGGCCATCGGCATGGGCGCGTCCGCCACCGAGGCCGCGTGGACGCAACTGCCGCCCATCCCGGGCGCCAACCTGACGCGCGCGCGCCCAGGTGCCACGGTGTTGCTGGAGCATCCGCATCTCACCACGGACGGGAAGAACGCGCCGCTCGTGGCCGTGTGGGACTACGGCCGGGGCCGCTCGCTGGTGATGGCGACGGATGCGTCCTGGTACTGGGCGTTCGCGGCGCACCGGGATGGCTCGCCCAACCGCGCGTATGACCGCTTCTGGGGCAATGCGCTGCGGTGGCTGGTGCGGGACCCGGACCTGACGACGCTGAAGGTGACGGCGGACCCTCCGGCGGTGGAGCCGGGACGTCCGGTGGCGGTGGTGGTGCAGGCGCGCAGCGCGGACTACCAGCCCGCGCAGGACGCGCAGGTCCGCGTGGAGCTGTTCTCCGTGGCCTCGCAGAAGGCCGTGGCGGTGCAGACGGGCGCGACGGGACAGGACGGCGTGGTGCGCCTGGAGTTCGCGCCGCCGGAGCCGGGGCCGTACAAGCTGCTCGCGACGGCGAAGAAGGGCGAGACGGAGCTGGGGCAGGGCGAGGACGCGGTGGCGGTGCGCGCCGTGGGGCCGGAGCTGTCGGACGCCTCGGTGCGGCCGGAGCTGATGGAGGCGATCGCCCAGGTGACGGGCGGCAAGTCGTACAAGCTGCCGCAGGACGGACTGCCGGACGTGCCGCTGCTGGACCCGCCCGTCGTCGAGGTGGGCCGCGCGAAGGACCAGCCGCTGTGGGACCGCTGGTACTACCTGGTGGCCCTCATCGGCCTGTTGGGCGCGGAGTGGTTCGCGCGGCGCCGGTTCGGTTACGTCTGAGCGGACGCGGGGTGGGGCGAGGTACGCCCCTGGGCGGGAGGCGCTGGGGCGGGTTGCCGAAGTGGGCTAGACAGGGGCGTCGACCTGGCACTTCCTTTCGGAGTCTTCGTGCGTCTTGCCCTCGCGCTGCTGCTCATCGTCCTGCCGCTGTCTTCCCCGCTCGCGCAGTCCCTGCCACCGGACCTGGACGCCACCGTCGAGCGGGCCATGAAGACCTTCGAGGTCCCCGGCGTGGCCCTGGCCGTGGTGAAGGACGGCAAGGTACTGCTGGCCAAGGGCTATGGCGTGCGCAAGCAGGGGGCCGCGACGCCGGTGACGGCGGACACGCTGTTCAACATCGCCTCCAACAGCAAGGCCTTCACGGCGGCGGCGCTGGCCATCCTCGTCGACGAGGGGAAGCTCCAGTGGGACGACCGCGTGGTGGACCACCTGCCGTCGTTCCAGATGTTCGACCCGTACGTCACGCGGGAGCTGACGGTGAGGGACTTGCTCGTCCACCGCAGCGGCCTGGGCCTGGGCGCCGGTGACTTGCTGTACTTCCCGCCGACCACGTTCACCGAGGACGAGATTGTCTCCAAGCTGCGCCACATCCGTCCGTCCATCAGCTTCCGCAGCCGCTACGCCTACGACAACATCCTCTACCTCGTCGCGGGCAAGGTCATCGAGAAGGCGAGCGGCCGTCACTGGCGCGACTTCGTGCGCGAGCGCATCTTCCTGCCGCTGGGCATGCGCGACAGCAGCACGCACGTGAAGGGGCTGCGCGTGGGGGCCAACGTCGCCACGCCGCACGCGAAGGCGGACGGGGTGCTCAAGGCCCTCTCCCCCACGAGCATCGACAACAACGCGCCCGCGGCGGCCATCAACTCCACCGTGAATGACCTGGCGAAGTGGATGATGACGCAGTTGGGCCGCGGCGCGATTCCGGGCACGGACGGCAAGAAGCGCCTGTTCAGCGAGGCGCAGTCGAAGGAGATGTGGGCGGCGCAGACGGTGATGGGCATCTCCGAGCCCTCCAAGTCGCTGGAGTCCTTGCGCGCGAACTTCTCCGCGTACGCGCTGGGCTGGGGCGTGCGCGACTACCGGGGCTACAAGCTGGTGGGCCACAGCGGCGCGCTGCCGGGCTACTTCTCGCGGGTGATGCTGGTGCCGGAGCTGGGGCTGGGCATCGCCGTGCTGACGAATCAGGAGGAGCGCAGCGGCTTCGAGGTGCCCCTGTGGACGGTGCTGGATGCGTTCGTCGGCGCGCCGAAGACGGACTGGGTCGCCGCGTTCAAGGCGGATGACGACTCCAAGCGCGCGAAGGCGGAGGAGAAGGTGGCGCTCCAGGGCGGCATGCGCAACGCGCAGAGCAAGCCGTCGCTGCCGCTGGACTCCTACGCCGGCACGTACCGCGACGCGTGGTACGGCGACGTGACGGTGACGAAGGAGGGCGACAAGTGGCTGCTGCGCTTCACCCGGACGCCGGGCCTCGTGGGTGAGCTGTCCCACTGGCAATACGACACGTTCGTCGCGCGCTGGACGGACCGCTCGCTCAACGCGGATGCCTTCGTGACCTTCTCGCTGAAGCCCGATGGCACGCTGGCGGAGATGCGGATGCAGCCCATCTCCCCGCTGACCGACTTCAGCTTCGACTTCCAGGACCTGCTCTTCACGCCGGTGAAGCAGACCCCGGCCGCCGCTGTCGCCCGCCCCGTGCACTGAGGCGGGCGCTCACGCGTGGCCCCTCTGGAGAAGGGGCCACGTGGGGCAACGGTGGACTACTTCTCCACCACGCCGCAGGCGATGCGGCCGCCGGCGTCGCCGGTGGGGTCGGAGTGATAGTCATCCTCCTTGACGTGGATGACGACCGCGGAGCCGTCCTTGTCGAACAGGGACTTCACGGTGAGGCCGTTCTGCGAGAACGTGTCGAACGTCACCTTGCCGTCCTTGTCGACGTAGAGGTTCGGCAGGTCACCCACGTGCTTGCCCTTGGGCGACAGGATGCCGTGGGCCTTCTTCGTCGGGTTGAAGTGGCCGCCCGCCGTCTTGAAGTCCGGCGCCTCGCACTTGCCCGTCTCGTGGATGTGGAAGGCGTGCTGGCCCGCGGGCAGGTTCTCCAGCTGGCCCTTGATGAGCACCCCGTGCTTGGTCTGCTCGAAGATGACCTCGCCCACGTCCTTGCCCTGGGCGTCCTTCACCAGGGCCCGGGCGGACTCGCCCTTGGCGGGCGCCACCTTGGGCGGCGCGGCGGGAGGCGTGGCGGCGGGAGCGGCCGCGTCCTGGGCCAGCACGGGAGAGGCGGCGGTGAGGACGGCGGCGGTGAGCAGCGCGCGAATCGTCATGACGAAGGGTCCTTCCTCTAGAGGGGGGATACGGCTCGACGAGGGGGACACTAGCGGGTGTGCGCCAGCCCTGCAGGGAATCCGTGCGGGAGGAGCGCTCCTCCCGCGCGGACCTCACTCCTGGCCAGGCGGCGGCACCAACAGCGGTACGGGGACCACGCGCGACGCTCCGAAGGCCGGAGCCCACGTGCGCTGCACCTCCTGGCTGTTGAGGAACCTCACGATGGCCTGGAACGCGGGCAGCGGCCCGCCCAGCGTCTCCGCCCACTCGAGTCCTCTGGGCGAGAGGTTGGGCACCAGCGGCCCCAGTTCCTCCGTCGTCGTCGAGGAGCGCGTGACACGCAGCCCTTCGTCCCGCAGGCGCTTGGGCACGTACAGCGGCGCGAAGCGCGCGTGCCGATGGTCATGCACGCAGCCCTCTTCCTCCAGCAGCGCGGCGGACAAGGGCAGCTCGCGCACGTTGAAGAGCAGCTTCACCGCGCCCACGTGAGGGTCATACGGCCCCCGCAGGCGGTGGTCGCCTCGAGGAATCAAGCGCCGGTCCAGGTAGCAGAACGCGCGAGTCTCCGGAGGCAGCGTGCCTCGGTGCCGCGCCCCGCCGTACCGGTAGAAGGGCCGCAGGTGCTTCGCGTCCACCTCCAGCGGCGGGCCCACCTTGAGCGCGCGCAGCTTCAGGAGCAGCTCCTCCGGCAGCCCATGCGAGCGCGCGAACTCCGGCAGCTCCTCCATCGTCGCGGCGGCGAAGGCTCGAATCCGCGCGAGCAGCCGCTCCGGGTCCGCGTCCACCAGCAGCTCGTCGAAGCGCGTCTTCACCCCCGGCAGGCTCACTGGCACCAGCGTGGTGAGCGGCTCTCCCTCCGCGCTCCAGCGGGCATCCAGCGCGCTGGCCTCGGGGGTGGTGGGGGCCAGGCGCCACTCGGGGGCCTCGGGCGTGAAGTGCTGCCAGTCGCCTCGCCGCTCGAAGCGCGGCGGGTCCACGTGGCCGGGCAGGGAGGACCACACGGTGATGCACGTGCGCACCTGCGTGCCCTGGAAGGCGCCGGGCCCCAGGTCCACCACCTCGCGCAGCGTCAGCATGCGCAAGAGGGACTGGCGCAGCGGCGCGTAGAGGAACGCGTCCAGCAAGCTCGCCGGGGTGATGAAGGCCAGCACGCCGGGCCTCGTGGAGAGCCGGTGCGCGGCCACCAGGAGGAAGAAGGCGAAGTCGTCGCGCAGGCTGGTGCCGGGCGGCAGCGCCAGCGGGAGCAGCGCACGCAGCTTCGCGTAGGCGCTGGCATCCTTCAGCACGGGCGATGTTCCGTTGTAGGGAGGGTTGCCCACCCACAGCTCGCGGTGCTCTGGCGGCGTGGTGGCGAGCATGGGCTCCAGCCCACCTCTCAAAGTGTCTCCCTCGCGGACGTCCGCTTCAGGGACGCGGGCCTGGCAGAGCCGGGCCACGGCGGGGTCCAGCTCCAGGCCGCACAGGCGTGCGCCGGGCCAGAGTTTCGAGGCCGCTGACAGGAAGGCCCCGGCCCCACAGGCCGGGTCAACCACGGTGAGCGGTCCTGCTCCCAGGTGCGCCATCGCGAGCGATAGCGTCCGTTCGACCAGGGGCGAGGGTGTGAAGAACGCACCCATCGCCTTACGGTCCAGCCCGGGGAACTGGTGGACGAGCCTCTCTTCGTCCACATCCAGCAACCTATTCGCGGCGCGCGGCATCGAGAAAACATCCTAGCCAGCACTGCTCGCCGTGGTGACACGTCCAAAGCTTTGCAAACGCACTCAACGCCCGGATGTGATGTCCCAATCAATTCACATGCCCGGAAGTCTGAGAAGAGTTGCCCCGCAGCGCCCGATTCCAGCCCGCACCGGGCCCCGCGGGTAGTCCAGAAGTGCCCCGCTCAACCAGGTTGGCTGGAGGTTCGGGGGGCGCGGAGGACTTCCCAGGCGCGAAAAACACCCATCCCCACCAGCATCGCCCCGACAAAAAGCAACACAGTGGCGCCTCCCACCGGCGCGGACACCAGCGCGGGCCCCGGGCAGTAACCGGACAGGCCCCAGCCAATGCCAAACAGCACCGCGCCCCCGACGAGCCGCCCGTCCACCATCGCCGAGGGCGGCGCTGGGAAGTCCTTCGCGAGCACGGGCTTCGCGCGCCGCACGATGAGCTGGCGCAGGAGTCCATAGGTGCCCAGCGCGCCCGCCATGACGAAGGCGAGGCTGGGGTCCCACGCCCCGGCGATATCGAGGAAACCCACCACCTTCGCGGGGTCCGTCATGCCGCCCATGCCCAGCCCCAGCGCGAAGAGCAGTCCCGCCAGTCCCGCCATCACCGCCGCCTTCACGAGACACCTCCCAGCACATGGCGGGTGACGAAGACGGTGAGCGCGCCCGCGGCCATGAACGTGAGCGTGGCGACCAGCGAGCGCCTGGCGCCTCGCGCGAGGCCGCAGACCCCGTGGCCGCTGGTGCAGCCGCTGCCCAGCCGGGTGCCGAAGCCCACGAGCAGTCCCGCGGCGAGCGTGGCGCCCATGCCGGAGATGACGGGAGGGCCGAAGGACTCCGGCCGGACGAGCGCCAGCACGACGCCACCCACGGCGAGGCCGCCGACGAATGCGGCGCGCCACGCGGTGTCCGCCTTGGCGGGGGTCAGCAGGCCCGCGGTGATTCCGCTGATGCCGGCGATGCGACCGTTGAACAAGAGTAACAGAGAGGCGCCTGCGCCCAGCAGGACGCCCCCCAGGAGGGGGAGCAGGAACGCGTTCATGGGTGATGAGACCTGACGAAGGTGGAGAAGCAGTGAAGTGGGTCGGGCATCACGAAGAGGAGGGGAAAGAGTGTCGAGGGGGAAGTCCCGGGTGACACGTCACCGATTTGCGGTGAGAGTCACCTCGGCGGGAAAAGGATTCAGCGGCCCGTGCGGATGTTGAGGGGAAGAGGAGGTCCCCGGACGGACCGCGCGGAAGCGCCCCGGCGCTTTTCACCCAGGGAGAAAGGGAGCAGGCACGTGGATGCGACAGGCAGGGCGGCAAGGGGAGGACGGAGCGACGCGGCGCTCGTCGCGGCGGCACGCAAGGGAGACCGCGAGGCGCTGGAGGCCCTGCTCGCCCGGTACGCGTCGCCGGTGTACCGCTTCGGGGTGCGGCTGTGTGGCTCCGAGGAGGTCGCGCGCGACGTGCTCCAGGAGACGCTGATGACGGCCTTCCGCGGCCTGCATGCGTTCCGCGAGCAGGCCCAGCTTTCGACGTGGCTCTATCAGGTGGCGCGCTCGCACTGCTCGCGGGAGCGGCGGCGCGAGGCCCGAGGGGGCGTCGCCGTGTCGCTGGATGAAGAGGCCGCGCGCGCGGTGCCGTCCGGCGAGCGGCCCCCGGACGAGGCCGCCCATGCGCGCAAGCTGGGCGCGGAGATTCGGGACGCGCTGGCGTCGATGTCCGCGACGGACCGCGAGGCGCTGCTGCTCCGGGACGTGGAGGGGCTGTCCGCCGAGGAGGCCGCGAGCAAGTCGGGCATCGACGTGCGCGCGCACAAGAGCCGCCTTCACCGCGCGCGCATGCGCCTGCGCGAGAAGCTGGACGGCGGCGACACGTAGGAAGAGGGGCGGGACCCAGACCCCTTGGAGGCCCGGGCCCCACCCCCGTCCTCCTCCCCAGGAGCATGACGGAGGAGGACTGTCCTGGGGGCGCGTCACGCCTTGGTGGCCGTGGGCCGAGGCGCCGCGCCGGGACTGACCGAGGGCACCTGCGCCACGGGGGCCACGGCCGGCTTGCCCGCGCCCACGTGCATGCGGTGCTTCACCTCGGCGAAGCGCTCACTCGACTCCTTCTCCGGGAACAGCAGGGACACGGCGATGCCCACGAAGAAGGCCAGGGGCATGGTGATGATGCCTGGATTCTTCAGGGGGAACAGCGCGGTGGTGTTCTTCAGCAGGTCGATTTGAACGGTGGGCGACAGGAAGATGAGCAGCACCGCGCTGACGGAGCCCGTCAGCATGCTGGCCACCGCGCCATTCGTGGTGAACCGCTGCCAGGCCATGGACAGGAGCAGCGCGGGGAAGTTGGCGCTCGCGGCGATGGCGAACGCCAGCCCCACCATGAAGGCCACGTTCTGTCCCTTGAAGACCACGCCCAGCACCACCGCGAGCACGCCCAGGAAGAGGCTGGCGAGCCGCGCCACCTTGAGCTGCTCGTGCTCGGGGGCCTGGCCCTTGCGCACCACGCTGGACCACAAGTCGTGGGACAGCGCCGCCGCGCCGGACAGCGTCAGGCCGGCCACCACCGCGAGGATGGTGGCGAAGGCCACCGCGGAGATGAAGCCCAGGAAGCCCGTGCCGCCCACCACCTCCGCCAGCATGGGCGCCGCCATGTTGCCGCCCTTGTCCATGCCGGTGATGGCCTGACGTCCCACGAGCACCGCCGCGCCGAAGCCCAGGATGAACGTGACGAGGTAGAAGTAGCCGATGAGGCCCGTGGCGTAGAACACGCTGCTGCGCGCCGCCTTCGCGTCCGGCACCGTGTAGAAGCGCATCAGGATGTGCGGCAGGCCCGCCGTGCCGAACATCAGCGCCAGCCCCAGGGACACCGTCTCCACCGGGTTGCTCACCAGCGTGCCCGGTGCCAGCACCTGCGCGCCGTACTGCCGTGAGGCCTCGTCGAAGAGCGCCACCGGGCTGAAGCCGAAGCGGTAGAGCACCGCGCCCGCCAGCGCGGAGGCGCCCGCGAGCAGCAGCACCGCCTTCACGATCTGCACCCACGTGGTGGCAATCATCCCGCCGAACAGCACGTAGAGAATCATCACCCCTCCGACGATGACGACGGCGACCTCGTACGAGAGCCCGAAGAGCAGGTGGATGAGGTTGCCGGCGCCCACCATCTGCGCAATCAGGTAGAAGCTCACCACCGTGAGGGTGCCCAGCGCCGCGGACAGGCGCACCGGCGTCTGCTGGAGCCGGTACGCCACCACGTCCGCGAAGGTGTACTTGCCCAGGTTGCGCAAGGGCTCCGCGATGAGGAACGTCACCACGGGCCAGCCCACCAGCCAGCCCACCGAGTAGATGAGCCCGTCGAAGCCGGACAGCGCCACCAGGCCCGCGATGCCCAGGAAGCTGGCGGCGCTCATGTAGTCGCCCGCCAGCGCGAAGCCGTTCTGCAGGGCGCTCACGCCGCCGCCCGCGGCGAAGAACTCCGACGTCGTCTTCGTCTTGCGCGCCGCCCAGTACGTGATGGCCAGCGTGACACCGACGAAGAGCAGGAAGAAGAAGATGGCCGTGGTGTTGGGCTGGCCCAGCTGCGAGCCCGTCGTGGAGGAGGGGTTCATGAGGGCATCCCTTTCAGCGGCGCAGTTGGCTCAGGGCCCGGTCGTACTTGCCGTTGGCCCAGAGCATGTAGATGCCCGTCAGCGCCCAGGCGGTGACGATGACCACGGCCCCCAGGACGATGCCCACCGACAGGCCGGGGACGAGCTGCTGGCCCATCAGCGGCTTGTTGAATGCGACGAGCAGGATGAAGCCGAAGTAGGCCACCAGCGTGGCCACGGTGAGCGCGGCGGCCACGCGCCAGCGTGAGGCGGCGAGGGCTTCCAGGGCGTCGTTTCGAGAGGGCTCGGACATGTCGTGTCTCGGGAGGAGGGTCAGGACTTCGCGCGGAGGGGGAGCGACTTCTCGAGCAGCTCGTCGAGCACGGCGGGGTCGGCCAGGGTGGTGGTGTCGCCCAGGCTCTCCGTCTCGCCGGAGGCAATCTTGCGCAGCATGCGGCGCAGGATCTTCCCGGAGCGCGTCTTGGGCAGGCCGTTGACCACCACCACCCGGTCCGGGGTCGCGATGGGGCCGATGACGTGGCGCACCTGCTCCTTGAGCGCGCCCACCATCTGCTCGGTGGAGGTCTCCAGCCAGTCCGGCTTCACGGTGACGAAGGCGCAGACGCCCGTGCCCTTGATGTCGTGGGGGAAGCCCACCACGGCGGCCTCGGCCACGGCTTCGTGAGCGACGAGCGCGCTCTCCACCTCCGCGGTGCCCAGCCGGTGGCCGGACACGTTGAGGACGTCGTCGACGCGGCCGGTAATCCAATAGTAGCCATCCTCGTCGCGGCGGCAGCCGTCGCCGGTGAAGTACAGGTGAGGGAAGCGCGAGTAGTACGTCTCCACGAACCGCTGGTGGTGGCCGTACAGCGTGCGGGCCTGGCCCGGCCATGAGCGCGCCAGACACAGGTTGCCGCTGACGCCGTTGCCCTCGATGACCCGCCCCTCGTCATCCATCAGCACGGGCTCCACGCCGAAGAAGGGCAGGGTGGCGGAGCCCGGCTTGCACGGCGTGGCCCCGGGCAGCGGCGAGATGAGGATGCCGCCCGTCTCCGTCTGCCACCACGTGTCGACGACGGGGCAGCGGCCCTCGCCCACCACGTCGTGGTACCAGCGCCACACCTCCGGGTTGATGGGCTCTCCCACGCTGCCGAGCAGGCGCAGCGACTTGCGCGAGGACTTCTTCACCCACGCGTCGCCCTCCTTGATGAGCGCGCGCAGCGCGGTGGGCGCGGTGTAGAGGACCGTGGCCTTCACGTCGTCCACCACCTTCCAGAGCCGGCCCGCGTCGGGATACGAGGGCGTGGACTCGAAGAGGACGGTGGTGGTGCCGTTGGCGAGCGGCCCGTAGAGCAGGTAGCTGTGGCCCGTCACCCAGCCCAGGTCCGCGGTGCAGAAGTGGATGTCGTCCGGGCGCACGTCGAAGACGTAGTGGTGCGTCGTCGCCGCGTAGACCAGGTAGCCGCCCGTGGTGTGCAGCACGCCCTTGGGCTTCCCGGTGGAGCCGGAGGTGTAGAGGATGAAGAGCGGGTCCTCCGCGTCCATCCACTCGGCGGGGCAGACGCCTCGGTGGCGCGCCATCTCCGCGTTGAGCCAGAAGTCGCGGCCCTCCACCATGGGGACCTCGCGCGGGGTGCGCTGGGCCACCAGCACGGACGTCACCTGCGTGAGTCCCTCCACGGCCTCGTCGGCGATGGCCTTGGTGGGCACGCTCTTGGGGCCTCGGGGCCCCTCGTTGGCGGTGACCAGCACCTTCGCGCCCGAGTCGAGGATGCGCTCGCGCAGCGACTCCGCGGAGAAGCCCGCGAACACCACCGAGTGCACCGCGCCGATGCGCGCGCACGCGAGCATCGTGTACGCCAGCTCCGGAATCATGGGCAGGTAGACACAGACGCGGTCCCCCTTGCGGACCCCGTGGGCCTTGAGCACGTTGGCCATGCGGCCGACGTGGTGCTGGAGCTCGCGGAAGGTGATGGCCTGGTACTCGCCCGGCTCGTTCTTCGCCCAGAGGATGGCGGTCTTTCCAGGGCGCTCGCGGGCGTGGCGGTCCACGCAGTTGTAGGCGACGTTGAGCTTGCCTCCACCGAACCAGGAGAAGTCCACCTGCTCGGCGTTCATCTCCCGCACCGAGTCCGGAGGATGGAACCAGGTGAGGCGCTGCGCCTGCACGCCCCAGAAGGCCTCGGGGGCCTCCAGGCTCTGGCGATAGAGGCGCTGGTAGTCCTCCAGGCTCCGGACATGGGAGGCGCGGGAGAAGTGCTCCTTGGGCGCAACGAACGAATCCTTCGCGACAGTCATCGGGGGTGACCTCGGTGGACTTCAGTAGAAGAACTGCAGTTGCGCGGTGCCGGCGATGCCGGTCTCCGCTTCGGAGATGTCTCCGGTGCGCGACAGGGCGACCTCTGTCTTGAGGTTGAACGTGTGCTTCTTGAACCAGAGGTTGACGCCGGGCCGCAGCGCGAGCGCGTCCTGGGCGTCGACGCGCGAGCGGAAGTACGTCGCGGACACGACGGGCTCCACGACGCCGATGCGATAGCCCAGCTCCGCCAGGAAGCCCGTGCCGCTCTGGGGGTTATCGAGCCCCTGGCGGTAGTGGTACACGGCCGCCTGGAAGACGAGCTCCATGGCGGCGCCGAACGGCACGTCGGCGAAGACGTCCGCGGACAGCGCCAGCGAGTCGTGCACGCCGCTCGCGGTGGCGATGGCGTCGGGCTGATAGTCCACGCCCGCGCCCACGGACAGGTGCGGGTGCTCCGCGAAGTAGATGCCCTGGAAGAAGAGGTCCTCCTCGCGGGTGAGGAAGTTCATCCGCGCCATCGCCACGCCGCGCGGCCAGTCATCGGGGTTGATGACGCGCCCGTCGGGCAGGACGCTGCCTCGGACGCCGTTGAGGAGGGCGGCGCGGAAGCCCACGGGGCCCGCGAAGCCTCGGAGCTGCACGCCCATGTCGCGCCAGACCTTCCCGACGCCCGGCGTGAAGCGGATGACGCTGGAGTGGAAGTCGACGGTGTCGAGCGCGATGGCGCCCTGGAGGTTGTGTCGTGACAGCGGGGCGATGAGGAAGCCCGCGTCCACCCAGACCTTGTCCAGGAACTCGTAGGAGACGAACGCGTCCTGCACGTAGAAGTCGACGTCGTATCTGCCGTCCTTGCCGAAGTTGGGCTGGTCCGTCTCCATGAAGAAGGACAGCCGCTTCGTCACCGCGCCGAAGACGAGCAGCCGCACGCGCCGCAGGAAGAAGTCCGTGCCCACGTGCCCCACCGGCGCGCCGTCCTTGATGAGCTGCACCTGCGGCTGCATCAGGAGGTTGACGTTGAGGAAGGCCTCCTCGGTGAGCGTTATCTTCCCGGCGCGCGCGGTGCCGATGGGCGACAGCGCCACCGCGAGCACGAGCCAGGGCAACGACAGGCGCGAGGAGGTGTGGGGCATTCCCCCGCCCAGAGCAACACTCCGGCCAAACCGGGTCACACGAAGTTTCAAGACCTTGCAGGCTGGCCCGCCGCGTCAGGGTGTTACCGAAGGTGACGTGGGCGTTACCGGGGTAACGCTTCGTGCGGTGCGTCACGCACGCGTGCGCGGCAGGCCCATCTTCTGACGCCGCTCCCACAGCGCCTTGCGGCTGATGCCCAGGCGCTTGGCGAGCTCCGTCTCGCCCATGTGCTCCTGGTGCTCCAGGACGAAGCGCCGGAAGTAGTCCTCCAGGGAGCCGCCGCCGGGCTCATCGGCCTCGGGCTCCGCGGGCTCGAGTGTCTCCGCCGCGGAGTCCTGGGCGGGGAGCTCCAGCGCGAGCAGGTCCGGGGTGACGAGGGGACCATCGGCGAGGATGACGGCGCGCTCCAGGGCGTTCTCCAGCTCGCGCACGTTGCCGGGCCAGGGATGGGTGGACAGCGCGGCGAGTGTCTCGGGCGACAGCGTCATGGGCGCGCGGCCGACCTTCCTGCACGCCTTCTCCAGCAGGTGGCGGGCGAGGACGGGCAGGTCCTCGCCGCGCTCGCGCAGGGGCGGCAGGCGGATCTCCACCACGCGCAGCCGGAAGTAGAGGTCCTGGCGGAAGGCGCCTTCCTGCACGCGGCGAGGCAGGTCGCGGTGCGTGGCGGCGACGATGCGCACGTCCACCTTGCGAGGACGGGTGGAGCCCACGCGCCGCACCTCTCCATCCTGGAGCATGCGCAGCAGGCGGGCCTGCGCGGGCGCGGGCAGCTCTCCCACTTCGTCGAGGAACAGCGTGCCTCCGTGCGCGGCCTCCACCAGCCCCGCGTGGGCGGTGAGCGCGCCGGTGAAGGCGCCCTTCTCATGGCCGAACAGCTCGCTCTCGAGGAGGCCCTCGGGAATCGCCGCGCAGTTCACCGAGACCAGCGGCCCATCCGCGCGAGGACTCTGGGCATGAAGCGCGCGCGCCACCAGCTCCTTGCCCGTGCCGGACTCACCCAGCACCAACACGGTGGCGGGGGAGGGGGCCACCTTGCGCAGCCGCTCGAACACGTCGCGCATCGCCGCGCAGCCGCCCACCATGCCGCTCACGGAGTACGACTGCTCCACCTCGCGCTTGAGCGCCGCGTTCTGCCGGGTGAGCTTTCCTTCACGCAGCACGCGCTCGACCTGGAGCAGCAGCTCGTCGTGGTCGAACGGCTTGGCGATGTAGTCCACGGCGCCCAGCTTCATCGCATCCACGGCGGACTTCACCGTGGCGTAGCTGGTCATGATGAGCACCGGAACACCTGGGCATCGGGCGATGACGTCTGTTCCCGGAGCGCCCGGCAGCCGCAGGTCCGACAGCACGAGGTCGAAGGAGTCGAGCGCATGGTCACTCGCGGCCTCCTGCACGGCGCCTGCTTCGGACACGTCGTGCCCCGCGCGCACGAGCAGTCGTCGCAGCTCCGTGCGGATGATGGGCTCGTCCTCGATGACCAGGATGCGACTCATGCGGCGGCCCCCGGGCCTGGGCGGCGCGCGACGGACTCCTCGGTTCCGCGCGCGTCGGGCAGGCTCACGGTCACGCTAGTCCCTCCACCGGGTCGGCTGTCCACCTGGACGGCGCCTCCGTGCTCGCGGACGATGCCCGCGACCAAGGCGAGCCCCAGGCCCGTTCCTTCGCCCGGCTGCTTCGTGGTGAAGAAGGGCTCGAAGACCCGCTGCGCCAGCTCCGAGGGAATGCCGTGCCCCCGGTCCAGCACCCGCACGAGGACCTGTCCCTCCACGGCCTCGGCTTCCAGCTCCACGCGGGCGCCCTCGGGGGAGGCGTCCATCGCGTTGGTCAGCAGGTTGACGAGCACCTGCTCCAGGCGCTGCGAGTCTCCCTGGACGGCGAGCCCCTCGGGACAGCGGTGTTCGAAGTGCACGCCACGCGACCGCGTCTCCGCCCGCGCGAGCCGCGCCAGCTGCAGGGCCTCCGTCAGCAAGGGGGCGACCTCCACGCGGGTGAACGGGCGGGCTTCACCGCCCACCGTGCCCGCATGGCTGAAGCCCACCAGCGCGCGGACGATGGCGTTGATACGGCGGCACTGTTGGAGGATGAGGCCGGTGCGCTCCGTCACGGCGGCGGGGTCCTCCAGCTCGTACTTGAGGTTCTGCGTGAGGCTGGCGATGGCCGTCAGTGGATTGCCAATCTCATGCGCCACACCCGCCGCCACGCGCCCCAGCGAGGCGAGCCGGTCCTGATGCGCGAGGCGCGCGTCCACGGCCTTGCGCTCCGTGAGGTCCTCCACGAGCAGGGCCATTCCCTCGGAGGCACCTCCGCCTTCCTCCGCCGGAGTCAGCCGGGAGCGGTGGAGTCGCAGCGTGCGCTCATCGCGGGAGACGTGCACGCGTGCCTCGGTGTCCGGCGCGGCGCCGGCGGCGAAGCCAGACAACAGCGGGCCCCAGGGAGCGGGCAGGGCGGACAGGGGATGGCCTCGCGCGGCGTGCTCCTCCACGCCGGAGAGCCGCTCGAGCGCGGCGTTCCAGATGACCACCTCTCCATCAGGCCCCACCGCGCAGACACCCAGGGGGAGGTCTTCCAGGATGCGCCGCAGGTAGCGCCGCACGGCCTCCACCGCGTGCTCGGGCCCCTGCATGCCGCGCGCGTCGCGCAGCCGCTCCTCCACGAAGCGCAGTTGTTCGGCCAGCGCCGTGCGAGTTCCCGGGCCGAGTCGCAGCGCCTCTTCGACGGTGAGCCGCGCGAGCACCGGGCCCAGGAGTCCGGACAGGTTGCGCTCCACGCCATCGCGCAGGCGGCGCAGCTCCGAGGGTCTCCGCTCATCGGCGGACATGCGCAGGGACTCCAGGGCGCGGTCCACTTCGGCTGACGCGGCCTCCTCACCGAGGAACGGGGCCAGCCGCTCTCGGAACTCGTTCGCGGAGCGGGCCTCCACGCCGCCGGAGACGAGGCCTGGAGCCTCGCGCGTACACGCCCGTGCTGCTTCGCGCTCGGACTCGGATTGGCGCGTGGCCAGGGACACACCCACGAACGCCAGGGTGTTGAGCGTGAGCGACGCGAAGGTGGCGAAGCCCCAGGGCTCGTCTCCGGGGAAGCCCAGTTGCACGGCCATGCGATGGGTCCACGCCACCACGCCGGGCGAGGCCCACAGTGGCACCACCAGCGTCACCAGCCACGTGGTGCCTCCCGCGCCCAGGCCCGCGAGCAGTCCCGCGCGAGTGGCGCGCTTCCAGAAGAGCAGGCCCAGCACGCCGGGGGCGAACTGCGCCACCGCGACGAAGGACACCAGCCCCAGGTCCACGAGCCCCAGGCCGCGCGTGTCCAGCAGGTGGTAGAAGCCGAAGCCCGCCAGGATGATGAGCGCGATGAGCAGCCGCCGCGCCCACAGGAGCCAGCCATACAGGTCGGGCTGTCCGCGCGCGTAGCCCAAGGGCAGCACCAGGTGCGTCAGGCACATGGGGGCGAGTGCGAGCGTGGTGACGATGACCATCGCGCTGGACGCGGACACGCCGCCGAGGAAGGCGACCAGCGCCAGGCCCGTGGCTCCGCGCGACGCGGGCACCGCGAGCATGTGGAAGTCCGCGGGCCAGGGCAGGTGCAGGGCCTCGCCGCTCCACAGGAGCACGGGCACCGCCAGGTTCATCACGAGGAGGAGCAGGGGAAAGGCCCAGGTCGCGGTGGACAGGGCATCGCGTTCGGGGGCTTCGGTGAAGGCCACGTGGTAGCTGCGTGGCGTGAGGAACGCGGCGGCGCAGGACAGCACCAGCAGCGGGGCCCACGAGGCCTCGCGTGCGGGGCGGCGCAGTTGCTCCACGGCCTCCGGGTGGGTCTCCAGCCACGTCCACAGTCCCTCCAGGCCACCAAAGACAGACGACACGGCCCACGCGCTCACGGCCACCAGGGCGACCACCTTCACGGCGGACTCGAAGGCGATGGCCAGCATCAGTCCTTCGTGCCGTTCGCGCGGTGTGAGGTGGCGCGCGCCGAAGAGCACGGAGAAGACGATGAGCACCGCGCTGAACGTGATGCCGACGAGCGTGGGGGACGCGGTGGGGCTCAGCACCTTCGCGGACTCCACCACCGCGCGGACCTGGAGCGCGAGGTAGGGGAGGCTGCCGGCCAGCATGAACAGCGTCACGGCGGTGCCCGTGGCCTGTCCCGGGTAGCGGAAGGCGAGCAGGTCCGCCAGTGACGTCAGCTGAAGCTCACGCGTCAGACGCAAGAGCGGGCGCCACAAGACGGGGACGAGCAGACACGCCAGCGTGACGCCCAGGTAGATGCCCAGGTAGCGGAAGCCGTGCCTCGCCGCGTAGCCCACGCTGCCGAAGTAGGACCAGGACGTCGCGTAGACGCCCAGCGCGAGGGCATACACCAGCGGATGCTGGGTGATTCGCGAGGAGATGAGGCCGCGCTCGGCGGCGTACGCGACGAGGAAGAGCAGCAGGAGATAGACGACGGAAGCGGCGACGAGTGAGCCCAGCTCAAGCGTCATGGCCACCGCTCCGGTACGCGGCCCAACCGCCCAGCGCAATGACACCCAACCACACGACGAAGGGCATGTACCCGGGAGCGTCCTCGGCCAGCCACAGTCGGCGCAAGGGAGAGCCGAAGAGGAGCACCGCGATGGTGAACACGAGCAGCGACGGCATCGCGGGCGTGTCCGGTTCCGGGGGGCGCTTCATGGATGTGAGGATAGCAGCGCGGCGGGAGTGTTTGCCTTCCCAGGGGCCAATGCCGGGGATGGTCTTCACAGGCGCGAGGCTGATAAGCCCACGCCAGACATGTCCGCGAACGTCCCCGTCTTCACCGAACTCGCGCAGTTCACCTTGGACCGGGCCTCGCTCCGGTTGCTCCCCGAGTCGTTCTGTCGCCGCAACCAGGTGGCCGTTCTCGGCACGGTGGACCCGGGGGCTCCCGACACCCCGGTGACGGTGGGGATGACCCAGCCGGACAACACGCAAGTGCGCGAGCTCATGGTGGAGTTCCTTCGCCGGCCGCTCCTGCCCGTGCGGCTCAATCCCTATGAAATCGAGACCGCGCTCGAGGTGGGCTTCGGCGCGGGCCCTCGGGTGACCTGGGATGTCCTGCTCACGTCCGGCATGAAGCTGTCCACCCAGCCCGCGCCCGTGGAACTGGTGGAGCATGTGCTGGTCAGCGCCGTGGAGATGAAGGCGTCGGACATCCACATCGAGAGCTACTTCGACGACGTGGACCTGCGCTACCGCGTCGACGGCATCCTCCACCAATCCTATACGGACATCGACCCGCGCTCGGTGCCGGGGGTGGTCAGCCGCATCAAGGTGCTTGCGGGGCTGGACATCACGGAGCGGCGCCGGCCGCAGGATGGCCGCCTGCGCGCGATGGTGGAGCGCCCCGAGGGGCGCAAGGTGGTGGACTTCCGCGTCAGCGTGGTGCCCAGCCCCGCGGGCGAGGACGTGGTCATCCGCATCCTCGATGCGAGCGTGGGCCTGGTGCCGGTGGAGAAGCTGGGCATGTCGCCCGAGATGCAGGCCACCTTCCTCCAGCTCCTCTCCAATCCGGAGGGCCTGGTGCTCGTCACGGGACCCACGGGCAGCGGGAAGACGACGACGCTGTACTCGGCGCTGGCGCGGCTGAATGACGGGCTGCGCAAGATCGTCACCGCCGAGGACCCCATCGAGTACTACGTCCCCAAGGTGAACCAGAAGCAGGTCACGCCGCAGATGCCGTACCCGATGCTGTTGCGCTCCTTGTTGCGACAGGACCCCAATGTCATGTTGGTGGGCGAGGTCCGGGACCAGGAGACTGGCAACATGGCGCTGATGGCGGCGGCCACGGGGCACGTGGTGCTGGGCACGCTGCACACGGCGGACGCGGTGGGCTCGGTGGCGCGGCTGCGCGGGCTGGGGTTGGACGACGTGGACGTGGCGGACTCGCTGCTGGCGGTGCTGACGCAGCGACTGGTGCGGCGCATCTGCGAGCAGTGCGCGGAGGACACACGGCCGACGGCGGAGCAGGCCACGATGATGGGGCGGCTGCTGGACGGGCTGCGCACGCGCACGGGGCGGGGATGTGCCGCCTGCCACCACACCGGTTACCGGGGGCGCCTGGGCATCTTCGAGCTCCTGGTGGTGGAGCCGGACCTGCAAGACCTCATCGCCAAGGGGGCGCCCACGGTGCGCTTGCGGCGGCATGCTCGGACGTTGGGATTGAAGACGTTGGTCGAGGATGGATTGCTCAAGGTGAACGCGGGCATCACCACGGTGGCGGAATTGGTGCGGGTGGTGCCCTATCGCGTCATCGTCGCCACCCGGGATGGGCGCTACGGCTCGGAGCACGACGCGGAAGCGTAGGATTCGGGAGGGAGAAGACTCGACGGGTGTGCGGGCGCCCCGCAGAATCCTCCGCCTTCGAGAGGCGTGGGGGTTCAGCGATGATGACCGTTCAGGAGCTGCGCGCGCTCAGCATGCGGCTGACGGAGACCTTCTTCTGCAAGCAGGTGGGGCCGTTCGTGCTGGTGCAGAAGCCGCCCAGCCCGGTGATGGCGCAGCTGGCGATGAAGATGGGCGCCGCGCGCACGACGATGGCGCGAGATGTCCCCAGCCTGGAGCGACAGCAGGTGGCGCTGTGGCTGCACTTCGACACGCTCACCGTGGCCACGCTCCCTCCCGTTGTGGGGCAGGACGTGCTCACGGTGGGACGGCAGCCGGACTGCGACCTGGTGGTGAATGAACCCTCGGTCTCCAAGCGCCACGCGAAGCTGTGCTGGTGGGGCGAGTCCAAGGGCTGCACCCTGGTGGACCTGAAGTCGAGCAACGGCACCTTCGTGAACGCGCGCGAGCTGGAGTCGGGCGGTGAGCTGCACCTGCGCGATGGAGACCTGCTGGGCTTTGGCGACGCGACGTTCGCCTATCTCCTGGCGCCGAGCTTCTACGCGAAGATGAAGCGCGTCAGCCCGTGAGCAGCGGCGAGCACGGTGATGGCAAGTCCCATCGGAAGCGAGAGGTGCTTCACACCCAGGTAGAGCAGCCCCAGCAGGCCGCCGATGAGACCCACCAGCACCAGGGCCCACAGGAACATGGCCTTGAACAAGTCGCCGAGGATGCTGGCGCCAACCTCGACCCCCAGGTGGACGACAGAGTCCGAGAGCGCTCGGGGCGTGCCCAGCAGCGCGCACCGAGGACAGACGCGCTGGCCGTCCCGGAACGCGGGCGCCCTCCGGAGCCGGACGCCACAGGCTTCACAGGACCCACCCAGTCCCAGCCTGTACCTCCAGGCTCCAAGCCGCTTGGAAGTCGCCATGGTGGGGAGTCTACGCGAGCGCCGTCCGGCGGGCCGGAATCGCCCTGTTTCGTGAGGAGGTCTCGGACCCACGGTAGGATGCCGCCCCGGGTGCGTCGACGGCACCCTTGAAGGGACGGGGACGTGGACTCGAGGCCGGATGAATTCGGGCCGCCCAGGGATGAGCAGGAGATGTCCGCGGTGTGGGACATCCTGATGCATGCCTATGCGATGACGCCCGCGGATTGTGTCGCATGGAGACAACGCGTCGACTCGCGAGACCTGCGGCTGCTTCGCGAGGGCAACAAGGTCGCGGGGACCCTGGCCGCCATCCGGATGGGGCAGTGGTACGGCGGACGCAGCGTGCCCGTCGTCGGCGTGGGCGCCGTGGGTGTCTCTCCCGTGCACCGGGGCCAAGGCACCGCGACGCGCCTCATGACGAGGCTGCTCCAGGAGGCCCGCGCGTCGGGCGCGCCCCTGTCCGTGCTCTACCCCGCGACCCAGCCGCTCTACCGCCGCTCCGGCTACGAGCAGGCCGGCGCCCGCTACGAGATTCGCGTCCAGATGTCCGCGCTGGAGATGGGCGAGCGCTCACTGAACTTGCGCGCCGCGGAGCCTCGCGACGAGGCCGCCATCACCGCGTGCTACTCGAACATGGCGCGCTTCCGGCCCGGCTGGTTGGACCGGGGCGAGTTCTCCTGGCGCCGGGTGAGAGACCCGCGCAGCGAGCAGGTGCACGGCTACGTCGTCGAGGGCACCTCCGGCATCGAGGGCTACGTCTACCTGGCGCGCCGTCCGCTCAAGGACCTGAAGCAGGAGCTGGGCCTGTCGGACATCGTGGCCACCACGCCCGCGGCGGCGCGGCGGCTCCTGCGCTTCCTGGGCGACCACCACTCCCTGGGCACGGAGGTGGTCTGGTACGGCGGCCCCGACGACCCGTTCCTCCTCCTCCTGCGGGAGCAGTCCTATTCCGTGCGGGTCTACATGCACTGGATGGTGCGGGTGCTGGATGTCGTCGCCGCGCTGGAGGCCCGAGGGTGGACGCGGGGCCTCTCCGGCTCGCTCCACCTGGACGTGACGGACGACCTGTTCCCGGAGAACCAGGGGCGGTTCGTGCTCGACGTGGAGAACGGCCAGGCGCGCGTGACACGCGGAGGCGAGGGCCGGCTGCGGCTCCATGTCCGTCAGCTCGCGTCGCTCTACACGGGGTTCCAATCGGCCGCGGCGCTGCGCGCGGTGGGGCTGGTGGAGGCGGATGACGCCTCGGTGGAGGCGGCGGTGGCGCTGTTCTCCGGGCCTCAGCCCTCCCTGCGGGACATGTTCTGAGGCGTCCTCGGGCGGGCTGCCGCGACGGCGCGGCGGTCCGGCCCAGGAGGCCCGGGTGGCTATCCGTCCGTGGCCCGGTGGTGGTAGGAGCCATGGACTTCATTGACAGGAGCAGTCCATGCGGGCGTTCGTCACCGGCGGTTCCGGTTTCGTGGGCAGGTATCTCCTCGCCGCGCTGAAGTCTCGAGGTGACCAGGCCCGCGCGCTGGCGCGCTCTCCGGCGGCGGTCGCCGCGGTGGCCGCCGCGGGCGCGGAGCCCTTCGAGGGCGACCTGTCCGACGTGGGCCTCCTGAAGGCCGGCATGGAGGGCTGCGACACCGTCTTCCACTCCGCCGCGCTGGTGAAGTCGTGGGCGCCGCGCTCCGAGTACTACGAGGCCAACGTCCGAGGCACGGAGCGGGTGCTGGAGGCCGCCCGCGCCGCGGGCGTGAAGCGGCTGGTGCACGTCGGCACGGAGGCGGTGCTGGCGGACGGCTCGCCCATGGTGAAGATGGACGAGACGCGGCCGCTCCCGGAGCGCCCCATCGGCGACTACCCCTCCACGAAGGGCGAGGCGGAGCGCCGGGTGCTCAGCGTGAACTCCGCCGACTTCACCACCGTGGTCGTGCGCCCCCGGCTCATCTGGGGACAGGGCGACACGTCGGTGCTCCCACAGCTCGTGGACGCGGTGCGCTCCAAGCGCTTCAAGTGGATTGACCAGGGCCGCTACCTCACGTCCACCTGCCACGTGGCCAACTGCGTGGAGGGCACGCTGCTGGCGGCGGACAAGGGCCGGGGCGGTCAGACGTACTTCCTCACTGACGGCGAGCCGGTGGTGTTCAGGGACTTCATCACCGCGATGCTCAAGACGCAGGGCGTGGACCCGGGCAACAGCTCCATCCCCTACGGACTGGCGGCCGTGGTGTCCATGGTGTCGGACCTGCTGTGGGGCACGCTGGGGCTGCCGGGCCGTCCCCCCATCAGCCGCACGGAGGTGCTGCTGATTGGACAGGAGGTGACGGTGAGCGACGCCAAGGCCCGGGACGAGCTGGGCTACGAGGCGCGGCTGCCGCGCGCCCTGGGGTTGAAGGAGATGGAAGCCGCTTTCCAGGAGCGGTCGTCACGCGCCGCATGAGGCGCGCGTGGGGTGGGTGCGATAGCCTGGGAGTCGGCCGACGCGCGAGGAGGCTGGGCCATGCGTAGATTTGAGTTCGTCGAGGGAACAAGCTCCAAGTTCTGGCAGCCCGAGGTTCAGGGCAACGTCTTCATCGTCACCTTCGGCCGCATCGGGACCGCGGGGCAGCGCAAGGAGAAGGGGTTCCCGGATGCCGCGGCGGCCCAGCGCGAGTACGAGAAGAAGGTCGCGGAGAAGGTGCGCGAGGGCTACGTCGAGGTGACGGATGGGGCCGCCGCGCCCGCGCCCGCCGCCGCGCCCGTCGCGCCGCCGAAGCCGCAGCTGCCCGGCCGCGTCCCCGCCGCCACCGTGACGCCGGAGTCGCTCAAGGCCGCCGCGGACGCGCTCGCGGGGCTGCGAGCCCGCCTGGGCTGGCGAAGCTGGGAGGTCACCTCCCGCGCCCGCAACGCACGCCGGGCGCTCAGGGCCCTGGGCGGTGTGGACCCGACCGCGCACGCGGAGCTGTCCAGCACCTTCGATGCGCTGATGGCGCGTGTCGTGGTCGCCCCCAAGGAAGGCCGGCTGCCGCTGCGCCACGCCCTGGGGCTGCTGAGCGAGCTGGACGTGGCCGCCTACTCGCGCGCGGTGGCGCTGTGGCGCAAGGCGTACGAGCCGGGGTCGCTGGCCGCGGTGAGCAGCGTCGAGTCGCTGGGCGTCCCCGAGCTCTCGCTCCGGCTGAGCCTGCTGCTCGCGGAGCGCCCGGGGATGAAGGGCAGCGCGTCGGAAGAGGGCTGGGCGAAGCGGTGGAGCGTGCTGCGCCCGCACGTCGAGGAGAAGCTGACCGAGTCGGGCGGCTCCTTGTCGGACTGGGTCAAGGGCGTCAACGCGGGAAGCGACACGCAACTGGCCGGTCGCCTCGCGCGTCTGGGGGCCTGAGTCCGTCCATGTCGAGAGGGGCCCACGCCGCAACATGACACCCAGGTTACTCATCGTGGTCGGACTCCTCGCCGCGTTTGGAGGAGTCCTCTACCTCTCCGCTCATCGAGCGCCCCGGTCGCCGGGAGGTCATGAAGCGGGCACGCCCTCGCAGCCGACTCCCTCGCGGCCCGGGGAGCGGGTGGACATCTCCTTCCTCTACAGCACGGAGAAGAAGGACTGGGTGGAGGCGGCGGCGAAGGACTTCCAGCGCGAGCATCCGCACATCCGCCTGTCGCTGGTGGGCAAGGGCTCGCTGGACGCGGCGCAAGCCATCCTGGATGGGCGTGAGCACCCGACGGTGTGGAGCCCCGCGGACAGCGCGGTGCTGCGCATGCTGGCCTCGGACTGGGCCACGGACACCTCGCATGCCCCGCTGTTCGCCGCCGAGGGAGACGACGCCCCGCGCCCGCTCGTGATCACGCCCCTGGTCTTCGCGGTGTGGGAGGACCGGGCGGAGGTGCTGCGCAAGGCCAGTGGTGGCGGCGCGGTGTCCTGGAAGGTGCTCCAGAAGGCGGTGACGAGTCCTCAGGGCTGGCCGGCCATCGGTGGCAAGCCGGAGTGGGGCTTCGTGAAGCTGGGCCACACGGACCCCACGCGCTCGAACTCCGGACTCCAGGCGCTGCTGCTGGCGACGCTGGAGTACTACGGCAAGCGCGGGGGGCTGACGGTGGAGGACCTGCTGGACCCTCGCTATCAGGAGTGGATGAAGTCGCTGGAGCGCGGCGTCACGCGCTTCGAGTCCTCCTCCGGCGCTTTCATGACGGACATGGTCCGCTTCGGTCCCTCCCGCTACGACATCGCGGTGGTGTACGAGAACCTGGCCATCTCCCACCTGTCCCACGCGCAGGGCCGGTGGGGTGACTTGCGGGTGTACTACCCGGCGCTGAC
The DNA here is from genome assembly GCF_000331735.1 of Myxococcus stipitatus DSM 14675. GTDB lineage: Bacteria > Myxococcota > Myxococcia > Myxococcales > Myxococcaceae > Myxococcus > Myxococcus stipitatus. The sequence goes on along the minus strand of NC_020126.1, from coordinate 8,356,711 downwards.
GCTGTGGAGCGACCATCCCGCCGCGGTGCTCCAGGCCAGCTGGGTGACGCCCGCGCAGAAGGCCGCGGCGCGCGAGTGGCTGCGCTACCTGCGCAGCCGTCCGGTGCAGGAGCGGGCGCTGGCGTTCGGCTTCCGTCCGGCGGACCCGTCGGTGCCGCTGAAGAACGAGGACCCGGAGAATCCCTTCAACCGCCTGGCCTCGAAGGGCGTGCGGGTGGACGTGCCGCCGGTGGCGGAGGTCCCCGAGGGCCCCGTGGTCCGCGACCTGCTGACCCTGTGGTCTCGCGTGCTGGCGCCGGGCCGGTAGCGCCCCAGCGTCTCTTGTTGGACTGAGCCTCGAGGTCCCCTGGCCACCTCGCGCGTGCGTGGCCACCTTGGCGGCGAGCCAGGGAGGGACGCGATGCGGAAGTCGATGGGCGCACTGGGGTTGGCGGTGCTGTTGGTGGGGAGCACGGCCCACGCGTTCAGCGACGCGGAGGTGTCGCGGGTGGTGAGCTTCGCGCGCAACCAGCTTCGCAAGACGGCGACGGCCATGCCCGACGCGACGCGCTCACCGAAGGCCTCGCTGGCCAACGGGACGTGGACGACGGTGCCCAACACGGGCGCGACGGCGTGGACGCAGGGCTTCTTCCCCGGGAGCATGTGGATGCTCTACCAGGCGGGGCTGGAGCCCTCGTGGTCCAGCAAGGCCGACCGGTGGACGCGGCCCCTGGAGGTCCAGAAGACGAACCGCCAGACGCACGACCTGGGCTTCAAGATGTTCCTGAGCTACGGCGCCGCGTACCGCTTCACGGCGGACCCGTACTACCGCGACGTGCTGCTCGAGTCCGCCGAGTCGCTCGCGGCCCGCTACAACACCCGCGTCGGCATCATCGACTGCTGTGATTGGAACTCGGCGTGGGACGTGCCGCTCGTCACGGACACGATGATGAACCTGGAGCTCCTGCTCTGGGCCGCGGCGAACGGGGGGCGCACGGAGCTGCGGACCATGGCGCTCAATCATGCGCTCGTCACGCTGCGGGACGCGGTGCGGCCGGATGGCAGCTCGTTCCACTACGTGGACTACAACGGCGCGACGGGGGCCATCCGCTCCAAGGGGACGTTCCAGGGGTACTCGGCGAGCTCGACGTGGGCGCGAGGCCATGCGTGGCTCATCTACGGCTACACCCTGGTGTACCGGTACACGGGGGACGCGCGGATGCTGGAGGCCGCGCGCAAGGTGACGGACTGGTATCTGGCGCATGTGCCCGCGGACCAGGTGCCCAAGTGGGACTTCGATGCGCCGGGGACGCAGCGGGACTCCTCGGCGGCGGCCATCGTCGCCTCGGCGCTGCTGGAGCTGAGCGTGCTGGAGACGGACGCCGCGCGCCGCACGCGGTATCGCGACGCGGCGCTGCGCACGCTCGACACGCTGATGTCACCGGCGTACTTCGCCCAGGGCACGAACAGTCCGGGGCTCCTGCTGCATGGCGTGGGGCATCTCCCGGCGAACCAGGAGGTGGACGTCAGCCTCATCTACGGCGACTACTACTTCCTGGAGGCGGTGCTGCGCTTCAACGCGGACCCGCCGCTCCCCTGGTTCTCGAAGCTGGACTTCTTCGAGAGCCTGCACCTGTTGTCGTGTGGCAACACCGGCGTGCGCACCGTCGAGTTCGACGTGACACCGCTGGCCGCCCGACAGGATGGGACGGTGGGCTACGCGGACGGCGGCACGGTGGTGGCGGGGTATGCCGACTTGAACATGACGGTGCGGATGAACACCGACGGGTACTTCGACGTGCGCAACGGTGGAGGCTACGCGGCGCTCGTGCAGGTGCCGTATGTGAATGGCCAGACGTATCACGTGCGGCTCGTCACGGACCTGTCGGCGAAGCGCTACAGCGTGTGGGTCACTCCGCCCGGAGGCGGCGAGGTGCGCATCGCGAACCTGTTTGCATTCCGGACCGGCGCGCCGTTCATCGATGACCTGGGGAAGGTGTCCCTCCGCACGGCGCTGTCGGACAGCGACTTCCGCGTCACGGGCCACCAGGTGACGGTGGGCACGATGGGAACCCCGCGCGACTGACGCCCGGCAACGGACCACGGCCCGCCCCTCGCTCAGGAGAGGGGCGGGCCGTCGCCGCTGGGGGGGAGGGGAACTCAGTCGTCGTGGTCGCCGTCGTTGTTGTCGTCGTCGTCCTCGTCGCCGTCGTGGTCGTCGTCGTCGAAGGCGTCGATGGAGCGGCGCAGGTTGTTCTCGATGGTGGAGCGCGCGGACTCATTGCGCGGGTCGAGCCGCTGGCCCTTGTCGTCGACGAACCAGCCGCTCGGGTCGATGTTGATGGTGATGTTGGGCTCCTCGCCCTCCTTCACCTCGAAGCGGGCCTCGTGCTCCTGCTCCACGCGCACGCTGGAGACGAAGCTGAAGGGCTGCCCGTCGATGTGGCCGTCGATGATGACGGAGGCACCCAGCTGCGCCAGCTCCTTGAGCGCCGCGTCCTCGCCCGCCTGGGCGACGGTGAGCTTGCCGATGTCGAACTCGATTTCGTCGAAGACGCCGGGCGTCACTTCGATGTTGCCCACGCGGACGACCTTGCCGTTCAGGTCCTCGGCCGACAGGTCGATGAGGAAGGGGCCGATCTCCTGCTCGTCGTCATCCTGGCGCGAGTTGCCCGGCGTGAGGTCGTCATCCGAGCCGCCCGTCTGGCCGTCATCATCGTCGTCGCCCTCGAGCTCCAGCTCCAGCTCGCGCACGGACAGACGGACGCGCTCGATGGTGATGCCATTGCCCGTCTCCGCCTGCTGCTCGACCTTGCCGGCGACGGCCTGGGCGCCCTTCGCGGAACCCACACGCGTGCTCAGCCCGACCTTGACGGATTCGTCGCTGCCGCAAGCCGCGAGCAACATGATGGACGCGCACAATCCGATGAGTCGCATACCTTCTATCTCCTGGTATCGGGGAGGTGCCGCGCGGTGTCTCCGGCCTGGGGCCGCGCGAAATTCCCCGGTTTGGAAATGAAGGAGCACCGGGGCGCTAATCGGCCACATCGCCCTGTATGCACCGGGTGCTTTTCAGAGGGCCCGTGGCCGATAGAGAGCTCGTGACTCCTTCACAGGTGACAGGTAGTGACTGGGGAGACATGGCTTGTGCTAGCGCCTCGAGAATGGAGTGGTGCCGGGTGGGAGGCGTCCCGTGACGGAGGACGAGATCGCCACCTGCATCCAACGGGCGTCCCGAGGCGCGCAGGATGCGCACCGGGAGCTGTACCAGCGCTTCCATGGGTCCGTGCGCAGGGTCGCGTTGGGCTACTCCGGCTTGGGGCCCGCGGAAGTGGAGGACGTGGTCCAGGAGACCTTCGTCCGCGCCTTCCGGGAGCTGCCTCGGCTCCAGCATCCGCGTGCGTTCGGGAGCTGGCTGGTGACGATCGCGCGGCACCATGCGCAGGCGCTCAGCCGAGGCGCGAAGGTGCGCGGGCGCGCGGCGGAGGACCTGGCGCTGGAGCTGGAGTCGACCACGCCCGCGATTCCTCCCTCGCTCGAGTTGGAGCGGCGCGTGGCGGTGGTGCGCGAGCTCATCGAGGGACTCCCGGAGGGCCCCGAGAAGGAGACGGTGCGCCTCTTCTATCTGGAGGGCGAGCTGAGCGCGCGGGAGATCGCGGAGCAGCTGGGGCTGGGCAAGAGCGCGGTGACGATGCGCCTGGAGCGCTTTCGCGCGCGGGTGAAGCGTGAGTTGCTGTCGCGGCTGCTGGCCGCGGGAGTGGGGTGAGCCATGAGCGACGCGAGCAGACATCTGGATGCGCGCAGCTGGCGCGCCCTGCGGGAGAAGTCCCCGGACGAGGTGGCGTACTTCGCCGACCACCTCTCCCGGCCCTGTGACGTGTGTGAGGCGTTCCTCGAGAACCCGGATGCCGAAGATGCGCTGGGCCTGGACGCGATGACGGACGAGGCGCTGGGCGCCATGTCCGCGCCGCGAGAGGACGCGATGGGCTGGGCGCGCCTGCGCCGTCGCATGAGCACGTCGCCTCGCCGCGTGTGGCTCTCCGGCGCGGTGGCGGTGGCGGTGGCGGCGGTGGTGGCCTTCGCGGTGAACCCCGCGCTGCTGACGGGGGGGAGGAGCGACTCAGCGTGGCGAGTGAAGGGGGGCGTGCCCCTGTCGCTGGAGCTGACGGCCGTCGCGCGTCTTCCGGATGGGAGCCTGCGCGCGGTGCCCGATGATGCGGCGGTGCCCGATGATGCGGTGGTGCTGGTGCGCTACCACTGCAGCGAGGTCTCCGACGCGTTGCTCGTGCTCGAGACGCCCGAGGGCGGCGCGCAGGTGCTGGGCGGCTACACGCTGGAGGCCGGCACGCATGACCTGAAGGAGGGAGGCGAGCTGGCGGGTGTCTCCCTGGAGGGCGAGCGAGGCCCCAGGGTGTTGGTGCTCGCGGCCTGGCCTCATGGGCCTCACTCCGAGGCCGCGCGAGACGCGGCGCTCGCCCAGCGCAGGGTGCCCGAGGAGGCGACCCTGGCCCGGCTCCGGCTCCGCGTGGAGCCGGGGTATGCTGCCCCCTGAGCGTGTGTTCGTGAATCGTCCGGGACTCCACATCGTTCTGGGGCTCTGCCTCCTCTCCGCCTGCGCTGCGACGAGCACGGGCGAGAAGGGCCGGACGGTGCGCGTGCGCCTGGACTCCGCGCAGCTCGCGTCGGCGCACGAGGGGGAGCGGCACGCGCTGCTCATCGGCGTCAGCCAGTACGACGACGCGTCGTGGAACGACCTGCGCTTTCCGGGCAAGGACGCGGAGGACTTGGGGCGCGCGCTGGCGGACCCTCGGCGAGGTGGCTTCCGCTCGGTGACGGTGCTGAACCGGCCGGAGCAGACGACTCGCGCGGCGGTGCTGGAGGCGCTGCGTGCGCTGGCGGCGAAGCCCTGGCGGCCCAAGGACGTGGTGGTCATCTACGTGTCCGGGCACGGCACGCTCGCGCGCGACAGCCGCGGGGACCTGCAGCGCTACCTGGTGATGCGCGACACGCGCTTCCGCGACGTGCAGGGCACGGGGCTGGAGATGGCGGCGCTGGAGCGGGAGCTGGAGGCACTGGGCTCGCGTCGGCGCGTGCTGGTGCTCGCCACCTGCCACAGCGGCACGGGCAAGTCGCTGCTGCCTCCGTCGGTGCTCGATGAGCTGGAGCGCACCAAGGCCGCGTTCCTCCCCCGCCCGCTGGAGGAGGAGAGCCGCGCGTCGCTCGTGCTGTCGGCCAGCGACTGGGGCGAGGCGGCGCGCGAGGACGACGCGCTGGGCAACGACATCTACACGCACTTCTTCGTGGAGGCGCTCGACGGGCGGGGAGACCGCAACGCAGACGGCGCCGTGAGCGCGACCGAGGCCCACGACTGGGCGCGCCGCCACACGTGGACCTATACGCAGGGCCGTCAGCGCCCGAGCGTGCGGATGACGGAAGTGGGCGCGGACCCGGTGCTGCTCTCCGGCGCGCTGACGCAGGCGGGGCAGCCGGAGGTCTTCTCGTACAGTCCTCGCCTGGAGGGCTTCACGCTCAAGGTGGACGGCGTCGACGCGGGCGAGTTGCCCGGAGGCGTCGCGCTCCCCGAGGGCAAGCGGAAGCTGGGACTCCACAAGGGCGGACAGACGCTGTGGGAGGACACCGTCGCGCTGCGCTCCGGCGAGCGGCGCGCGCTGGAGGCGCTCCTGCGGGAGTTCGTGGAGGGCCGCAGGCGCACCGTGACGTTGGAGGCGGGCCTGCTCGGCTTCCTCGACGCGCGCAGTCGGCGCGAGGTGTTGCCCTCCACGATGCTGGTGGGCGCGGGGCTCCGCCTGGACGGCCTGCTCCTGGAGCAGCGGCTGGACGTGGGCGTGGACCTGTCCGTGGGGCAGGGGCACCAGTCGCTGCGGCTGGACGTGGGCGGGACGGTGCCGGTGCGCCACCGGGCGGTGATGTTGGGTGTGACGGTGGGGCCTTCGTGGGAGTGGGGACGGCTGAGGGTCTCCACCGGGCCGCGTGTGGCCGCCTTGTGGTTGCAGCGCTCCTTCCAGCTGGACCTGTTGAACCGGGACGAGAGCTACCTCACGGTGTGGCCCGGTTGGATGGCGGGAGTGTCATGGCGGCTGGGCACCCGGTGGGTACTGGAAGCGAAGGGACAGCTCCTCTGGGCCTATGTCCCCATGGACGGCCGCACGCGTGCGGTGGGCTTCGGCGGCCTGTTGCTGGGCGGAGGATATCGCTTCTGATGCATGCACCCAGACACCTGTGGCTCCTGGCGCTCGGGGGGCTGTCGTTCGCCGCGGCGTGTGGTGGCTTCAACAACGGGCCGCTCGAGGAGGGCACCGTGCGAGGCCGCCTCGTCGGCGCCGATGCCCGTGTCGCGAAGGTGAACGTGTTCGGTCTGCCGAGCATGCGCGCGACGGTGGCCCAGGACGGACGCTTCGAGCTGCACGGCGTGCCCGCCACCTCCGTGGAGTTGTTCATGGTGGCGTCGAGCACCCGGGCGGCGCGGACGAAGGTGGTGGCGCAAGGCGCCCGCATCACGGACCTGGGCGACATCGTCGCGCCCCTGGGCTCCTTCATCACCGTGCGCCTGCGGGACAGCGGCGGCAACGTGCCCAAGGAGGGCGAGGTGGAGGTGGAGGGCACCGCGTTCGACGACCTCCTCACGGACGCGTCGACGGGCGAGGTGCGCGTGGGCCCCCTGGCCCAGGGCTGTTACTGGTTCGAGGCCAAGGCGGACAAGCTCGCGGAGGTGGAGCAGGAGGTCTGCGTCGGCGTCGGCGAGGAGCGGGTGCACGACATCGTGCTGCGCGACGACGATGACGACGACGGGGGCGTCGACGACGACGGGTGAGCCCCGGCCGTGCGTCGTCAGCGCTTGCCGCGCGCCGCCAGGTCGATGAAGCCTCGGACCCAGAGGAGGTTCACCGCGTCGCAGCTCTCCTGGGACGTGGGCGTGGTGGTCTCCAGCGCGGCGGTGTAGGGCACGCCCTGGCGCATGTACCAGTCGGTGACGCTGCCATCGTGGTACTCGATGAGGCCGTCCGGGTCGGTGATGTTGTGGTCGTCGACCTTCTGGTTGCGTATCACCGTGACGTGCCGGGTCGCGGCGTCCATGAAGGGCCGATAAGCCGACTTGTCCCCGAAGGTGTACGCATACGTCGCGGTGCCGCCCAGGTAGTTGTCCTGGTGGATGTCCAGCGCGGCGTCGGGAGGCCGGAAGCGCGCCAGGTCGGAGCGCACCGCGCGCGTCTCCTTGGGCCCGCCGTCATAGAGGGCCCAGCGCAGGTGGTCCTGGCCCTCGTTGAGCTCGCCGCGCCACTCACCGGGGGCGACCTCGTAGCGGAGGAAGTCGTTGTTGGGCTTCTCCCCGCTGCGGTTGTAGCGGGTGCCATCCTCGAAGCCCGAGGGGTTGATGCACGGATACACACGCAGCCCCACGCCGCGCTGCTTCGCGTACGCGACGACGTCGGGCAGGTGCGTGGCCAGCGTGATGGGGCCCGCGGGCTCCTCACCGTGGAAGCCGGAGGTGATGACCAGCCAACGCTCTCCCGGCACGGTGAGACGGAAGAGGGGGTAGGGCTGGCCCCCCTCGAGCACCTGGCCGTACTCGGCCAGTTCGCCAAGGCTTTCATGGGAGCGGATGAGTCGGGCGTAGTCGCTGTATCTCACCCCCCCAAACTATGCGTGCCCTCCTCGGATGCCTACCCATTCCCACCCGGGAGTAGGGGTAGGCGTTGAGTGGGGGACGCGCTCATGCGGGGCCTCTCACTCCAGGCCCATGCGCTCCTTGTACTCGGAGGCCAGCGTCTTGCGCTGCTCGGGCGTCAGCGTGCCGTGGACCTCCAGCACGGCGTCCGTCGCCTTGTGGGCGAACGCACGCAGCGCCTCGATGCGCGCATCCACCAGCGCGTGGAGGGCCTGCGCGTCCGGCGTGTCGGACTCGAGCTGCGTGACGACCTCCGAGCGCGTCGCGTGCTGCTCCTGAGCCAGCTGCACGCCCTCCGTGAAGAGGCGGTCCTTCACGGCGTGGATGGACTCGCGCTGCGCGTCCGTCGCGTCGAGGTCCTCCAGCTTGTCGTCGAGCTTCCACGTCACCACCTGCTTGATGCGCTCGGGGTTGGGGCAAGGGCCATGGCCTCCGCGGAAGGCGAAGCCACTGAGCAGGACGACGGCGACGACGGCGGAACCAGCGATGGCGAGCTTCTTCTTCATGGGGCTTTCTCCGAATCGGGCCCCGAACTGGGGCGCCTGGGACTCGCCACGGGGGCGATGTTCCCCTTTGTGCCCGCCGGTGATTTCGCGGGTTTGTACCCGTGGTGAAGAAGTGTGAAGCCCCGAGGTGAGGACGGCCGCTGTCCCTTCGGCGGAACGGCTCACACTGGACTGGCGAGCAGGGCTTGAGGGCCACATACTCGGTCACCATGTCCTTTACCCACCTGCACCTTCACACCCTCTATTCCCTGCTCGACGGGGCCATCCGGATGAAGGACCTCATCAAGACGGTGAAGGAGAAGGGGATGACGAGTGTCGCCGTGACGGACCACGGCAACATGTTCGGCGCCATCGACTTCTACAAGAAGGCGAAGGACGCGGGCATCAAGCCCATCCTCGGCATGGAGGCGTACGTCGCGGGGCCCAAGGGGCGTGAGGACCGCTCCGAGAAGGTCTCCCACCACCTCATCCTGGTGGCGAAGAACGCGGAGGGCTACGCCAACCTGCGCTACCTCTCGTCGATGGCGTACATGCAGGGCTTCTACTACCACCCGCGCATCGACAAGAAGGTGCTCGCCGAGCACAGCAAGGGCCTCTTCGCGCTCACCGCCTGCCTGGGTGGCGAGGTGACGAGCGCCTGCTTCCGCGGCGACATGGACCACGCCCGCCGCGCGGCCCAGGAGTACAAGGACATCTTCGACCCCGGGCACTTCTTCCTGGAGGTGCAGTCCAACGGGATGCCGGAGCAGGACAAGGCGAACGAGAACCTGATGCAGCTGTCGCGGGACTTGGACATCCCGCTGTGCGCCACGGCGGACGCGCACTACATCAAGCGCGAGGACGCGCGCGCGCACGAGCTGCTCATGTGCATCGCCAGCGGCAAGACGCTGGCGGACAACAAGCGCCTGAAGCACGCCACGGACAAGCTCTACGTCACCAGCCCCACGGAGATGCTGGAGTTCTTCAAGGACACGCCCGAGGCGGTCCACAACACCCAGCGCATCGCGGAGCAGTGCAACCTGGAGCTGAAGCTGGGCAAGCCCATGCTTCCCACCTTCAAGGTGCCCGACAGCCACACGCCGGACAGCTTCATGTCGGAGCTGGCCTACGAGGGGCTTCGCGAGCGCTTCATCGAGCTCGGGGCCACCGTCACCTATCCCATCGACCGCGAGGTGTACCAGGCGCGCCTGACGCTGGAGCTGGGCGTCATCCAGAAGATGGGGTTCAGCGGCTACTTCCTCATCGTCCAGGACTTCATCAACTGGGCGAAGAAGATGGGCATCCCCGTGGGCCCGGGCCGTGGCTCCGGCGCCGGCAGCCTGGTGGCGTACGCGCTGCGAATCACGGACGTGGACCCCATCCCGTACAACCTCCTCTTCGAGCGCTTCCTGAATCCGGAGCGCGTGTCGATGCCCGACTTCGATATCGACTTCTGCCAGGACCGGCGGGACGAGGTCATCCAGTACGTGGGCCGCAAGTACGGCGAGATGAACGTGGGGCAGATCATCACGTTCGGCTCGCTGAAGGCCAAGAGCGTGCTGCGCGACGTGTGCCGCGTGTTCGCGCTGCCGTTCAGCGAAGGCGACCGCATCGCGAAGCTGGTGCCGGAGGTGCTCAACATCACCTTGAAGGAGGCCATCGAGATGGAGCCTCGCCTCAAGGAGATGATGGAGAAGCCGTCCAACATCGGCGACGTGGAGGGCAAGCCCGTCACCACGAAGGACGTGCTCGAAATCGCGCTGGCGCTGGAGGGGTTGCACCGTCAGCCGGGCATGCACGCGGCCGGTGTCGTGATTGCAGACAAGCCGCTGTGGGAGTTCGTGCCCGTCTACCAGCCGCCGGGTGAGAAGACGCTCATCACCCAGTTCGCGAAGGACGAGGTGGAGGCGGCGGGCCTGGTGAAGTTCGACTTCCTCGGCCTGAAGACGCTCACGGTGATTCAGCACGGGCTGGATCTGGTGAAGCGCAACCACGGCAAGGACATCCCGCGGCACGAGATTCCGCTGAACGACGACAAGGTCTGGGAGCTGATGGCCAAGGGCGACACGGCCGGCGTCTTCCAGATGGAGTCGAGTGGCTTCACGGAAATGGTCGTGAAGCTCAAGCCGTCCTGCTTCGAAGACGTCATCGCCGCCGGCGCGCTCTACCGCCCGGGTCCGCTGGACTCCGGCATGGTGGACGTGTTCATCAACCGCAAGCACGGGCGCGAGAAGGTGTCGTATCCGCACCCCGCGCTGGAGCCGGTGCTCAAGGACACGTACGGCGTCATCGTGTACCAGGAGCAGGTGATGCAGATTTCGCAGGTCCTGGGGGGCTACACCCTGGGCCGCGCAGACCTGCTTCGCCGCGCGATGGGCAAGAAGAAGGCCGAGGTCATGCAGGCCGAGCGGGCCGGCTTCCTCGAGGGCTGCGCGAAGAACAACGTCGACCTGAAGGTCGCCGGTGAAATCTTCGACTTGATGGAGAAGTTCGCGGAGTACGGCTTCAACAAGAGCCACTCGGCGGCGTACGGCCTGGTCACGATTCACACGGCCTGGCTGAAGGCGCATTACCCGTGCGAGTTCATGGCGGCCCTTCTCTCCAGCGAGAAGGACAACACGGACAAGGTGGTGAAGCACATCGGTGAGGCGCGCGAGTCGGGCCTCCAGGTGTTGCCGCCGGACGTGAATCAGTCGGACCTGCAGTTCGGCGCGGTGGACGGGAAGATTCGCTTCGGGTTGGGCGGCATCAAGGGCGTGGGTGAGGGCGCCATCGAGTCCATCCTGGATGCGCGCAAGGACGGACACTTCAAGAGCCTGTTCGACTTCTGCGAGCGGGTGGACAGCCGCCGGGTGAACCGGAAGGTGTTGGAAGCGCTGGTGAAGGCGGGCTCGTTCGACTTCGAGAAGCGGCCGCGCCGGCAGATTTTCGACACCATCGAGAAGGCGATGAACCGGGGCTCGGCCAGCCAGAAGGACAAGGCGGCGGGGCAGAGCTCGTTGTTCGGGATGTTGGCGGGTCCGGCGGCGGGTGGGGCGGGGCTGAAGGACGACTACGTCGTGGTGGAGGAGTGGTCGGAGAAGGAGCGGCTGGCGCTGGAGAAGGAGGCCATCGGCTTCTACGTGTCCGGCCATCCGCTGCATCAGTACGACAAGGAGCTCAAGCGCTACGCGAAGCCGATTACGGCGGTGCAGCGTGCGCGCAAGGACGACAAGCTCACGGTGGCGGGGGTCGTCACGGTGTTGCGCGAGCGGCCCACGAAGACGGGCAAGCGCATGGCGTGGGTGACGATCGAAGACCTGTCGGGCTCCATCGAGCTGGTGTGCTTCCCGGGCAAGGAGGGGACGCGCAGCGTGATGGGGGCGAACGGGAAGTGGACGAAGCAGGGGCCCAAGCCGGGGTTCGAGAACTGGGAGCACCTGCTGAAGTCGGACGACCCGATTCTGGTGACGGGGACGGTGCAGATCAGCCAGCGCGACGAGGACTCGCCCACGCCGGAGCTCATCGTGGACGACATCCAGAGCCTGAAGGAGGTGCGCGAGAAGCGCACGAAGCGGCTGGAGCTGCGCGTGCCAGCGGACCTCTTGACGGAGGACCGGGTGGCGAAGCTGAACGAGCTGGCGAAGAAGTACGCGGGGGCCACGCCCGTGGCGGTCAGCGTGCTGTTCCCCGGCGAGGCCGAGGCGCTCATTGGAAACACCTCCATCAAGGTGCAGGTGCATGACGACCTGCTGCTCGCGGTGGACCGCCTGTTCGGCATGAAGGTGGTGGAGTTCGGCTGACCCAGGCGCGGGCCTGGTGAAGTGAGCCCCGGGGAGCGCTCTCCGGGGCTACAGTCCGCGGCATGCCACTGCGTGGGTGTCTGCTCCTCGCTGTTCTGCTGTGGGGCTGTGCTTCCCCAGTGCACGTGCGGGGCGAGTCCCTGGCTGTTGGTTCATGCGAGTACGCGGATGAAGGGGAGTGTGTCGTCCTCGCGTGTGATGGGGGCGACTGCGGCCTGTTCGGCTGCGAGGATGTGGAGCCAGAGGCGCTGACGTCCGCGCCGGTGGTGCCCCGGGTCGAGCACGTCCGGGCCATGCGTCCTCCTCCGCGAGCGCCACCTGCCTTTCGGAACTGGAGGAGCATGGGCATCCGAGGCGGTGCCCGGCCTCGGATGACGTTCCACTTCCGCTATCGGGAGGGCTTCGTTCCCGCGCTGCCTCGCGAACCTGGGAAGCTGGTGCATCACCACCTGTTTCCGCAGCAGCCAGAGCTTGCGCGATGGTTCCGGGCCAACGGAGTGGACATCCACAAGTTCACCCTGCTCATCCCCGAGCACATCCACCGGCAGCTCCACAGTGGCACCGGGCGCGGCGGTTTGTGGAACCAGGCATGGCGCGACTATCGGGACAGCAAGCAGGGTGGGTTCGTCTCGCGCGAGGAGCTTCACCGAAAGGCCGTCGAGCTCATCTTCCGCTTCGAGCTGACAGGGCCGGTGGTGCCCTACAATGCGCCGCTGGCGCCGTTCAATGCGATGCCGCAGCTTCGTGCCCCCTGAGAGGGGCGTGGGGCGGAGAGAGGTTCCTTGAAGTTCTACAAGGTCGATGAGGACACATCGCTTGGGTACACGGGGCGCCTCGATGGGGCGAGCACGTGGTGCTTGCCCGGCGTGGAGCCGTGTCCGAAGTGCCGGCTCGGGGGGGGCGCTCCGTGGCTGGCCTATCCGTGCGTCGACCTGTCCCGCCTGCCCGCTCAAGTGCTGCGGAAGTTGAAGGATCCGTGGCCGGTGCCGGTCGAGGAGTTCACGCGGTTGCGCGAGCAGGTGAGGGCGTTGGCTCCTCCCTGGGCCTTGCTGGAGCCGGGGGCACAGTTCGGTCCTTGCGTCGGGAAGGGGAGCGGGAGTTTTGGTGCGCTCTTCATGCAGGATGCGTCCGCGCTCTTCTTGCGGCGAGAGGCCTTGGCGCAGCTTCAGGCCGCGGGGGTGAAAGGGCTTCAGGCCTGCCCGGTGGCGACTCGCTTCAGGGGGTCGAACCCACCCGAACTGCTGCAGCTCCAGTTGGAGCTTCACGGGCGGCTTCATCCGGACACTCGGGCACAGGTGTGGGGAGCGCCGTGTGGCTCGTGCGGACGGCGGACCCTCGATTGGCCGAAGCACGTCGTCCTGGATGCGAGTTCGCTTCCGGAGAACGTCGATGTCTTTCGGCACAGTGAAGGCTGGGCGACGCTTATCGTGAGCGAGCGCTTCGTGGAGACTGCGAAGCGGCTCGCGCTGGATGGAGTGATGTTTCGCGAACTCGAGGTTCGCTGAGGGAGGGCTGTCATGGACGCCGGATACAAGTCGCTGCGCATCGAGAAGGCGGATGGGGTTGCTGAGCTGGTCCTCCTGGGCCCGGGGCGCGGCAATGCCATGGGCCCGGACTTCTGGCGCGAGATGCCCGAGGCCATTCGCGCGCTCGATGCCGATGACTCCGTGCGCGTCGTGCTCGTGCGTGGCAACGGCGACCACTTCACCTACGGCCTGGACCTCATGGGGATGATGGAGTCCCTGGGCCCGCTCCTCACCGGAGACAACAACCTCGCCCTGGAGCGCTCCCGGCTCCTGAAGCTGATTGGTGAGATGCAGCAGTCCACCGAGGGACTGGCTCGCAGCCGCAAGCCGTACATCGCCGCCGTGCATGGCTGGTGCATCGGGGGTGGCATGGACCTCATCGCCGCGTGTGACTTCCGCTACTGCGCCCGCGACGCGAAGTTCTCCCTGCGCGAGGTGAAGGTCGGCATCGTCGCGGACCTGGGCGCCCTCCAGCGTCTGCCTCGCATCATCGGCGAAGGCCACACCCGCGAGCTCGCCTATACCGGCATCGACGTGGATGCCGAGCGCGCCCTGCGCATGGGGCTCGTCAATGAGGTCTTCCCCTCCGCCGAGGAGATGCTCACCCAGGCCCGCGCCACCGCACGGCGCATCGCGGAGAATCCGCCGCTCGTCGTCCAGGGCGCCAAGCAGGTCATGGACTACTGCGCGGACAAGTCCACGGCGGACGGCCTGCGCTACGTCGCCGTCTGGAACTCCGCGTTCCTCCAGTCGCACGACCTCACGGAGGCCTTCGCCGCCTTCGCCGAGCGCCGGACCGCCCGATTCCAGGGCAGGTGAGCACGACCTCCCCACCAGGCCCTTCCACCCGTCGCACTCGCGATGGGAGGATTCCCGCCCCATGACGTCGAGCCCTGGGAGCCTCGCGGAATGAAGGAGACCATCGGTGTGCTGGGCTATGGCCGCTTCGGCCGAGCACTCTCGGGGCTGCTCTCCGAGGCGAGCCTCCCGCACCGGGTCTTCGACCCGAGGCTGGACGAGGTTCCCCCGAAGCTCCAGGCCGGCTCACTCGAGGAGCTGGCCTCGCGCTCGTCCATCCTGGTGCTGGCCATGCCTGTCTCGGGCATGCGCGCGGCATTGAAGGAGCTCCGGCCGCACCTCACCCCCGAGCAGCTCGTCATCGACGTGGGGAGCGTGAAGGTCCGTCCCGTCCACATGCTCGCCTCCGTGCTGGGACGAGACATCCCGTGGGTCGGCACGCATCCCCTCTTCGGCCCCGCCAGCCTCGCGCGCGGCGACGTCCGCCGCACCGTGGTCTGCCCGAATCCGCTGCACCCCGAGGCCGTCCGACGCACCCGCGAGCTCTTCGAGAAGCTGGGCTGCTCGGTGACGGAGATGTCTCCCGAGGCTCATGACGTGCTGATGGCGCGCACGCATGTGCTCACGTTCTTCCTGGCCCACGGACTCGTGAAGGCGGGAGTCGGGAAGGACTTGCCCTTCGCGCCGCCCAGCTTCCATCCCGTGGCCCGACTGGAGGAGTACGCGCGCACGGAGGTTCCGCACCTCTTCGCCGTCGTACAGGCGGAGAACCCCTACGCACGTGAAGCCCGCGTCGGCCTGCTCGAGGCCCTCACGCAGCTCCACGAGGGGCTCGACCTCGCATCGGAATCCGCACGCGGCACCGGAGCGGAGACCGCTCCTCCCGGACTCAAGGACGTCCGCGAGCGCATCGACACCGTGGACCGGGAGCTGGTGGCGCTGCTCGCCCGGCGCGCCCAGCTCGTCAAGGACGCGGCGCGCGTGAAGTCCGAGCACGGACTCCCATTCCCCGACCCGGAGCGGGAGTCCTCCATGCTCGACGCCCGCAGAGAGTGGGCCTCGCGGGCGGGACTCAACACCCGGGCTCTCGACGACGTCTTCCGCGCCGTGCTGCGCGTCACCCGGGACTCCGCGCTGGAGCCCGACGAAGAAGCGGGATGACCCGCGGCACTGGGGCCGCATCCGAGGCTTGCGCCTCGCACTGACGGCGCGGCGCCTCGCGGTGACTCGTGCCCGGGGCTTGGGGCTCCGCCGTCAGCGCTGCACGGTGAACGTGGGGTTCAACACCTGCATCGTCCCCTTCGTCACGCCGAACTGCTCGTGCACCGCCGCGCGCCGCACGGCCTCGGCCGGAGAGATGCGGCCCGCGAGCAGCTCCTGATAGGCCCCCAGCACCCGCGTGGCCTCCTCGCGAGACTCGCGCACGAACTCCACGCGGAACCGCCGCACGCCACGCGCCATCAGTGACGGCACCAGCGACGCCGCGCTCTGCGCCTGCGCGTTGAACACCGTGTTGCGGCAGCCCACGTCCACCACCACCGGGTGCTCCAGCCCCTTGTGGTCCCGCAGCGACAGCCGGTGCTTCTCACACGGCCGACCACAGCTCCGGTAGTCACGCCCCTGCGAGAGCGTGTGCGAGTACACGCAGTGCTCCGTGTGGAACGTCGAGATGTGGTGATGCACCGTCACCGTGAACCGCTCGGCGGGCAGGTGCTCCAACATCGCGCCCAGCTGCACCGCGTCCAGGTCATGCGCGAAGGTCAGCGTGTCCAACCCCAGCCCCAACAGATGCAGCGCCGTCACGGAGTTGGTCACGTTGAGCGAGAAGTCCCCATGCAGCGCGGGCCGCGTCTCTCCGGGAGCGAACGGGCGCTCCAGGAAGTGCATCATCGCGCCCCAGTGTCGTGCCAGCACCGCGTCCGGCTTCAGCTTCGCGATGCGCGCGTCGTAGCCCTCTTCCCCCGGCTTCTGCACGCGCACCGTCGCAATCGTCACGCGCAGGCCCGCCGCCTTCGCCCGCTCCACCGCGCGCTGGAGCCCCACCAGCTCCATCCAATCCAGCTCCACCTCGGGCAACCCCGCCGCGATGACCGCCTCGAGCTGCTCGTCCGTCCGGCACAGCGGCAACAACCGAGCCCCCTCGGACACTGGCACCGCCACCACGCGCTCGCGCCGCGAGCCCCGCACCTCATCCAACACGGACGCCTCGCGCACGGTGCGAACAGGGCCGCGAGACACCTTCTCCGTCAGCTCCACCACCAGCGAGCGCCGCAGCGCCTTGAGCTCCGACACCGGCAGGTGCAGCCCCGCCCCCAGCGCCGCCGTGTCCAGTCCCGACAGGTGGAACGGCGTACCACCGAGCGCCGCCAGCTTGTCCTGCAGCAACACCGCATCCAGCCCACCGCCGCGCGCCGCCGCCAGCATCACCGAGCTCGTCGCCGTGGCCACATGCCCCCCGCGCGCCGTGCCCGTCACCACCAGCGGCGCCCCCGCCGCCCCGGACACCGTCAGCGCCAGCGGAACGCGGCCATCGGGCTCGCCCTGCGCCAGCAGCTCCTCCGTGTGCTTCGCCAGGGAAGGATCACTCGTCACCCAGACGCGCTGCCCTCGCGCCACCCGAGCCATGTCCGGTCCCGGATTGCCGAAGCCCAGCACCCAGCCCCGCTCATGCCGCTCCACGCGGAACAGCGGCCCACCCGCCTCGTGCTTGTCCTCCGGGTGCCCGTCATCGAACACCACGCCCATGCCCGGCCGAGGCGACAGCTCCTCTCCCACCGGCGCATCACCCTCCAGCGGAGACGACACCTTGCCCTTGGGTCCCTCGCGAGCCTCGTCCTGCCCCAGCCCGCCCGTCCAGGGCCGTCCCTCCGGGTCCTCCACCACGAGCACGTCGCGTCCCTGCACCGCCTCCACCACGCCCAGAATCGCGCCGCGGTGCTTGGGGAAGCGTCCCTCCACCAGCGTCTGGTGGTCCGAGCCCGCGAAGAACCCATGCGAGAAGCCCCGGCTGTACGACAGCGTCATGTCGGCCAGGTCCTTGCGCAGCGCCCCCACGTCCGCCTTGCCCGCATCCAGCCCGTCCACCCAGCGGCGGTAACCGGTGACGGCGGTGGCCACGTACTGCGGCCCCTTCTGCCGACCTTCAATCTTCAGCGAGTGCACGCCGATGTCGATGAGCTTGGGCACCGCCATCACGCCCGCCAGGTCCTTGGGGCTGAGCAGGTAGCGCACATCGCCCAGGTCCTTGGTCTGCCCATCGACCACCAGGTCATACGGAAGCCGGCAGGACTGCGCGCACTGTCCCCGGTTCGCCGAGCGTCCACCCCACGCCTCGCTGGTGAGGCACTGGCCGCTCCACGACATGCAGAGCGCGCCGTGGATGAACACCTCCAGCTCGATGTCCGTCTCGCTCGCCAGTCGGCCAATCTCCGCCACCGACAGCTCGCGCGGCACCACCACGCGAGTCGCGCCGAGTCCTCGAGCGAAGCGCGCGCCCTCCGCGCTGGAGATGGTCATCTGCGTGGAGGCATGGACCTCCATCTCGGGACACACCGCGCGAGCCACCAGCGCGATGGCCGGGTCCTGGACGATGAGCGCGTCCACGCCCGCCGCGGCCACGCGCCGCAGGATGTCCTCCACCACCGCCAGCTCCGGCTCGAACACCAGCGTGTTCATCGTCAGGTAGGCGCGAGCCCCCGCGCGGTGCACCAGCGCGAGCGTCTCTGGCAGGCGGGCGAGCGAGAAGTTCTCCGCCCGGGCGCGGGCGTTGAAGCCCTCGTCGAGCCCGAAATAGATGGCGTCCGCGCCACTGGCCAGCGCGGCCTTCATCGAGTCGAGGTCTCCAGCGGGGGCGAGGATTTCAGGACGACGGCGCATGTCCGGTCCTCTAACACAGCGGCCCCGCCGTGGCGCAGGTCCTCACTCGCCCGTGGACGCAGTGCGGCGGGTTCTGCTCAATTCGCCGCCCGGTTGCTTCCACAGGAGACGAATCATGGCTGATGGCGTGTTCAAGGACGGGCTGCTGGCGGGCAAGGTGGCGTTCATTTCGGGCGGCAGCAGTGGCATCAACCTCGGCATCGCCGAGGCGTTCGTGAAGGCCGGGGCCAAGGTGGCCATCAATGGCCGCAACGTGGAGAAGCTCGAGGGCGCCGTGAAGGGCCTCCAGGCGCACGGCACCGCCATGGGTGTGGCCGCCGACGTGCGCGACTACGCCTCCGTGGAGAAGGCGCTCCAGACGGTGCGCGATGCATACGGCGAGCTGGACATCATCATCTGCGGCGCCGCCGGCAACTTCCCCGCGCCCGCGCTGGGCATGTCGTCCAACGGCTTCAAGGCCGTGATGGACATCGACGTGCTGGGCACCTTCAACATCTGCCGCGCGGGCTTCGAGCACCTGCGCAAGCCCGGCGCCTCCGTCATCAACATCTCCGCGCCCCAGGCGTACCTGCCCATGGCGATGCAGGCCCATGTCTGCGCGGCGAAGGCCGGCGTGGACATGCTGACCCGCGTGCTCGCGCTCGAGTGGGGCGGCGCCGGGGTGCGCGTCAACGCCATCACCCCGGGTCCCATCGAGGACACCGAGGGCATGCGCCGCCTGGCCCCCAGCGAGGAGGGGCACCAGAAGCTGGTCCAGGCGCTGCCGCTCCAGCGCTTCGGCACCAAGGCGGACATCGCGCGGATGGCGCTGTTCCTGTCCTCGGACGCCGCGTCCTTCGTCACCGGCTCCATCATGGTCTGCGACGGCGGCCAGTCCCTGCTGGGCGGCGCCGCGCTCGTCGCGGCCCTCGGCATGTAGCGCCCCTTGGACTTGGGGGCTGGGTTCATCACGACCTCCCAGCTCCCAGGTGGGAAGGTCTGCTAAGAGACAAGGCTCCCTGTGGGCCGGACTTCTCCCCGGAAGTCGGCGCGCATCCCGGAGCGACTCATGTCTGTAAGCCTTCCTCCGTCATCCCGGCTCGTCGGGTTGGCTGTCCTGTGCCTGGGTTTGCTGGTGGGCTGCGGCGAAGAGTCGAAGCCGCCGCCGCTGGGGCAGCCCGCGGTCCTGCCGGATGCGAGGGCGTCCACGGTGACGCTGACGTCCCGCCCACTGCGCGCGGATGGCGACGACCGAGGGGAAATCACGGTCACGGTGAAGGACCCGAGCGGCGCGCCGTTGGCGGGGCGCTCGGTGACGGTGGCGGTCTCCGGGGATGGCAACACGGTAGCGCAGGCCCAGAATCCGACCGACGAGAGGGGCGTCGCCGTGGCCTCTGTGTCGTCCACGCGCGAGGGGACCAAGCGCGTGACGGCCTCGGTCTCCGCCGAGGGTGGCGCGGTGGTGCTGGCCTCCCAGCCCACGTTCACCTTCGTCGCGCCGGTGGCCACGCGCCTGCTGTTCTCCGGGACGGTGCGTGACTCGACGGCGGGCTCGGTCCTCGCGGGCCTGGAGGTTCGCTTCGTCGATGCCTCGGGGAAGCTCGTCACGGGTGCGCGCGAGCAGGTGACGTTGGCGAAGACGGCGGGTCCCGCGGACGCCGTGTTGGAGGGCACGCTCACGGCGACGCCCGTCGGCGGTCTGGCGCGCTTCCCGGAGGTGGTGCTGAAGAAGGCGGGCACGGGCTTCCAGCTCAAGGCCTCGGCGGCGGGGGTGGAGGATGCGACGACCGCGGTCTTCAACGTGGTTCCCGCCGCGCCGGTCTCGCTGGAGCTCTCCGAGCTCGCGACCGATGCCGTCGCGGGTGCGCAGCGCTCGGCGCGGGTGACGGTGCGTGACGCCTACTCCAACCTGGCCACGAACTACACGGGGACGCTGGTGGTGACGTCGACGGACGGGTCGGCGCAGATGCCCGCGGCCCGCGTGTTCACCTCGGGCGACGCGGGGAGCTTCCTCTTCACCGGCATCACGCTCAAGCGCGCGGGACGTCAGGACGTCATCGTGACGGATGAGCGCAACTCGACGCTGACTGCCCGGAGGACCGTGGGCGTGTTCGCGGGCGAGGCCACGGGGATGGCGTTCACGCAGGCGCCCTCGAATGCCTCGGTGCGCGCGGTGCTGCCGCCCGCGACGGTGGCCATCCAGGATGGCTTCGGCAACACCGCCGCCGTGGGCTCGCCTCGCGTGACGGTGGCCCTGGCGGAGTCGGGGACGCTCTCGGGGCGGCTCGAGGTCACGCCGGTGGATGGCGTGGTCCACTTCACGGACCTGCGGGTGGAGTCAGAGGGGGTGTTCCACCTGCGCGCCTCCGCGAGCGGGCTGGCGGATGCCACCACCGTCGGGACGCTCACCATCGTGGATGACGTGTCGCCGGCGAAGCCCCTGCTGTCGCAGGGCGCCCTGGGCCCGGACACGGCGACGGTGAGCTGGGTGGCCGTGGGAGATGACGGAGTCGAGGGCACGGCGACGTCGCAGGAGTTGCGCTACTCCACCGCACCCATCCGGTCCCTGGCGGAGTTCAACGCGGCCACGCCCGTGGGTGGAGTGGGGGCTCCCGCTGCTCCGGGCACACCCGCGTCCGCGCAGCTCACGGGCCTCACTCCGAACACGACGTACTACGTCGCGCTGCGGGTGGTGGACAACAAGGGCAACGCCGCGCTCTCCGACGGCCTGATGTTGCAGACCGTGGACAACAACGTGGCGCGGCTGGTGTTCACGGTGCAGCCGGCGAATGGCACGGCGGGCGTGGCGATGGCCACGGTGGAGGTGTCCCTCCTGAATGCGCAAGACCAGGTGGTGACCTCCTCCACCGCTCCGGTGACGCTGTCGCTCGTGGGAGGCCATGGCTTCGTGCCGCGGCAGGTCTCCGCCGTCGCGGGTGTGGCCACCTTCACGGGCCTGCAAGTCGACACGGCGGCGGACCTCCATTACTTCGAGGCCAGCGCCAGTGGACGGACGCAGCAGAGCAATGCCTTCAGAATCGATGCGGCGGCGGCTTCACGGTTCGTCATCACGGGGCTGCCGGGGCAGGTGACCGCGGGACATCCGCAGCACATCAACGTGACGGCACAAGACCCCTTCGGAAACGTCGCGAAGAGCTATCTGGGAACGGTGCGCTTCACGACGACGTCCACGGTGAATACGCTGCCCGCCGACTACACCTTCACCGCGCCGGCCGCGGGGAGCCATGGGTTTGGCGGCGTGAAGCTGTCCACCGCCGGCACTCGGCGACTGACGGTCACGGATACGGGGAACAGCCAGCTCACGGGCTTCGTGGAAGTCGTCGTGACGAACGACGTCGCGGCCAGGCTGGAGCTGTCGGGCTTGCCGCAGGATGTCGCCTCGAAGAGCACGCATACGCTCACGCTTCGCGTGCTGGACGCCTTCGACAACCTCGTGCCGGGATACACCGGCTCCGTGGGCTTCACCACGGATGACTCCCTGGCCACATATCCCGAGCAGCCCAAGGTCTTCACTGCCGCGGACGCGGGACAGCACACCTTCCAGGTGACGTTCCGGAGCTCTGGCACTCGCTTCCTCACCGCATCGGACGTGGCCGGTAACCTGGTTGGAACGGTGAGCACGCGTGTGGCGCCTGGACCGCCGGCGACGCTGGTGGTGGTGCTGTCCACGACGAATCCCGTCGCGGGAGATGCCGTGGATGCCACGGTGGCGGTGGTGGATGAGTTCGGCTACCACGCGTCCAGCTACCAGGGCCGGGTGGCGCTCACCTTGCTGCCGGCTGACCCGCAAACCACCGGACTTGGCGAGTACACCTTCACGCCAGCGGACATGGGCAGACATGTCTTCAGCATCACGTTTGCTCAAGCGCAGTCGGCGGTGTTGTCCGTCACCGACACGCAGCAGGGCTCGTTGACGGACTCGGAGTCGGTCTCGGTTCAAGCGGGAGTCGCCACCCAGCTGAGCGTGTCTCCCATGACGGCCACCGTGACGGCGGGAGTCCCTCAGGCTTTCGTGGTCAGCGCCAAGGACCGGTTCGGTAACCTCGCGCGGGACTACAGCGGCACCGTGACGCCGACCACGACGGACGGCGCGGTGGGGGCTCAGTCCCCGTACACGTACGTCGCGGAGGACCAGGGTGAGCACTCCTTCTCGTACACGTTGGAGACGGCTGGGGCGCAGTCCGCCATCTTCACGGACGTGGGACTCAACGTGTCGGCGACCAGCGCGCTCACGGTGGTCGCTGGGCCCGCCGCGACCTTGCGCTTCCTGAGTGGCGCGGTTTCAGCCTCGGTCCGTCAGACGTTGCCCACCGTGCGTGTGGCCGTCGAGGACCGCTTCGGCAACGGTGTGGCGGGAGCGGCTTCGTCCGTGACGCTCTCCTTTTCGACGGGAGGCGCGCTGGCGGGCGATATCACCATCGCGCCCGTGGCGGGTGTGGCGGAGTTCACCACGGTCTCCGCGGAGCAGGAGGGCTCGGGTCTGCTCACCGCCTCCGTGGCGAACGTGAGCGTGCCCACGGCCTCGATAGCGATGGCCGTCACCGACAACGTCGCGCCCTCGCCGGTGGCCGCGCTGGAGGCCACGCCCCTGGCTGGGGGCCATGTGCGGCTGCGCTGGCTCGCTTCGGGCGACGACGCGGGGCTCGGTCTGGCGACGTCCTATGAGCTGAAGTACAGCTCGGCGGCCATCAACGCGGGCAACTTCGTGTCGGCCTTCCCCGTGGCGACCGATGCGCCCAAGGCGCCCGGTATGCAGGAGGAAGTGCTCGTCGGCCCCCTCACGAGCGGCGCGACGTATTACTTCGCGGTGAGGGTGCTGGATGGAGCGGGGAACACCAGCACGCTGACGACCGCATCGGCGCAGGTGACGTCTTTCGCCAACAACGACCTCTGTGCGGCGCGCGCGCCGACGTGCTCGGAGTCCGGTGTGAGCCAGGTGGTCTACGTGGTGGGGGAGGACGACCCGGCGTGTCCGTACGTGGCCCTGGAGAATCTGTGCAAGGGCTTGAATGGCGTGTGCTTCCAGGGAGCCTGCGACACGGCGGCCGCGCCGGCCGAGGGCGACCTGGTCATCACCGAGCTCATGTCCGCGCCGAGCGAGGGAACGACCGAGTACATCGAGCTGACCAACGTCAGCGACCGCCTGCTCAATATCAACGGACTCTCCCTCATGTACGCGGTGGGAGCGGCCAAGGGCTCCGTCTCCGTGGACAAGGGGGAGGACGCGGCGGTGGTGGTGCCGCCTGGAGGCACCTTCGTCCTCGCGAGCAACGCGGACCGTGACACGAACGGTGGCGTGGTCGCGGACATCGCCTACGGGAGCACGCTGGACCTGGAGGCTTCGGGGCGCGTGACGGTTCGGGTGAATGGCGTGCTGATGGATGAGCTCACCTATGACGAGCGCTTCGCCCAGGTGCCGGGGCACTCGATGAGCCGGTCCCCGGCCTCTGACGACAGCCGGAGGGGCCGCGAGGGTGGCGCGAGCTGGTGCGCCTCCCGACAGGTCCTCCCCGGAGGAGACCGAGGGACGCCGGGCCACGCGAATGAAACGTGCGACGAGGCCCCCGTCACGTCCGGCGCCAAGCCGTCCCAAGGTGACACGCAGCACCCCTGAGGGCGTCCCGCGCCCCGTCACGAAGCGCGCGACGGGCGCGGCCTCCTGCATCCCGGAGACCTGGACAAGGGCCCCGCGAGGCCCGGTGGTGAACCCCAGGGGTCGTCCCCCTGGCTGGACCGCCGTAATCCGCACGACATCCCGAGGGGCCGCACCTCAATCACTGCTGCTCCCGAGCGGCGGGCGGATTACCTTTGCCCGCACTGATTCCGACCGCACGCCCAGGAGAGCCGCCCGTGCCTGAAACGCCCGTTCCCGACGCCGTTCGCCTCATCACCTGTCCTCCCGACGAGTTCCGCCGCTCCGGCGAGACCGCGATGGAGACCACGCGCGCTGGCATCGCCCGTCTCAAGACGCTCGCGGCCCCGTTCGACGTCGGCCAGGTGCTGGAGCTGTACGACGAGTCCATGGCCGCGCTCGAGAACGCCGGGGCTCGCGCGAGCGTCGTGCGTCACTCGCACCCGGAGGCGGCCATGCGCGAGGCCGCCGAGGCCGCCGAGCAGGCCGTGGAGACGCTCTCCACCGAAATCCACATGGACCGGGGCGTCTACGACGTGCTCGTCGCGCAGGACCTCTCGGGCCAGGACGCGCAGACGCGCAAGTGGATGGAGAAGGTGCTGCGGGACTTCCGTCGCTCGGGCGTGGACCGGGACGACGCGACGCGGGCCCGGGTGAAGGAGCTGAACGAGGAGCTGGTCCGCATCGGCCAGGAGTTCAGCCGCAACATGCTCCAGGACACGCGCACGGTGTCCCTGCCTCCCTCCGCGCTGGACGGCCTTCCGGACGACTACGTCCGAGCCCACGCCCCGGGCGCGGACGGGAAGGTGACCATCACCACGGACTACCCGGACATCATCCCCTTCATGACGTACTCGCGCGATGCGAAGGCGCGAGAGCAGATGTGGCGCACCTTCCGTCAGCGGGGTTACCCCAGCAACACGGATGTGCTCCAGCGCATGGTGGCGCGCCGTCACGAGCTGGCCTCGTTGCTGGGCTACCGCAACTACGCGGCCTATGCGACGGAGGACAAAATGATCCGCAACGAGGACGCCGCGGCGGACTTCATCACCCGCGTCGCGAATGCCTCCGGTGCGCGCATGCAGCGCGACTACGGGCTCCTGCTGGAGCGCAAGCGCAAGGACACGCCCGACGCCGTGCGCGTGGACCCCTGGGACCAGGCGTACCTGGAGGACCGCATCAAGGCGGAGCAGTACGCCTTCGACTCGCAGGCGGTGCGCCCCTACTTCGAGTACTCGCGCGTGAAGCAGGGGATGCTGGACCTGACGGCGCGCATGTTCGGCGTGTCCTACCGCCAGGTGAAGGACCCCACGGTGTGGCACCCCGACGTGGAGGCGTACGACGTGCTGGAGGACGGCGTGCTCAAGGGCCGCTTCTACCTGGACATGCACCCGCGCGCGGACAAGTACAAGCACGCGGCGCAGTTCACGCTCACCAGCGGCAAGGCCGGACACCGGCTGCCGGAGGGCGTGCTGATGTGCAACTTCCCCAAGCCCGGCACCGAGCCCGCGCTGCTCCAGCACGACGACGTGGAGACCTTCCTCCACGAGTTCGGCCACCTGCTGCACCACATCTTCGGCGGCCACACGCGCTGGTCCGGCGTGTCGGGCGTGCGCACGGAGTGGGACTTCGTGGAGGCGCCGTCGCAGATGCTGGAGGAGTGGGCGCGCGACGCGGCCAGCCTGCGGACGTTCGCGAAGCACTACCAGACGGGCGAGCTGCTCCCCGAGGAGATGGTGACGCGCCTGCGCCGCGCGGACGAGTTCGGCAAGGGGCTGTGGGTGCGCCAGCAGATGTTCTACGCGGCGCTCAGCCTGGAGCTCTATCGCCGGGACCCGAAGGGGCTGGATGCCACCGCGCTGGTGCGGGAGCTCCAGGGCAAGTACACGCCGTTCCCCTACGTGGAGGACACGTACTTCCACCTGTCCTTCGGACACCTCGAGGGGTACTCGTCGAACTACTACACGTATATGTGGTCGATGGTCATCGCGAAGGACCTCTTCACGGTGTTCCAGGAGAAGGGCCTCTTGTCCCCGGAGCCCGCGAAGGCGTACCGCCGCGCGGTGCTGGAGCCGGGCGGCTCGGACGACGCGGCCCGGCTGGTCCATGCCTTCCTGGGGCGGGACTACGACTACGCCGCCTATGAGGCCTGGCTGAACAAGGCGGCCTGAGCGGGTGGGGCGTCCGGTTACACGCCGAACGCCCGCGCCGGCCTCTTCCTGTCGCGCAGCCACTGCTCGAGCAGGCGCGACAGGAAGAGGAGCGAGAGCGCGGCGGGAACCACCTGGAGGTTCCCCGTGAGCTCGAAGAAGAAGTCGTTCGGCAGCTCGTACACGGGCGGCGGGAAGAGCGTGTGGAGCAGCGACGGCGACGCGCCTCCGAAGAAGAGGAGGTTCTTGAGGACGTGGTTGTAGAGGCCCTCGTACGTCCCAATCATCCCCACGGGGAGCGCCAGCGTGAGCAGCGCGAAGAGCCCCAGCGCCGCCGTGCCGAGTCCTCCCGCCTGTCTCGCCCGGAAGAGGCGCAGTGCGCCCGTGAGGCCCAGCGCGGTGAGGGCGGCGACGGCGACCATGTGCAGGCGCCAGGGCGTCTCGTAGCGGAGGGCGCCGTAGACGTGGTGGATGCTCGTCATCAACAACACACCCCCTGAGGCCAGGGCGGAGCGGAGGGCGAGACTCCAGGGGCTCAGGGGCTTCGATTCGGTGAGAGTGCTCATGCACGAAGGAGTGCCGCGCGGACCCCTTGGACGCGAGTGAGGTCTCGGCACTTCATCTGTGCGCGCCGCGCACGAGCCCCAGGGCATTGGCTTCCGCGCCGCGCTGAAGGAAGAATGGCCGGCTCGAATGGGGGCCTCGAGCATGAACAACGGACTTGTGGGGATGGGACTGGTGCTGTGCGCGGCGGTGAGCGTGGCGCAGCCCGTGGCGCGTGACCCGGAGGCGGCGAGGTTGACGGCGCGCTCCACGCGGAACGCCTGCGCCGACGTGCGCCCGTTCTACTGGGAGATGGGCGACGCGGGCGGGAAGGTCGTCGGGGATTCGGTGGGCCTGCTGGCTCCCGGGGCCGGGAGCGTGATGAACATCGCGTCGGCCTCGAAGTGGCTCTATGGGGCCTACGTGCTGGAGGTCCGAGGCGGCGCGCCCCGCCTGGCGGACATTCCCTTCCTCAACTTCACCAGCACGACGCCGCTGCTCGAGCCCGCGGAGGAGTCCGACTGCAAGGCCCTTCTCACCACCGTGCATGGCTGCAACCTGACGCGGAACATCACCGGGCCGCTGGTCGACTATGCGCCGGCCAGTCCTCCGCGCTTCGTCTATCAGCCGGGGCACCTCGAGGCGCACGCCGACTACGCCATGAACCTGGGGGCGTCCGGCACGCTCGCGCTGGCGTCCGCACTGGAGAGCCGGCTGCCGCTCGACCTGTCCTACGGCAACGTCAACCTCGCGGGCGGCGCCAAGACGAGCGCCACCGAGTACGCGCGCTTCCTTCGCGGCCTCATGTCGGGCGGGCTGAAGCTGGGCGCCTTCCTGGGCACGGCCAGCGTCTGCGCCTCGCCCGCGTGCGGCGACGTGGGCTACAGCCCGTGGTTCTCGAATGAGCCCGTGCGCTACTCGCTGGCCCACTGGGTGGAGCAGGACCAGGGCCCGGCCCACAGCGGCGGCTTCAGCAGCGCGGGCCTCTTCGGCTTCTACCCCTGGGTCTCCAAGGACAAGAGCACCTACCTGATTGTCGCCCGCGAAGACATGCTCGGCGTCGTGGGCCAGACAGCCACCACCCCCGCGGAGCAGACGCCCTCCGGCAAGTCCATCCTCTGCGGCCGACTCATCCGCGAGGCGTACTTCACCGGCCGGGTCCAGGACTGACGGACGCACGAAGGCGCGGAACACCTACCTCCACTCCCTGGGGCTGTCGGGACCTTGATTCTCCCTGACCTCTGATATTGATTTGCAGAATCAAATGAGGTGTAAGGGCGCGGTCCGCGGGTGGGGCCGAGTCGTTCCGCGGCACTGGGTGGTGGAAAACGTGAGCACATCTGACAGGCGTTCCTTGACCTCCTCCGTGATGTGGCGAGCCGCCGTGGTGCTGGCCGTCGTGGGACTGACTGCTGCGTGCCAGCGCTCGCCGGAGCCCGCGCAGGGGGCCGCGGCCCCCGTGGCGGAGGCGCCCTCCGAGGAGGGGCGCACCGTCAAGCATGGCCAGGGGACCTCGGTCGTCCCGCTGAATCCCCAGCGCGTCGTGGTCTACGACCTGGTGGCGTTGGACATCCTCCAGGCGTTGGGCGTGGACGTCTTCGCCGTCGCGGGAGACCAGTTCCCGGGTCACCTGGCGCCGTTCGGGGACGCGAAGTATCCGCGCATGGGGACGCTGTTCGAGCCGAACTACGAGGCCCTCCACTCCGCGCGCCCGGACCTCATCATCACGGGGGGCCGCTCCAGCGCGAAGTACGCGAACCTGTCCCGCATCGCGCCCACGGTGGACCTGCCCATGGGAGGGGTGAACTACCTGGACACGGTGGTCGCCAACACGGAGCTGCTGGCGAGCATCTTCGGCAAGGAGGAGAAGGCGCGCGTGCTGGTGACGGAGCTGCGCGCCTCCATCGCGAAGCTGAAGGAGACGACGTCGAGCCGAGGCGCGGGGCTGGTGGTGCTCGTGACGGGTGGGCGCATCAGCGCGTATGGCCCGGGTTCGCGCTTCGGCGTCATCCACGGTGACTTCGGCGTGCCGGTGGCCGCCGCGGGGCTCAGCGCATCCCTGCATGGCGAGGTCATCGGCTCGGAGTTCATCCGCGAGAAGAACCCCGACTGGCTGTTCGTGATTGATAGGGACGCGGGCATGGGGCAGTCGGGTGGGGCGCGGCAGGTGCTCGACAACGAGCTGGTCCACCAGACGACGGCGTGGAAGAAGGGGCAGGTCGTCTACCTGGACCCGATGAACGCGTACCTCATTGGCGGCGGCATCCAGGCGGTGGACCGGCTGCGCGGGCAGGTCGCGGAGTTCTACGCCTCGAAGGCGCCATAGGTTGCCTGAGCTGTGATTCGACTCGTCGCCGCCGTTGCCGTCATTGCCCTGCTGGCCCTGGTCAGCGTGTTCATTGGCGTGGGCGACGTGTCCTGGCACGCGCTGGTGTCGCCGGGGCCGGATGAGCAGGCGCTCCAGGTCCTGCTCATCAGCCGCATTCCCCGGCTGCTGGCTGTTCTGCTGGTGGGCACCTCGCTGGGCGTGGCGGGGCTCATCCTCCAGATGCTCGCGCGCAACCGCTTCGTGGAGCCGGCGACGGTGGGCGCGGCGGACTCCGCGGGCCTGGGGCTGCTGGTCGCGACCCTGCTGATGCCCCAGCTCCCCGTGCTGGGGAAGATGCTCGTCGCGGCGGCGTTCTCGCTCGCGGGCACGGCGCTGTTCCTGCTCATCCTGCGGCGCATTCCGCTGCGCTCGGTGCTCATCGTCCCGCTGGTGGGGCTGGTGCTGGGCAGTGTGTTCGACTCGGTGACGACGTTCTTCGCCTACCGGTCCGACCTGCTCCAGTCGGTCAACGCGTGGAAGACGGGCGACTTCTCCAACGTGCTGCGCGGGCGCTACGAGCTGCTGTGGGTGACGTTCGGCCTCACGTGCGCCGCGTACTTCGCCGCGGACCGCTTCACGGTGGCGGGGATGGGGGAGTCGTTCACCACGAACCTGGGGATGCGCTACTCGCGCATCGTGGCGCTGGGGCTGCTCATCGTCTCGCTCATCACGGGGCTGGTGGTCGTCACGGTGGGGATGGTGCCGTTCCTGGGGCTGCTGGTGCCCAACCTCGTCAGCATGTTCCTGGGCGACAACACACGGCGCTCGTTGCCGTGGGTGGCGGTGGGCGGCGCGGGCTTCGTGTTGCTGTGTGACGTGTTGGGCCGGGTGGTGCGCTTCCCCTATGAAATCCCGGGGGCGACCATCGCGGGGGTCGCGGGGAGCGTGCTCTTCCTGAGCCTCTTGATGCGGAGGGACGCCCGTGTTGGCTGAGCGCCTGGTGGAGACGCGCCGGCCGGAGCGCATGTTGCTCATCCTGGGCGCCGTGGCGCTGGCGTGCGCGGGGCTGTTCCTGCTCGTCAACGTGGGGAGCGACTGGCGGTTCGTCCTGCCGTTCCGGGGGCGCAAGCTGGCGACGGCGCTGCTGGTGGGCTACTCCATCGCGGTCTCCACGGTGCTCTTCCAGACGGTGACGGGCAACCGCGTGCTGACGCCCGCCATCCTGGGGTTCGACAACCTCTACGTGCTCATCCAGACGTGCCTGCTCTTCTTCCTGGGCTCCGGAGTGGTGGCGGGCCTGGACCCGAGGCTCCGCTTCGGCGTGGAGGTACTGGTCATGGTGGCCTTCTCGGGGCTCTTGTACTGGGGCCTGTTCGGAGGAGGGCAGCGCGGTGTGGAGCGGGTGCTCCTGACGGGCGTGGTGCTGGGCGTGTTGTTCAAGAGCCTGGCGTCGTTCCTCCAGCGGCTCATCGACCCCAACGAGTTCATCTTCCTGCAGGACCGGTTCTTCGCGAGCTTCAACCAGCCGGACGAGGACCTGTTGCTCATCTCGTTCGTGCTGACGCTGGGCGTGTCGGTCGTCGGGTGGCGGATGCTGCGGACGCTGGATGTGCTGGTGTTGGGGCGCGAGACGGCCATCAACCTGGGCGTGAATCATCAGCGGACGGTGGCGGGGGTGCTGGTGTTGGTGGCCATCCTCGTGTCCGTGTCGAGCGCGCTGGTGGGGCCGGTGACCTTCTTTGGTTTGCTGGTGTCCAGCCTGGCGTATGTGTTCGTGCGCACGTACCGGCATGCCCTGGTGTTGCCCGCGGCGGCGCTCATCGCGGGGGTGTCCCTGGTCGCGGGACAGTTCCTCCTGGAGCAGGTCTTTGCGTTCAACACCAACCCGCGCGTCATCATCGACTTCGTGGGAGGGCTGGTGTTCATCTCGATGCTCTTGCGGAGGAACCCGGGATGATTGAGGCCGCGAACGTCACCAAGCGCTACGGCGCCACGGTGGTCGTGGACGAGGTGTCCCTGCGCTTCCCCGTGGGAGGCATCACCTCCATCATCGGGCCGAACGGCGCGGGCAAGTCGACGTTGCTGTCGATGATCAGCCGTGTGTCGCCCATGTCCTCGGGCTCCGTGCAGGTGGATGGGCTGGACATCCTCACCACGCCGGGGGATGTGCTCGCGCGGAAGCTGGCCATCCTTCGCCAGGACAATCACATCACCGCGCGGTTGACGGTGCGGGAGTTGGTGACATTCGGCCGCTATCCGCACTCCAAGGGGCGCCCCACGGTGAAGGACCGGGAGCACGTGGAGCGGGCCATCCAGCACATGGGGCTTGGCGCGCTGACGGAGCGGTTCCTGGATGAGCTGTCGGGCGGGCAGCGTCAGCGGGCCTTCGTGGCGATGGTGCTGTGTCAGGACACGGACCATGTGCTCCTGGACGAGCCGCTCAATGGCTTGGATTTGAAGCACGCGGTGTCGATGATGAAGCAGTTGCGCACCGCGGCCGACACGCTGGGCAAGAGCATCATCCTGGTGTTGCACGACCTGAACTTCGCGTCGTGCTACTCGGACCACCTCATCGCGATGCGTGACGGCAAGGTCCTGTTCCAGGGGCGGCCGGAAGAAATCATGAGGTCGGAGGTGCTCCGGGCTGTGTATGACCTGGACATCACCATCCAGCAGATTGATGGCGACTGGATTGCCACGCATTACCGCTGACGCCGTGCGGGCTGCGCCCCCTCCAGGGCGTGACCAACTCATGACGGAGAGATGGGCGCCGCGAGGACCTGCTCGCTCGTGAGTCGTGCATTCTCCGGGATGCAGGGCACGAGAGGGGGCAGTCACATGAAAGCGTCTGGTTCTCCGATGGGGCGTTGGGGCGTCCGGAAGTTCGTCTGGGTTCTGGTGGCGCTGCTCATCCCCGGGTCCTTGGCGCGAGCAGAGCCTCCTACTCCCGAGACGGTGTGGACGATGACCGGCGAGGCGGAGTTGGTGGTGTGGGCGGACGTCGAAGAGGTGAGGCCGCTGTCCAAGGCGGACTTGGAGCAGATGGGCCCGAAAGGCTGGGAGCCGGTGTGGGGGCGGGACATGCTCACTCGCTTGCGCATCCGGGAGGTGTGGAAAGGGGAAGGGGAGGTCCGTCAGGGGGCGCAGCTCCTGGTGCACTGGGAGGAGTCAGCGTGTCCGCCGCCTCCGCACTACAAGGTGGGGCATGCCGTCGTCGCCTTCCTGTCCCATGAGACGGAGAAGTGGGAGACCGTGGCGTGGTCATACGGGACGCGCTACCCGACGGGCGATGACGAGGTGGCGGCGTATCGGCAGGCCGTCGCGCTCGCGAAGGATGCTCAGCACATCAGGTCGCAAGCCCGCAGCGTCGGGAATCGTCTGGACCTCGAGCCGATGCGAGTGGACTGGCAGGTCAAGGTGGCCGCCCATCCCGCGACACGCTGGGATGGCATGTACGGATTGGCGGGGTGGTCCGACGTGGTCTACGCCTTCAACGACTGGCGCGGGCCGAGTCCGATGCGACTGTCGGACGCGCAGCGTGCGCAGCTCGCTCGAGGCTTCGTGGCGAATCCTCCGTTGGACTCCGCGCTGCCCTCGATGCTCATGGTCCTGCGCGGGCATCCGGACAAGCAGGTGGACCTGGTGGCCGCGCGTGCTCTGGAGACGGTGTTCATCTCGAGGAGGGTCGAGGAGTGGGTCGTCCATGCCTTCGACCTGCTCCGCGAGCGTCACGGCGAGAAGGCCAAGCCTCGCAAGCGATTGTCCGACGAGGAGGCGTACTCCTTGCGAGTCGCCCGCGATACGGCCAATGACGGGTCGACCTCCCGCACGAAGTGGGAGCGCGACATCCTGGGGGAGTGGATGCACTTCAAGCAGCGTCATCGGCTGATGCCGACCCCGCTGCCGCTCCCCGTGGCACGAAGAAGCGGGGACTCGCCGTTCTGATGCCCCCAGTCCCCACTCCATGATGATTTCGTGATGGAGCGGTGAGCGCCACATGCCCTCATGTGAGCATGAATCGGGGAGCCTCCTCTCCGCACGAGAGGAGTCTGCTTCATGCATGGACCTGGCTTCCCGATGGGGCGTTGGAGCATCCGGCATGCGATGGTGTGGGCCCTGGTGGTGCTGTTCGCACCGGGACCTCGGGCTCAGGCCTATCCCATCTCACCGGAGACGCTGTGGTCGCTGACGCTCGAGGCGGAGTGGGTGGTGTGGGCGGACGTCGAGGACGTCAGGGGGCTGTCCAAGGAGGAGCAGGCCGAGGTGAAGAGAGGGGACTGGGAGACTGGCGCGGTGACGCGCCTGCGCATCAGGGAAGCCTGGAAGGGAGCGGGCCGGCCAGGGGAACAGGTCGATGTGCACTGGTTTCCGTCCATGTGCCCGGCGCCCCCCAGCTACGAAGAAGGGCACGTGGTCGTGGCCTTCCTCACGCGGAGGGCGGGGAAGTGGCGCACCGTGGCCTTGTCATATGGGACGCGCTACCCGGCGAGCCCCGATGACACCGAGGCCTATCGCCGCGCGGTCACTCTCGCGAAGAGCGCCCAGGACCAGTGGACCCAGGCGCGCATCGTCGGAAGGCGCACGGACCTCGAAGCGGCCCGAGTGGACTGGCACGTGCGCGTCTCCACCCATCCCGCGACACGCTGGGATGGGTTGTACGGTCTGGTCCCCGATTCCGACGCGGCCCGCTCGTTCTACGACAGGAACGCCAGGAACCCCGCTCAGTTGACACGCCCGCAGCTCGAAACGCTGGCGCACGGCTTCGTGGAGCAGCCTCCCTTGGACCATGCGCTGCCCATGATGCTCACCGCGCTCCGGGGCCACGTGGACACGCAGGTGGACCTGTCGGCGGCACGAGCGCTGGAGACCGTGTTCAGCCAGGGCGAACCCAAGGGCTGGGTCATCCACGCCTTCGACCTGCTCCGTGAACGCCAGGGCGAAGCGCCTCTGGAGCACGAGTCGCTGACCGCGGAGGCGCAATGGAAGCGGCGCATCGATGACTGGAGCCTCGCGGGCTCGAAGCTCGAGGGAAAGGAGCTGGAGGAACTCACGAGAGAGTGGGCACGCTTCAAGCAACGTCACCAGCTGACACCCGCGCTGCTTCCGCTCCCAGCGCCCGCACCCGTCCCGGGAACAGGCGGGGACACGACGCTCTGAATCACGCGCTCAGTTGCGCCCCCACTGCCGGGGGCGCTCGAAGCGGTAGAAGCCGCTGGCCTCCTCCTGCGCGATGGTGTCCGCCTCTCCGCCGAAGTAGCGGGCACGCACCTCCGCGAGTCGCGCCTCCAGCGCCTCGCCCGACAGCTCCTTCGCGAGGGTCTGCCGCTCCGCCATGTACTTCGCGCCCGTGTCCCAGCGGGCATCCCGGCTCTGGTCCAGCGTGTCCCACCGCTTCAGGGCCTCTTCGTCCAGGCCCAGCTCCCTGCGCATCGAGCGCAGGCTCTGTGAGCGCGCCTGGGGCGTCATGCCCCCCAGCTCCGTCTGAACGGACGACAGGTCGAGGAAGTGGTTCATCACCTCCTGCTGGTGCCGGGCGAGGTACGCATCCGCCTTCTCGCCATGGACCTCCTGGATGCGCTTCTTGAACGTGGACAGCTTCTTCTCCAGGCTCAGGTCATCTCGCGCATCCAGCGAGCGCAGCGAGTCCGCCAGCGCCTGGTTCTTCAGCTCCGCCGCCCAGATGCGCTCCGCCGTCTCCTTGCCGAAGAGGCGGTTTCTCGCATCCCACGTCGCCGCCCGTCGCTCCGCGTCGCTCAGCCCGCGCAGGTAGCTGTCGTTGTCCCGGACCCACTTCTCGTAGTCCACGCGGTTGCGGAGCATCGCCTCCAGCGCGTCATACCGCTCCGGGAAGTGCTCCTTCACGAACGCCAGCAGCTCCTCCCGCCAGCGGTCCGGAGAGCGCTGCTGGAAGAAGCGCATCAGCTCCTCCACGAAGCGCATCTGGACATACGGCTCATCCAGCTTCGCCCCATACCGCTCCCGCAGCACCGCCGCGAGCTCCTCCAGCTCCGCGTCGGACGCCGGAGCCACGACCGCGGGCACCGGAGCCGACACCGCCCCGGTGGGCGTCACAGGAGCCACTCCAGAGGGTGCCGGCGCGGACGCTCCCGCAATCACTGGAGCTGACGCGTCGGGCCCAGGCGCCTCCGCGCGCGTGAACCGCAACACCCCCACCGCCACGAGCAGCGCCACCACCGCGCCCCCCAGCAAGACTTTCGTACGCCGTGTCATGAAAGCCCTCCTCGGGGCGCGGTGTCGGGACGAGACGTCAGTCGTTCTTCGCGATGTAGTCGATGATGGCCGCGTAGAACTCCATCTCGTCGAACGTGTCCGGTCCGATGCCAATCACATCCACGTGGTCCTGGTTGATGACGCTGGACATGGAGGTCATCTGGAGCGAGCTGGGCGCGTTGAGGTTCCCCACGTAGCCCATCGCCGAGTCCTGCGAGACCGTGTCCAGCAGCCCCAGCCGCTCCGTGTACCGCAGCCGATATCCCATCTGCTGCGAGTTGATGCCCACCAGCCCGTCGTCGTCCTGCTCCCCGCGAATGCCGTCGCCCTTGCCCGCGGCGCCGTCGTTGTCGCAGTCATCCGTGCACGCGCCATCTCCGTCGATGTCGAAGATGAACTCCTTCAGCAGGAACAGCGCCGGGTTCACGCTGGCCCCGCTCTGCGCCGTCACCAGCGAGGCGTAGTGGGACGCGTAGGAGGGGCTGACCGGATAGGCGAGGTTGAACGCCTTGTTGCCCGTTGTCTTGCCGTCGTTCGGGTCCGCGTCGTTGTAGATGAGCGCCTTCACCGCCGCGTAGCCGTCATTGCCCGGCGCGTAGACGACGTTGCCGTAGAAGCGGAACAGCGCGTCCAGCACACTGGTGATGCCCGGGCGCAGGTCCAGGATGTACTTGGCCACCGGCGAGCCCCGGTGCGGGGAGGACACGCTCACCACCGTCTTCACCACCGTGTAGCCCTTGCGCTCGCGCAGCACCCGCGCCGCCTTGCGCACGTCGATGCCGCCCTGCGAGTGGCCCACCAGGTTCACGTACGACGAGCCCACCGAGGCCAGGTACCCCTCGATGTCGTTGGCCAGGTCGAGCCCTCGCACGTCGGAGCTCTGCACCGGCTGCACCGCCGCGGCGAAGGTCCGCTGGCCGCTGTCCAGGTCCCCGTTGCACGACGTCTCCAGGAACCCGTCACACGGGTCCCCCACGAAGGTGCCGTAGTCGTCACCCCAGTAGTCGTACCCGAGGATGTCGTCGAACCCCCCGAGCCCGTGCGCGAACACCACGGGATACGTCGTCTTCTCCGCCGCCTGGGCCGGCGCGGCGACACCCAGGAAACCCACGGCCATGACTGCGAGGAACAGCGTCGGCTGCTGCTTCATGAGGAGCCCCTCTTGCTGGGAGAACGGCCTGCTTCGGCCGGTGCATGAGGTATTCGGAAGTCGGCCCCTCGACTCGACGAGGCCCCACCGTACGGCGCTGCTCAACCCCGCGACCCTGAGAGTCCCGAATACTGAGCATATGAGGCCCCAGAGTTGATTCCTCAGTCAATACATCGCGGCGCGTCAGTACCCCGCCAGACGAGGGCGGTGTTCAATGGTGCACTGCGTTGTCTGTGATTGCGCGCCGCGCTGGCCCGCTGCGTTGCGCTGTGCGGGCGGGGCGAACCCCAGGACGCGCCGGGCGGGCACGTCCTGGGGCGTGTTTCGGGAAGCCCTTACCTGCTACGGCTCCACGGGCGTCTGCTGGATGCGCCAGATCTCCTCGGCGTACTGCTTGATGGTGCGGTCCGAGGAGAAGATGCCGGCGCGCGCCACGTTGATGATGCACTTGCGCGTCCACGCCTCGGTGTCCTGGTAGGCGCGGACGACCTCCTCCTGCTTGGCGGCGTACGACGCGAAGTCGGCCAGCACCAGGTAGCGGTCCTCCTCCAGCAGGCTCTCCACCAGCGGCTTGTAGAGGGCGCGGTCCTCCGGGGAGAAGAAGCCGGAGGCGATGAGGTCCAGCGCCTCGCGCAGCTCCAGGTGCTGGTTGTACTCGTCCCTCGGCCGGTAGCCGGCGCGCTTGCGGGCGATGACCTCGTCCGCGGTGAGTCCGAAGAGGAAGAAGTTCTCGTCCCCCACCGCCTCGCGAATCTCCACGTTGGCGCCGTCCAGCGTGCCCAACGTCAGCGCGCCGTTGAGCATCAGCTTCATGTTGCCCGTGCCGGACGCCTCCATGCCGGCCGTCGAAATCTGCTCGGACACGTCGGCGGCGGGGATGATGCGCTCGGCCAGGCTCACCCGGTAGTTGGGGGCGAACACCACCTGGAGGCCCGTGGTCCCCGCGTCGCTGTTGACCACCTCCGCGATGCCGTTGATGAGCCGGATGGTCAGCTTCGCCAGGTGGTAGCCCGGCGCGGCCTTGGCGCCGAAGATGAACGCGCGCGGGTGGATGATGGTGCTCGGGTCCCGGCGCGCGCGCATCCACAGCGTGACGATGTGGATGGCGTCCAGGAGCTGGCGCTTGTACTCGTGCAGGCGCTTGATCTGCACGTCGAAGATGGCGTCCGGGTTGAGCGTCACCGGGCGCAAGTCCTTGATGTGGCGCGACAGGTCCTCCTTGTTCGCGCGCTTCACCTCGCGGAACGCCTTGCGGAAGGCCGGGTCCTCCGCGTGCGCCTCCAGCCCGCGCAGCTTGTCCAGGTCCGTGGCCCAGCCCGCGCCGATGCGCGACGTAATCAGCTTGGACAGGCGCGGGTTGCACCACGCCAGCCACCGGCGCGGCGTCACGCCGTTCGTCTTGTTGTTGAAGCGCTCCGGGAACATGGACGCGAAGTCCGGCAGCACGTCGCGGCGCAAGAGGTCCGTGTGCAGCGCGGCCACGCCGTTGATGCTGTGGCTGCCCACGACGGCCAGGTGGGCCATGCGAATCTTCTTCTCCTGGCCTTCCTCCACCAGGCTCATCCGCCGCATCTTCTCCTGGTCATAGGGGTAGCGGATCTGCACCTGCCGCAGGAAGCGCTGGTTGATTTCGTAGATGAGCTCCAGGTGCCGGGGCAAGAGCCGCTCGAACAGCGTCGCCGGCCACTTCTCCATCGCCTCCGCCAGGAGCGTGTGGTTGGTGTAGCCGAACACCGCCTGCGTAATCGACCACGCCTCGTCCCAGGCAATCCGCTTCTCGTCCACCAGCACCCGCATCAGCTCCGCCACGCCGATGGCGGGGTGTGTGTCATTGAGCTGGATGGCGGCCTTCTTGGGGAACTCCCTGAAGTCCGTGTGGTTCTTCAGGTAGCGCCGGACGATGTCCGCGATGGAGCAGGCGACGAAGAAGTACTGCTGCTTGAGCCGCAGCTCCTTGCCGGCCTGGAACGCGTCGTTGGGGTAGAGGACCTTGGAGATGACCTCCGAGTCGTTCTTCTCCACCACGGAGCGCTCGTAGTCGCCCGCGTTGAAGAGCAGCAGGTCGAACTCCTCGGACGCGCGCGCCTGCCACAGTCGCAGCGTGTTGACGGTGTCGTTGTGGTAGCCGGCGATGGGCGTGTCGTAGGGCACGCCCACCACCGTCTTGCCGCCCACCCACCTCGCGATGGGCTTGCCGTCCGGGCCCTGGTGGTGCTCCACGCGCCCGAAGAAGCGCACGGGCACGGCCTTCTCCGGCCGGACGATCTCCCAGGGGTTGCCGAACTTGAGCCACTCGTCGGCGCGCTCCACCTGGTAGCCGTCCACGATGTCCTGCGTGAAGATGCCGAACTCGTAGCGGATGCCGTACCCCATGCCGGGGTAGCCGAGTGTCGCCAGCGAGTCCAGGAAGCACGCCGCCAGCCGGCCCAGGCCGCCGTTGCCCAGGCCCGCGTCCGGCTCCATCTCCAGGAGGTTGGTGAGGTCCACGCCCACCTCCCGCATGGCCTCGGCGGCGGACTCGTGCATGCCCAGATTCAGCAGGTTGTTCCCGAGCGCCCGACCCAGCAGGTACTCCGCCGACAGGTAGTAGGCGCGCTTGACGTCCTTCTCGTAGTAGGTGCGCGCGGTGCGCACCCAGCGGTCGGCCAGCCTGTCCCGGACAGCCAGGGACAGGGCCATGAAGCGGTCATGCGCGGTGGACGTCTCGTAGTTCTTCCCGCGCGAGTAGCGCACGTGGTCCAGGAAGGAGCGGCGCATGGAGGACGCGTCGCTGCCGGTGCGACCGCCGTCGTCGCTCGAGCTGGACGTGGTGGACCGCGGCTGCTGGGAAGAGGGAGCGGGAGAGGCCATGTGGCGGGAGGTCTCCATCCGAGGTGGGACGTCGAGTGGGAAAGCTGATGCGGGGTGTCAGGGTAGCGCAGCCTGGGGGGCTCCGAACCGCGAAAGCACGCCTCCGGCGAGGGGGAGGGATGCTCCCTGGGAAGGACCTGAGACGTCCAGGAACGTTGCACGACGCGGCCCTGTCCGCTCGTTTTCCCACAGCGCCCGCACGGAACGGGCGCCCCGGAGCGCCTCGTTTCATGTAGAAATCAACGCTCATGGCCTTTGAGAAGAATGACCTGGACCAGCGGCTCGCGCTGGTGCGGCCGGAGGACACGGTCCGCGGCCTCATCTTCAACGCGGTGTTGCTGCTGGCGGAGCGGCAGTTGGGGCCGGACATGGCCTCGCGGCTGCGTGAGCCCATCTTCAAGCGCTCACCGGTGGACTTCTTCTCCTACCCCGCGGTGGACGCCATCCGGTTGCTGTATTCCACGTCGGAGGCCCTGGCGAGGACCGGGCGCTTCGGCACCCAGGAGGAGGCGGTCCGCGCGTGTGGCGCCGCCGCCGTCACCGGCTTCTTCTCCTCCACGGTGGGCCAGACGCTGACGCGGCTGATTGGAAAGGGCGACCCCAAGCGGCTGCTGTCCAACGCGCCCACCGCGTACTCCACGCTCGTGAGCTACGGGCGCCGGGAGTACACCGTCGTGACGGAGCGCCACGTGCGGCTGTCCTTCCAGGGGGACATGCAGCCGGTGCAGTTCCACGAGGGCGTGCTGCAGGAGGCCCTCAAGGCCATCCAGTGCAAGGGCACCGTCGTGGGAACCCCTCACGGCTACTTCGCGGCGGACTACGACATCGTCTGGGAGTAGTCCGCCGGGGGGGCCGCGGGAGCGCCTCAGGGCGCCGCGGGAGCCTGGCCCGCGACGGCGGCCACGGAGACGGCCTCCAGTTGGCCGGCGAGCTCCTGGGCCTTGGCCAGGAAGTCGGGCAGCAGCGTCTTGGGCAGCGGGTCCGCGCGGGGGAACTTCTGGTTGAGCGGGTTGGTGTAGCCGCCGCCGCGCTTCATGCCGAAGTGCAGGTGGGGGCCGGTGGAGCGGCCGGTGTTGCCGGAGTA
This sequence comes from Myxococcus stipitatus DSM 14675, assembly GCF_000331735.1. Taxonomy (GTDB): domain Bacteria; phylum Myxococcota; class Myxococcia; order Myxococcales; family Myxococcaceae; genus Myxococcus; species Myxococcus stipitatus. The sequence continues at coordinate 8,316,630 of NC_020126.1, read as the reverse complement.
GGCGATGACCTGCTTCTGGCTGACGCGCGAGCCCACGCGGATGCCCTCGCCGAACTTGGACAGGTGCATGTACTGCGTCTCGTAGCCGTTGGCGTGGCGCAGGACGACCATGTTGCCCGCGGCGCCGGAGTACGCCGCCTGCGTCACCGTGCCGTCCGCCACGGCCCACACGGGCGTGCCGATGGGCGTCCCGTAGTCCACGCCGTTGTGGTTCTTCAGGTACTGGAGGACGGGGTGGAAGCGCGAGCCGAACTTGCTGGTGACGTGGGCGTACTTCAGCGGGCTCTTGAGGAAGGTCTTCTTCGCGCTGGCGCCGTCCTCCTGGAAGTAGTTGGGCTGGCCGTCCGGCAGCACGTAGCGGAAGACCTTCTTGGGGCCCACGAGTCCGCCCGTGTACTGGGCGGCGAGCACCTCGCCGTAGCGCAGCACGCGGCCCTTGGAGACGAACTTCTCGACGAGGGCGCGCGCGGTGTCGCCCTTGCGCACGTCCCGGTAGAAGTCGATGTCCCACGCGAAGACGTCCGCCAGCACCATGCCGATGGCGGGGTCCTCGCCCGCGTCGACGGCGGCCTCGTAGAGGGACGTCTGGATTTCCAGCGCGACGACGGCCACCTGCTTCTCGACTTCGATGGCGCGCTTGCTGCCGACGTACTTCTCGCCGTCGCGGCGCACCTGCCACTCGTCGACCATGCTCTGGCGGTAGTCGAAGAAGTCCAGCTCGCCGTTGCGCAGGACGAGGCGGAACTGGTCGCCCACGCGGGACTTGCGGAAGTCGAACACGCCCTCCAGGGCCGCGATGACGGCGGTGACCTGGGTGTCCGGGAGCTGGGCCTCATGCAGGGCGCCCGCCAGTGTCTGGCGCGGCTCGATGCGGCGGTTCTTGATTTCGTACCGGACGGCGGCCTCGGAGGAGGCGCCGGCCAGCAGGGCGGCCAGCAAGCAGAGGGGGGCGATTCGCATGGTGCGGGGCGCGAGTGTAGTGGACACCCGCGCCCCTGCCCAACCCAAGGCCGGGGATTTTCTCCCCGCCTGCCTGCCCGGCGGTCAGCTTCGGCGCCGACGGCGGCCTCGAATCAGCGCCCACCCCACGAGTCCCAGGAGCCACGAGAGGTTCGCGTCGCCTCTCGTCGCGATGCAGGAGCACCCGCCCGGCTCCTCGGGACCGCCTCCGGGTCCCGCGTCGGGCGTGGGGCCCGCGTCGGGCATGGGTCCCGCATCCGGAACGCCCGCGTCCTGGCCTGCATCCGGAGTCCCCGCGTCCTGGCCCGCATCCGGAGTCCCCGCGTCCTGGCCGGCATCGGGTGTCCCCGCGTCGGGCTGTGGGGTCCTGGACCGGGTGGTGACCTTCACCCGGTCCGTCGCGGAGAGGCCCGCGACTTGGACGGTCAGCTCGAACTCCAGCTCCGTGTCCTCGCTCACGTCGGGCGCGACGAAGCGGGGGGTGGCGGTGTCCGCGCCACTCAGATTCACGGTGGTGGCCGGCACTTGCTTCCAGCGATAGGTGAGCGGCGCCGCGCCCGGGTCCGAACTCTGCGTGCCATCCAGTCGCACCGTCTCACCCTCGAGGACGCTCTGGTCCTCGCCCGCTCGGGCAATGGGATGGCACGGGCTGGCATCCTCGATGCGCGCCAGGAAGGGCGCGGCGGTCGTGCCCTCCACGGTGATGTTGTCGAGCTCCCACCCGTGGGCGAAGAAGACCACGTCGGACCCCAGTCGGAAGCGGAGCTTCACGGTGCTTCCGCTCAGGTGCGTGCCGAAGTCCAGGGCGACGGAGTCGCTGTCGGGCCAGTGTGGATTGCGCGATGCATAGGCGAGCCTGCCTCGCAGGGGGTTGCTCGTGCGGATGTCGAGCACCTTCTCTGCGTACCCGGGGTCGACCAGGGTCGACACGTCGGTCCAGGTGTTTCCTCCGTCGCGGGTGAACTCGATGACGCCGCCGCTCCAGTAGGTCCGCTCGCCCGTCGAGGGCTCCTGGCGGAAGTCGAACTCGAAGCGGTGGTCGAAGCGCAGGACGAACGGAGTGCCCGAGGGAATGGTCAGGGAGGGCGTCTCCAGCACGACGTCCGCGAAGGGGACTGGCTCCTCCGCGTACCAGACCTTCTCTCCGGGGATGCGCGGTGACGCGACGACGTGCCAGTTGTGGGCCTCCAGGCCCTGGAGCACGTGAGGACGCCAGGTGGTCCGCACCGGGTCGGCCCTGTCGGTCCTCGACGGCGTCAGGTCGTAGTTGAGCAAGAAGGACTTCGAGTGCTCCGCGCGCGGCTGACACGCGCCAGTGCTTTCCAACACGACGCTGTAGTTCACCTCCGCGGAGACCTCCTGGCTCCCCGCGAGGGCCACGGGAATCTCCACGGTGAGCGGCTCGAAAGGCGGCACCCTTCCCACGGTGACGGTGCTTCCCGAGGGGAAGAGCACCCGTGGGTTGTTGCTGGAGATGCTCACCCGCGTATCGGTCGACGCGAGCGGCCCTCGGTTGTGGAGCTGAATCCGGACGACACCTGTCTCCGAGGCGTCCAGCACCCCATCCGCGTCACACGAGCGCCCCTGCTCCTCCACCTGAATCGACTCGAGCCGGACGTCGGGGCGCGCCTGCAGGTCCTGGACGACTTCGGTGAAAGTCTTGGACTCAGGGGGCGGCGACACGGCGCAGGTCCCCGCGCCCCGTCGGGCGAAGCCCTGGGCCAGTGCGTGCATGTCCGCCGGGTCCCTCTCGTTGGCCACCATCAGGAGCAAGTCCCGTTGCTCGGTGAAGGTGACGTTGCTGGGGGCCATCAGCATGCTCTCCACGACGTAGGTCGCCATGCGGCGCCTGGCTTCCTCGAACGTCCCGATGCGCGGCGTGCCTCCTCGCGTGTCGTCGAGCAGGGATTGATAGGCCTCGAAGAGCATGGAGGCCCAGATCTCTCCGGCGTTGTGAATCTCCGAGTTCTCCAACCCGAAGTCTCGCAGGAAGGTCTGGTCGGGGAGCGGCTGGCCATCCGCGATGTGGTGGAACTGGAAGCCGTTGCGCGTGAGGTCGCGCGAGTACGGAGACCTGCGGACGCCGTAGTAGGAGCTGTCGCCCAGGGCGTCACCCGCGAAGGCGCCGATGGCATACATCCCGTTGGCGGCATCTCCCGCCCGGACCATCATGTGCAATGCCACGAAGTCGCTCCAGCCCTCGCTCATGGCGCGGCACTGCGGCGACGTGCACCCGACCAGCCGCCGGAAGAGGATGTGCCCCCACTCATGGGCCACGACGGTGTTGTCGAGCGAGGCGTCCCGTTCGGGAGTGGCCGACCGCGACAGGGTGCCTGACAGCGACCCCTGGGTGAGCAGGTCCTTGAGGGCCTGGCCATCCTCGAAGGAGACGGAGAGGACGGGCAGCGTGGTCGTGAGGCCCGGGTCCACGTCGGGCATGGTCGGCGCGGGGTCCCCGGGGGTGTTGTTGATGATGATGAGCGCCGCGGCGTTGGCGCTCTGGGCGTTCACCGCCTTGAGCTTCATGTTGCAGGTGCCGCGGTCCGCCAGGACGATGGCGTTGGTGACGGTGTTCTGGAGCGGCTCGCAGGCGTCGGTCGTCGTGCCCGTGCCGTCGAGGCCCAGGACCAACTGACGCAAGGGCACCGTGAACTTCTGGGCGCCGAACTGCGCCGGGCCCGTGTCATATGCCCGGCCAGAGACAGAGAACGTGCGGGCCTCCGTCGCACTCCAGAGCGAGAACTCCAAGCGGGGCGACAGGCCGTCGCGCGGGACGTAGGCGACGGCCGAGTTGCGAGCCTGAGGGTCGGGCCCCTGGTTCTGCGCCTCGGCGAGCACGGGGTCTTCCCCCAGTCCGCCCGCTTCGAAGTTCACCTGCTGGGCGTTGCCCGCGGGCTCATTGAAGCCAGAGTCGTAGTAGTAATCGTGAAGCCAATTGGTCGTGTAGAACAGTTGCACCACGGAGGCGGAGATCTGCGCCGGGCTGCTCAAGGGCTCCAAGAGGGGGTCATGGACATGCGGGAAGTCCCGGGTCGTCGGCGTCACCTGCGCGCGGACGTCCTGGCCCTCGGTATAGCCGTCCGGGTTGAAGTGGTCCGCGTAGGCCCGGACATTGTTGCCGGACGTGACGGTCGCGCCTGAGTCCAGCCACGGGCTGACCCTGCCGTTGCTGGGGTGGACCCGGCCCTCCCATGTGATGGCGGTGGGGGACAGGAATCCCGCCGGGCTTTGACCGGGAGCCGCCCCGGGATACGGCGAGAAATCGATGAAGGGATTGTCCGAGGGCGTCCGGTCCACCGCGTTGGCCCACACCCGATAGGTATAGGCATCATTCGCTGTCCGGTCCTCGCGCAGAAGCACCTGTCCGGTGCTCGCATGCAAGACATAGACATGGCCACGGGGCCACACCTCACCCGCCTTCGATGAGAGCAGGTCCACGGTGTACGCGGGGACCAGCCCCTGGGCCGTGGGGAAGTAGTTCTCCGTGACTCGGGCAGGTGTCACCAGGGAGATACCGGAGCGCTGGAGGGCACTCCCAGGGGCCAGCTCGAAGCGCGCCCCCTCCTGGCTGTCGAAACCCACCGCGGCCTGGACGGTCCCCACCAGGGTCAGGCCATGGACGTCGCCCAGGGCCTTCAGCACCGCCTCGGAGGGGGGATAGGCGAACGCCCTCCGGGTCGTGCCGAGCGCCGCTGGGGGCTCCAGCGCGCCGCCCCCCTGAAGGTTGCCGGAGAGCGCCACCAGCTCCAGGTTCCGGCTCAGGAGCATCTTCAATTCGCTGTGCACCACTTCCAGGCCCGACACCCGCTGACGGAAGCGCACGATGACGCCACCATGCCCCAGGTCATGGACGTGATGGACATACACTGTCTCCAAGTCCGTGGAGGACAAACCATACACCCCTGCTTGTTGCCGGAGGTATGCGTTTGCCGCGGCTTCGGGTGTGGAATGGGCTTGCAGGGACTTCGCCGGGCCCAGGCGGTGCGCCCGGACCAGGGTGGGAACACCTCGGGAGGTGTCCCGAGAGAGCACTGTGACGGAGTGCGACGGGGCCTCCACCCCGCCGACCTGTGCTTGCAAGTCGGCGGGGCTGCTTGAAGGTGATTCCGATGTGCACCCGGCGAAGAGGGTCAAGGCCAGCACTGCGATGGACCCACGACTCCTTGGACTCTTGGGCACTTGACCCCCCACGGTTCGCATCTGTCCTTTGTGAGGACCGCTGCCTTCACCGACAGATGTCAGTATCTCGCAGACGACTGAGATGGCCAACCGCATTGCCAGTCAGTGAGCGAGCATACATGCCGCCGACCCAGCTCCCGTTATTGAAGCTGACGTGTGCGTTGGGCGCAAGGACGGTGCCGTAGAAGCCATAGTCAAGCGCGGTGAGGGTGGTGGCGTCGGGAAGGTTGAAGAGGACACCGTTCTCGTCGATGCCACCTTCGAAGACATGGCCGAAGTTGGCGAAGCGCGCCGACGTGCCACGCACGTTGATGACCACCGTCGAGTTGGCGGGAGCGGCGATGGTCAGCAGCGTGGCGTTCTGGATGGCGGCGGCCTCCACTCGGAAGACATTGACCTTGGGGTCGGTCCCTCGCAGGGTGATTCCGCCCCACGACTCGATGGTGGTGGTCCCTTGGAGGGGAAGGGCCGCCAGGTCCGTGGAGAGCCTGCGCAACGAGGTGCCCATGCTGGCGAAGTTGACGGGGACGCCCTGTCGCACCGAGCCCCTGGGGAAGGTGACGTTCCCCGTGGGACGGTACTGCCCTCCATACCGGGCCTCACCCCAGACGGCGCCGTTGTTCAGGTCCAGGGTCTGTCCGGCCACCAGGACGCCGTCGCGGTCGCTCGCCGGCAACTGCCAGCCCACCCGGAAGTCCTTGAGCTGCAGGGTGCCACCCGCGGCGACCTTTCCTCCCACGTCGATACCCTCCCGATAGTCCTCCAGGACGAAGAGGTTGTGGTCGTTGAGCCGGACCTGGATGCAGTTGGCCACGGGCTTCTCCAGCACCGTGACGGAGATGCTCGTGGTCACCGTCCCGTTGCGGATGACGATGGTGGCGATGCCCGTCCCCGTGGCCGTCACCACTCCCGCGGGCGTCACCGTGACGATTCCGTCGTTGGAGGACGAGTAGATGGTCCCCACTGCCTGCGAGGTGATGTTGCGGATGACGCCGTCGTCGTAGTGGCCGTTGACCGTCAGGTTCAGCGTGGAGCCCAGCCCATGGAGGATGCCATCGCCGTTGATGACGGAGATGACGCTGAGCCTCGCGGCGGAGACCACCGGCAGGAAGACGGGCACGGATGCCCGCATGCGCTTCTGGGCGTTGATGCCCGTCGCCACCAGCTGCACCGTGCCGACGGCCTCGGCGGGAATCCGGAAGGACGTGGTGAAGGGCGGCTCATCCATCGTCGCCAGCACGCCCGCGCCAGAAACGTACGCGAGGACGGGAACGAAGCCATCGGTGCCCTCCGTCACCACCGTCACCGTGGCGCCAGGGCTCACTGGAGTGCCCGGGGCGGGGGAGACGATTCGGATTCCCCCGGCGAGCAGCGACTCCTCCCAGGCCTGCGTCGTGTCCTCGGCCAGGGCCTCCCGTGGCTGCTCGGAAGCGGGCGCGTCCGGAGCGAACACGCCGGTGCAGGTCGGGGGCGGGGGCGCGACGGGCGTCTGGAGCATGCCGTCGAATGCGGTGCTCGCGATGGGGGTATTGAGCAGCTCCACGGTGCGCTGGAAGTAGGCCGGGTTGGTCGGCGTCCGGAAGTGATTCAACGTCGCGAGGGTGTTTGTCATCGAGAACGCCGTGGTCGCCAACGTGGAGGCACTGCCTTGCTGGTCCTTCGTGGTGGCGAACATGTCGAAGTCCTGGTCGCAGAACACCCTGCTGGGCTGGATGTTCTGCGTCGGGGGCCGCACGATGTTGGCCTTCATGATGAGGTTGTGGGTCCCCGGGGCAATCAACTCCTCCGTGAGCGGGTGGTACTCCTCCATGTTCGTGTAGATCATCTTGACGGCGTCCAGCAGCGCCGGATGCCCGAACTTGCGCTCGATGTTCTGCCCGTTCGTGGAGACGAGGACGTGGGTGGGGACGTGGGTTTCGCCAATGGCAACCAGCGCGGGGTTGTTGATGGTCAGGTCGTCGATGGCCATCGGGCTGACGCCGTCGGCCGGCTCGAGCGAGAAGCCGAAGGCCCTGAGCAGCTCCGTGTTGAAGGTGGCCCACTCCGGCGCGTACTTGAGTTTCATGTTCGCGCGGACCTCCGTGAGGGCATTCGCCAGGAGCGTGCCCGCGTGGGGCGTATTGGAGAGGATGAGCCGGTTGAGGTCGCCCTTTCCATAGTTGTTCGCGTTCTTGTAGCTGCTCCGGCTGGCGAACTTGCGGGCCAGGATTCCGCCCATGCCGTGACCAATCACATCCACCTGGGTCACCGCCGTACCCTCGCCGCGCATCTTCACCAGCGCCGTGCGGATGGCCCGGCCTACCACCGTGCTGTTGGCCGGTGAGTCGATGCTCTCCGAGTTCGTGCTCTTGTAGTCGGCACACGTCACGTTGTGGAGGCTGCTGCCGGAGATGCCCGCGTTGCCCCAGAAGTCACAGCCGGACCAGATGTCATGGACTGTCACCACGGGGGGACGCACCACGGTGATCTTGTGCGTGTCCGGGAAGGCCGTGCCGCCCGTGGGCGTGTAGGACGTGTCGAGGACGACGTCGCGTTGCCGGGCCATGTCGTCAGCCCCGGTGTCGGGACGCTTGAAGTCCTCGGGAGGGATGTAGAGCGCGAATGCGAAGAACTGCCCCGTGGCGACCTCTTCGACGCGGGTGATGATGGTGTTGGTGGGCGCGGCCACGCTGCCAATGGGGACCAGTCCACCATTGGCCGGATTGTGCGTGGGCCCGAGCGAGAAGGTCATGTTCCCGAGGTTCGACACGCGGGCGCGCAGGAGCACCGCGCTCACACCGTCGGCGGCCACGGAGCGCGCGGGGGTGCCGAGCGTCGACAGCCGGAGCGTGTCGGTCTCCACCTGGTTCAGGAACGTGTCGATGAGGATGGGGTTCGGGTCGATCATCTCCAGGCTCGCGAAGGCCACGTTGTCGATGACCACCGTGGAGTCCAGGATGCCGTCCCCCAGGTCGCGAATCTCGAACACGAGGGTGACCTGCCCTCCCTGGGCGGGGACGGAGATGGGGACGTTGACGCTCTTGAAGTCGGTGATGCCGGCGTCGGGGAACAACTGGATGCCTTCGGGGTAGTTCGCGGGGAAGTTGTCGATGCCGGACGGGTCATCCGCGAGCAGGGAGTCGAACTTCGTCTTGCCCGCGCGGGTCGAGGACGCATCGAAGAAGTGCGCGCTGTTGACGGATGTCTGCTCCGCCAGGCGGGTCCCCTGGATGTCCGTCACGTGCGCGGTGAACTGGTCGTTGTACTGGCTGCCGATGAAGTCGGGCGACTCGGCGCTCAGGAAGCGGTAGTCGAAGGACAGCCGCGTCATGCCCCGAGGGACGTTGAAGGTGATGCGGACGGTGCTGACGTCCCCCTCCGTGCCCACGGTGCCGAAGTCGGTGCCGGGCTCCGGCAGACGGACGGCGTCGTCGACGTGGCCGGTGCTCAGCACGAGCATGGACGCGCCCTTGCGCGGCGAGATGTCGCCGAAGCGCGGGACGACCACCGCCGCCTGCGGCACGGGCGAGGTGACCTGCCCGGAGACGAACGAGGTGAGGTCCAGGGCCGCGGCCGCGTCGGCGGGCGTGGCGAGCAGGGCCCCCGAGACGGTGGGCTCCAGCCGGAGGTTCTTGAAGCGCGCACGCTCCGCGCTCATGTCGCGGAAGACTTCGTTCTTCGGTGGAGGCGGCTGGGGCTCGTGGGGACTGACATCGCCACAGGCCAGGGCCAGCGCGATGACGAGCGGGAGCAGGGAGACTTTGCGCGTCTGCATCAGGTTCACTCCGTTGTGTTGTGCGGGAGAGGCGATGAACAGGCGCGGCCACCCAGCGGTTCTCCACTGGGTGGCCGGCGGTCGATTCGGAGCTGCGAGCACCGCGTGGGAGCGCTCTGGCTCAGGGCGGTGCGTCAGGCGACTACTTGCGCTTCACGGACATCACGTAGTCGCGGTGCCACTTGGACGGCAGCGTGGCCAGCACGTTGGGGTTCTGCTGCGTCATGGCGATGGACTCGTACTTGGCCTGAATCTGGCCATCACCCACGACGAAGCCGTTGGCGTACACGACGGTCTGGTCCGCGCCGAGCGCCAGCTTCTCCGCGTCCGAGCCGACCTTCACGTTGTAGACCTTGCCGGCATACGCCTCGCGGCTGACCTCCACGAGCTTGCTGGGGCCCGCCTTGGTCATCACCAGGTCGCCCGTCTTCAGGTGGCGCGCCTGGACCATGCCGCGCGCCATCACCTGGATGGGGTGCATCTCCGTCATCAGCAGGCTGTTGCCCGCGGCGTTGCGGATGCGCACCATGGGGACGGACTCCGTGCCCACGGCCGTGTCCATGACGGTGAGCGAGGGCTTGTGCGGGTTGCGCACCCGGTCTCCCGCCTTGACCGACTCCACCGGCGCCACCTGGCCCTCGGCGAGCTCGATTTCGGTGCCGGCCGCCAGGCAGCTGTTGGTGACGGTGATCTTCTTGAAGGTGTAGTCCGGCCGCGGGAAGCGCGGGTCGGGGCTCGCGAGCGTGACGGAGGACTGGTACGTCTGACCGCCCACGGAGGCGACGACGGGCAGCACGATGCGCAGCGACAGCTTCACCTCGTTCTGCACCTGACGGCAGCCGTCGTCGAAGAAGGCCGCGTTGGCGCCCGTCAAATCCCAGGAGAAGGTCTTCTTGTCCGGGCTCAGCGTGGCGCCGCGCCAGAACTGGTTCATCCGCGCCTCGATGAGGTTGCCGTCCGTGACGTCGCAACCACCGCCGGCGTTGGTGAGGATGAGCTTGAGGTGGCCCACGTCATACGTGGGCGTGCCCATGTTCGTGTCCGCCTTGAACTGGGTGATCTTCGCCGCGTCGAAGAGGTGCGCGGAGGTCAGCGACATCTGGCCCTTCAAGGGCAGCTTGATGGCCTGGGGCGTGCCGGTCAGGTCGTAGTCGCAGTCCTGGGTCCAGGTGCGGTTGAGGCACACGGAGATGAGGTTGTCGTTCAGCACCGTGTCCACGGGGGCGTACACGAGGAGCTGGGAGAACACCGGCCGCGTGGAGGTGATGCCGGCGGGAGCACCGAACTCGGAGAAGATGTACGAGTCCTTGAACCCCTCGACGGAGTCCTCCACCTTGTAGGAGGAGACGCGGTAGCGGCCCTGGGTCGTCAGCGCCAGGTTGGCCGAGGTGGCGATGGGAAGGTCCTTGCCGCCTTCGTACTCCTCGACGTACCTGAGCTCGCCCAGCGGGTTGCCGGACGCGTCGGTGTAGTTGGCGTCCGCGTAGGTGTAGTAGCTGCCGCCCGGGAAGGTGGAGCGCGCGACACCGGCGCCGTCGTTGGCCTCGGACGTGGTCTCACCCGCGTTGGCGGCCTCGATGAGGTGCATCTCCTTGCGCTCCGCGGACTCCGCCAGCCCGCGCGGGTCCTCCGACGCGAAGCTCCCCGCGGCCAGGCCCTGGCTCACGTGGTCCTTCTGGCGCTGCTCCAGCGCCTGGAACAGGTACGGCGAGTTCTCCGGCGTCTTGCCCGCGAGCCGCAGGCGCGCCACCGCGAAGCGGTACTGCGCCGGGTCCGCGAAGTTCAACCGGACGCGGGTGTCCGGCTTGGCGATGCTGTGCAGGTAGCCCTCGTCGGCCCGGTAGGCGTTCCACTCGGCCTTGCTGATCCGTCTGGCATCACCCACGCCCTGCATCGTACGGCCCGCGTTGGTGAGCTGTTCTCCCTGGGGACTGGAGGTGCAACCCGACAACAAGGCCAGGCAGGCGGTGCTACCCATCACCAGATAACGGCGCATTCGTGACATGGTGTTTCCTCCTCCGCTTGAAACAGCTTTCACTGGCAGACTTGCTGGAAGTCAGGACAGCAGTCGTTGAACTCCAGACACGTCGGGTCGCAGAAACAGCCCGTCGCGGCCCCGCCACACAATCCCTTGCAGCTGTTGGGGTCCGCGACACACAGGTAGTTGCCCTGGCTCAGGTCGCTGAAGAGCAGCGAGTTGGGTGAGCCCATCAGGTCGTCCACGCAGCCCAGCGTGGCCGCGCCCTTGAGGTTCACCGTGACTTGGGCGGGCGTGGCGGTGCGGTGGCTTTCCAGGTACTGGGCCACGGCGCCCGTGACATGCGGGGCGGCCATGGACGTGCCGTCGTCGATGTTCGTCGCCACCGCGTCGCCCGCCCAGGCGCCCAGGATGCTCACGCCGGGGGCGAAGAGGTCCACGCAGGTCCCCCAGTTGGAGAACAGCGCCCGCTTGTCGTTGTCGTCGACCGCGCCCACGTTGATGACCTTGGGCTCGCTCCCGGGGGACTCGAGGCAGGCGTCGATGTTGCTGTTGCCCGCGGCGACGACGACGGGGATGCCTGCGTCCACCAGGGCCGCGGCGGCCTGGTTGACGGGCTGGAAGAACTCCCCGGACAGGCTCAGGTTGGCGACGCAGGGGCCATCCTGCCGAGGACAGTCCATCCGCACGAACTCCAGGCCCGCGATGATGGTGCCCCACGTCGCGCGGCCGATGCAGTTGAGGATGCGGACGGGGTGGAGGGTGGCCTGCTTCGCCATGCCGTACTGCGTCCCCACCGCGGTGCTGGCCACGTGGGTGCCATGGCCGTGGCAGTCCTCCACGCCGAAGCCGTCGAAGACGAACGACTCGGAGGAGCCGACCCGGCCGGTGAACTCCGAGTGCTCCGTGTTGAGCCCCGTGTCGAGCACGTACACGTGGACACCCGCGCCCGTGTTCTCGTAGTCGTTGTATTGGCCGTCGCGTCCCTGGCGCTGGTCCACGCGGTCGATGCCATCCGACGGGCTGGGCACGGCGCTCTTGAGGAAGACGTGCTGGTTCTCCTCGATGTACGCGACACCGGGGTCCCGGCGAAGCCGGTCGAGCTGCGCGTCATCCAGGCGCGCGGTGAAGCCCGGGATGAGGGAGTAGCGGTGCAGGAGCGTGTTGGTTCCTCCCGCGCGGGTGATGGTGTCCGCGGCCGCGGTCAGGGCGCCCCCCGAGAGGCCCTGGGCGAAGACCACCACGTACTCGCCGGGCACCCGCAGCGACTCCGGCGCGCGGGTCAGCCGCGCGAGCTTCACGGTGTCGACCGCCGCGGCGGCCGGCTCGCCCGAGGAGGGCCGCTCTCCACAGGCACTTCCGCCGAGCGCGAGCGCGCCCAGCAGGGACAGGGTTCGGAACGCCACGGCGCGAGCGCGGTGGGCGAGGCTGAGGTGAGGCCGCATGGTGTCTCCGCTCGAAGGCAAACGGGCAGTGCTCGCCACCCACGCGCCGCCCTGGAAGGGCCAGGTGGACGTGGAGGGACGGATGGGAATGAGCGGCGCGGTGGGGCGGCGGGCCGCTCGATGACATGAATCCGTGTGGCTCCATGCGCACACGGCGGGGGGGATGCGAACGGCTGTGAGCACAACGGGGGACCGGGTGCCGTTCGCGAACTAAGGACGCGCCCCGCCTTCAACCTATGCAGAGATTCTCAAGATTCACTTTGAGTGAAGAGTTTCATTGAGAATGCGGCTGAGGCTGAGATGGATGTGGCTTTCGACAGTGCGCAACAGGCTGGTGACTTCCTGTGAGGAGAGGTCCAGCCGCTCCATGAGGAGCCGTCGGGTCTCGTCGTGGACGGCCTGCTGGGCGCTCTGGAGCCACCGGGAGACCGTGGACTGGTTGACATTGAAGAGCGGCGCCAGCTTGGTGGTGGAGAGCCTGTCCACGAAGTGCAGACGCAGCAGGTAGCGGTGCTCGCTGGGGAGGATGGCGAAGGCATCTTCCAGGGCGCGGCGGAACTCATGCTGGTAGCGCCGCTGGATGGTCTCCACCTCCGGGTCCGCGTCGGGCGAGGGCACCAGCTCCAGGAGGGCATCGCTGAGCGAGCCTTCCTCGTGAGGCTTTCGCAAGAGGCTCAGCGCCGTGCGCAGCGAGACGACGCGCACCCAGTTGGAGAGGGTCCCCCGCCCCGAGTACTCCGCGATGCGAGGCGCGGTGTCGGTGCGGACCAGCAGCCGCTCCCTCACGCGCTGGCGAATCTCATCCACCACGGAGGAGGGCAGCCGCATGTGCGCGAGCGCCGCGCCCACCCCTGACATGTGATGTCGCTCGAAGGCGGCCAGCGCGGCGGGAAGGCTCTGCGCGCAGGCACACGCCAGATACAAGTCACCAGGAACAAACTGGGTAAGCAATGACTCCCATTCCGCTGGCGCGGTGCGCCGAGGGAAATGCAAGGCGAGGTGACGGATGAAGGTATCAGGTGCCAGGGCAATGTCTGGCCATCGCTCACAGCCCGCTCGCCAGAAGCGGACCAGGAGAGGCTCGAGGACTTCCGGGGCGTTGTCTCCCAGGCCACGACAGCCCGCATGCGCGAGAAATAACGGTGCGAACGCCAATCCCCCCTACCTCCTGTCCCTCACTATAGCCGACCGGCCCGACCTTGCTGGCTATGCGCGGTAAGCTGAGTGAAGGTCGCCTTTGCGCATGAAATGAGCGAGTTGCTCGTCTTCCTGAAAGGCGGCTGTTTTTATGCGAGACTTCGGGGGAGTGCACTGAGGGGGGTGCCACATTCTTTCGTCCACCTGCCTGTGTGAAGAAGACGTGGTGTCACTTCTGGAAGGGAGGTTGGAGACGGGGACGCGAGTCGACATCCATCGTCACGCCGCCGAGTGCCCCGCGTGCCGCGCGCTCCTGGTCGCCGCCGTGAGGAGCGAGGGTGTCCCGTCCGACGCGCCCCTGGAGTCCTCGTGGCTGGGCGGGCGGATGCAAGTCCTGGGAGGGAGCTGGAAGCCTCCCACGGAGGTGGATGAGTTCCGGCTGGTGCGGCTGTTGGGGCGGGGCGGCATGGGGGCCGTCTACCTGGCGCATGACACATCGTTGGACAGGCACGTGGCGCTCAAGCTGAGCATCGCGCTCCAGCCGGACACCCATACGCTGGAGAGCTTCGCCGTGGAGGCGCGCGCCATCGCACGCATCAAGCACCCCAACGTCGTCACGGTGTTCCGCGCGGGAGAGGTGCAAGGGCGGCCGTATCTGGTCTACGAGTATGTGGATGGCAAGAGCCTGGCGGAGCTGCGCCTGCCGTTGCCGTGGCGGTACGTGTTGGACATCGCGGTGGGGCTGGCCCGAGGGCTGTGCGCGGCGCACCAGCGCGGCGTGCTGCACCGGGACCTGAAGCCGGGCAACGCCATCCTGGACACGGACGGCACCGTCAAGCTGCTCGACTTCGGCCTCGCCGCGTTCGTCGAGGCGGAGCTGCGGATGCCTCGGGCGGCGCCGGGGGTGGCGGGGACGCCGCGCTATCTGGCGCCCGAGCTCTGGTCCGGCGCGGAGGCGACACCCCAGAGCGACCTCTACGCGCTGGGGCTGCTCTTGTACGAGCTGTGCACGGGCGGGCTTCCCCGCACACCGGGCCCGCTGTCGCGGATGCCGGGGGCCCTGGAGCCGCTGGGCCGGTGCGGGGCGCTGGTGGAGCGGGTGCCAGGCATGGACCCGGAGTTCGCCCAGGCCATCGAGCGCTGCCTCGCGGAGGACCCGCAGCAGCGCTTCACCCGCGCGGAGGTGCTGTGTGGTGTGTTGGAGCGGCTGCGCGCGCCCGGGGCGGACCCAGCCTTCGCCGCCCCCAGGCCCGAGCACGGGGCCCGGCCCTGGGGCGCGCAGAACATGCTCTGAGCACGGGGGAGGGGAGGGCTACAGCTCCACCTTCTTCTCCGTGTGGTTCGTCCCGTCGAAGCGCAGCATCACGCTCTTGTTGTCATAGCGGGTGATGATGTTGACGGGCCGGCGCCAGAGGGACTGGAGGTTGCGCAGCGTCTCTCGGGCGTAGTCGCCCTTGAGGTCCTGGCCGTCGTGCTTGTGCGCGAGCAGCAGCTCGCCCCGGTTCTCGTGGTTGCCGTCCACGACCTCGATGATGGGCTGGCCGAAGTTGGTGAGCCCTTGCAACAGCTTGCTCTTCACCTTGCGGAACTCGCGGTCGAGAATCTCCCATGAGTTGCGCTTGTCATTGAAGCCATACACGAAGAGCTTCTGCTCCATCGCGAACTCGGGCGTCAGGAACGTGTCGATGAAGGTGATGTCGTTGTAGTGCTTGCGGACCTCGAAGATCTTCTCCCGGCCCGCGCCCAGCTTCTTGTCCCAGGAGCGGCGGGCGCGCAAGTCGTCACACTCGTCCCATTCCTTGCCGAAGCGGCCCTTGTTCCACCGCTCCTCGATGTCGCGCCACAGCTCGATGCCCAGCTTGTAGGGATTGATGGCGCCGGGGCGCGTGCCCATGGTGCCCGAGTGGTGGTCCGCGTAGTCGATGATTTCATCATCGCGCAGGGCTCGGCGGGTCATGATGGTGGAGTGCCAGTAGCTGGCCCAGCCCTCGTTCATGATCTTCGTCTGGCCCTGGGGCGCGAAGTAGTGCGCCTCTTCACGAAGGATCGCGAGGATGTCCGACTCCCACGGCTCCAGCGGCGCCTCTTCCAGGAGGAAGAGCAGCACGTCGCGCTGGGGGCGCTCGGGGAACTTCTTGGCGCGCTGCTTCTCCTCCTCCACCTTCTTGCGTTGGGAGTCGAGGAACTCCGACGGGTTGATGTAGCCGCGCATGTACTCGCGGCCGACCTTGAAGCCCTCCACGCGCTCATTCGCCTTGAGCTCATCCTCCGCGCGCCGAGGGTCCGGGTTGCGGCGGATGTGCGGCGAGTGCTGGTCGATGAGGTTCTCGAGGCTCAGCGTGCGGTCGATGAAGTCCTCGACCTTCTCCACGCCAATCTTGTCCACCCACCGGCGCACGCGGGTGGCGTGGTTGGCCATCTCATCAATCATCCGCCGGTTGGTGTGTCGGAAGGAGAAGTTGTTCTTGAAGAAGTCGCAGTGTCCGTACACGTGGGCCATGACCAGCTTCTGGTCCACCTCCGGATTGCTCTCCATCAAGTAGGCGTAGCAGGGGTCATTGTTGATGACGAGCTCGTAGATCTTGCTCAGCCCGTACTCGTACCCCTTGGCGAGCTGCTCGTATTCCATGCCCCAGCGCCAGTGGGGATAGCGGGTGGGGAAGCCGCCGTAGGCGGCCACCATGTTCATCTCGTCGTAGGACACCATCTCGAAGACGGTGTCGAAGAAGTCCAGGCCGAACTCCTTCGCATAGCCGTGGATTTCATCCCTCAAGGCGGCGAGACGGGGTGTGAGGCTCTTGGGCATCTGGAAGTCTCTCCGAGGGGCTCGGGCGCGCTGACGTCAGCGTCCCTTGCCGAGGAAGTCCTTGATGGAGGCGTAGATGGCGTCCTTGTCCGCGATTTCGCTGAGCGCGACGTTGGGCGTGTCCCCCACCGCCTCGCGCAGGTCCTTGATGAACTGGCCGCTGCCGTAGGGTGACTCCACCTGGCCGTAGGCGAACTGGTTGACGTTGGGCAGCACGTCATTGCGCAGCATCTCGATGCACTGGCGCGTGTCGTCCGCGCTCCAGTTGTCGCCGTCGCTGAAGTGGAACGGGTAGATGTTCCAGGCGCTCTTGGGGTAGTCCGCCTGGATGATGTCGCGGCAGAGCTTGTAGGCGCTGGAGATCATCGTCCCGCCGGACTCGCGGGTGTGGAAGAAGGTGTCGCGGTCCACTTCGCGCGCCACCGCGTCGTGGATGATGTAGCGCGCCTCCAGGCCCTTGTATTGGTGGCGCAGCCACGTATCGAGCCAGAAGCTCTCGATGCGGACGATCTCCTTCTGCTCGTCACCCATCGAGCCGGACACGTCCATCATGTAGATGATGACCGCGTTGGTCTCCGGCAGGTCCTGGAGCTTGTAGCTGCGATAGCGGCGGTCCTCGCGCGTGGGGATGATGACGGGACGCGCGGGGTCATACGTGCCCGCGGCGATTTGACGCCGCAGGGCCTGTTTGAAGGTGCGCTTGAAGTGGCGCAGCGACTCGGGACCGGTGGTGTTGATGCCGGTGTAGCGAATCTTCTGGGTGATGATCTTCTCGTTGTGGCGCCGCTCGATGTGGGGGAGCTGGAGCTCTTCGCCCAGGATTTGCGCCAGCTCCTCCAGCGTGACGTCCACCTCCAGGGCATGGTCGCCCTCGCCCTGGCCGGCCTGGTGCCCATCCCCGGGCTCCACCGCCCCGGGGCCGAGCTGCTGGCCCACCTCTCCATCCCCTTGTCCAACGCCTCCCTGCTCCTTGTGGCCGTACTTGAAGCGGGGGATGTCGATGAAGGGAATGGGGATGCTGATGGCATCCTTGCCCTTCTTGCCGATCATCTCCCCCTTCTGCACGTACTTGCGCAGATTGGCTTTGATCTTCCCGCGGACAATCTGTTTGAAGCGGGAATGGTCCTGGTGGATCTTCAAGGTCACGACGGCTCGCCCCTCTCCTGAAGGTGTTACTCCTTCGCGTCGCCTCGGGCGAAGATGCTGGCCACGAAGTTCAGCACGTCCGTGGAGCAGATCTCGCAATAGCCGTAGTTCTTCATCATCCTGTCTTTGACCAGGTCAATCTTCTCCTGGGTCTCCTTGTCCACGACGGATGACACGAGGTTCTTCAGCTTGATGCTGTCCTTCTGGTCCTCGAACAGCTTGAGCTCCAGCGCCTTGTGGAGTCGCTCGTTCGTCCGGTAGTTGAAGGTCTTTCCTTCCACCGCCAGCGCGCCGATGTAGTTCATGATTTCGCGGCGGAAGTCGTCCTTGCGGCTGTCGGGGATGTCTATCTTCTCCTCGATGGCTCGCATCAAGCGCTCATCCGGCTCCTCGTAGAGGCCGGTGTACTTGTTCTTGACCTTCTCCTTCTGGGTGTAGGCCTTGATGTTGTCGATGTAGTTGCCGCACAGCTTGCCGATGGCGTCCTCGTCGGCGGAGATGGCGCGCTGGACCTCGTTCTTGACGATGTCCTCGTACTCCTGCTTCACCGACGTGAGCAGCTCCTTCATCCGCTTGCGGGCGTCCTCGGTGCTGATGAGCGAGTGCGTCTTGAGGCCCGCCTCCAGCTCGTTGAGGACCATGAAGGGGTTGATGCAGCCCTCGCCCTTGTCGCTCACCAGGGCGTTTGAAATCTTGTCCTGGATGTAGCGGGGGGAGATGCCCTCCAGGCCCTCGCGGATGCTCTCCTTGCGCAGCTCCTTGATGTTGTCTTCGGTGAAGTTGGGGAGCGTCTTGCCGTTGTAGAGCTTGAGCTTCTGGAGCAGCGACAAGTTGTGCTTCTTGGGCTCTTCCAGGCGCGTGAGTACGGCCCACATGGCGGCCATCTCCAGCGTGTGGGGCGCGATGTGCTTGCCCTTGATGGCGCGGGAGTTGAAGTCCTTCTCGTAGATCTTCACCTCTTCGGCCAGCTTGGTGATGTACGGCACGTCAATCTTGACGGTGCGGTCCCTCAGGGCCTCCATGAACTCGTTGTTCTCGAGCTTCTTGTACTCGGGCTCGTTGGTGTGGCCGAGGATGACCTCGTCGATGTCCGTCTGCGGGAACTTCTTGGGTTTGATCTTGTGTTCCTGCGACGCGCCGAGCAGGTCATAGAGGAAGGCGACGTCCAGCTTCAGGACCTCGACGAACTCGATGATGCCGCGGTTGGCGATGTTGAACTCGCCGTCGAAGTTGAAGGCGCGCGGGTCGGAGTCGGAGCCGTACTCGGCGATCTTCCGGTAGTTGATGTCGCCGGTGAGCTCGGTCGAGTCCTGGTTCTTCTCGTCCTTGGGCTGGAAGGTGCCGATGCCCACGCGGTCCTTCTCGCTGAAGACCAGGCGGTTGACGCGCACGTGGTCCATCACCCGCGCGAAGTCCCCGTGGTACTGCGTCATCAGGTCCTTGAAGACGAAGCGGCACGCGGGGCACAGCTCGGAGCCGTCTGGAATCGTGACGCCGGACTCGGACGGGGCCAGCTCCGTGTAGACCTTGGAGCGCCACTCGCGAGGAACGAGGTTGAGCGGCTCCTCGTTCATGGGGCACTTCATCTTCTCCTTCACCGTGGTGCCGTCGGGCAGCTTCTTGTCGGTGGTCCAGGAGAAGGTGTACGCGGCGCCCTCGGGTGTCTTGGAGTAGTCCTCCGTGCCCTTCTTGAGCAGGCGGGCGATGGTGGACTTGGAGGAGCCGACGGGGCCGTGCAGGAGGATGACGCGCTTCTCCGTGCCGTAGCCCTGCGCCGCGGACTTGAAGACGTTCACCAGCTTCATCAGCGGGACGTCCAGGCCGAAGATGGCGTCCTTGCCGCCGAACTTCTCGTCGCTGAAGAAGTGATAGCGGATGAGCTTCTTCTTGTTGTCGATGTACTCCGTCTTCCCGTGGCTGAGGATCATGTCGTAGATCCTCTGGAAGGCGGTGCGCGTCACCTTGGGGTTCTTCCGGACGATTTCGAGATAGTCCTCGAAGGAACCCTCCCAGGTGAGCTCCGCGTAGGTCTTCGCGTCCTGGAGCGCGGCGATTTTGGAGACCCACGAACCCTTCTCAGCGTCCCTCATGTCTCTCCCTCGGGGGCCCGCCAGGAGTGCGAAACACTCGCGCCCTAGGGGGCCAGAATGGTGAACCTGGAGGGCTGGTTTGCCATTCCACACCCATCCCGCCGAGGTCCCAGGCACGACAGCCCTGCAGCCAATTCGGGACCCCGCCGCGGAATGGGACCGCGCGTTACGCTCGTGTCAGGGGCAGAACGCCACATCGGCGCGCCCCCTCCACGGGGTGAAGAGGCACGGATGATTATAGGGCGGCGATTCCACGGGGGGAGGCTCCCCCCCTCCACGCGAGGGGTATTGAACGCCTGAAGGCTTTTCCAGGTGCCGGACACGACGGGAGTGTCTGGTGGCTGTGGGGTGGCGTCTCCGTTCGCTCCACATGTCGGGGGCAGCCAGGCGAGCGGACTCGGCCCGAAGGGTGATACATTCGCCGCCTTGCGCACGGTCGTGTCGCGGTGGTGCGAGCGGACACGAGCCGGGTGAGGTTCGGACGCGGGCTTCGCTAAGGGTGAAGTTCCAGGTCGTCGGCTTGGCTTTGGGCCGTCCCTGCGTATCCTCCCGCGCGACATGGCGACCGCCCCTACTTCCGTCTCTCATCCATCGTCCCCCACGCCGAGCCTGGCGGCGGTTCCTTCACCCACGCCCGAGCCGAGCACGCGCTGGCTGGTGGGGATGCTGTTGGTGGTGGCCCTGTTGCCGCGCCTGCTGGTGTTCGTGGCCAACGAGAACCTCTACGGCGACGCGGTGGTGCGCACGGAGCTGGCGGAGCGGTGGCTGCGCGCGCCGCACGTCATCACCGCGTACGGCGACGGCGCCTACCAGTTCGGCCCCCTGCACATGTACCTGGTGGGCGCGGCCTTGTCCGTGCTGGACAGGGAGGTGGCGGGCCGCGCGGTGAGCCTGTTGTTCGGCGTGCTGTCGGTGGTGCCGTTGTTCGCGCTGACGCGGCGGTTGTTCGGCTGGCGCGCGGGCGTGGTGGCCGGCCTGTCCTTCGCCGCGTGGGGCATGCACCTGCAGTTCTCCACCACGGCCGGCAGCGAGGCGGTGTCCCTGTTCTTCATGCTGGCGGCGTTCGCGCTGTACGCGGAAGGGGTGGACGAGAACCGCTTCCTGCCCCTGTTCCAGGCGGCGCTGATGCTCAACCTGGCCTGTGCCCTGCGCTACGACGCGTGGATGTACATCCCGTTGCTGAGCGTGGCGTTGCTGTTCAGCAGCAAGGACAAGGTGGCGTCCGTGACGCGCGCGGTGGGCTTTGGCCTGGCGTGCCTGCCGTTCCCCCTGCTGTGGATGCAGGGCAACGAGCTGATGCACGGCGACCCGTTCTTCCCGCTGAAGGCGGTGGAGGACTTCCACCGGGGCTGGGTTCAGTCGTCGGCGGGGTCGGGTCTTGCCATCGGATGGCGGGTGCAACAGCTGTTCTTCTGGCCCGGGGTGGCGCTGTTGACGCTGTCGCCGGGGGTGGCGCTGTTGGGGATGTGGGGGATGGTGAAGGCGTGGAAGCAGCGGCCGGACACGCGCTGGCTGGTGGTGGCGGCGGTGCTGCCCACGCTGTACTTCACGTTCCGGGCGGCGGTGCTGGCGAACTTCGTTCCGCTGGGGCGCTTCACGGTGACGCAGCTGTCGGTGTTGCCGGTGTTCGTGGCGGTGGGCTTCGGCGCGCTGATGGCCGCGCGGGGCGAGGGAGCTCGCAAGGTGCTGGCGGGCGTGACGGCGGTGCTCGCGGTGGTGCTGCCCCTGGCGGTGGGCCTCTACACGTTCCGCGCGGACGGGCGGTTCCAGGACACGCTCAGGCCCGTGAGCCCCACGTCGACGAATCCGCGGCCCGTGATGCAGGTGGCGGACTTCGTGAAGGCCGAGGTGGCCGCGAAGGGCGGCTCCCTGGCCCTGGATGACGACCCCAGCTACATGGACCTCCAGGTGGCGTTCTTCTCGGGCCTGCCGGAGGAGCGCATCGCGCGCGTGCGGTGGGACACGTTCCGGAAGCTGATGGCGGAGGCTCGGCCGGAGGTGTTGGTGCGCTTCGACCAGGGCGCCTTGGTGAAGGACCCTGGGGTGAAGCTGGAGGGGCGCACGCTGACGCTGGACGGCGTGGCCTACGAGGAGCTGGAGGGCTTCTCGGCGCCGCTGCACGTGTATCGCCGCCGGCCGTAGGGGGCGGGCGGGGCTCGGGGCCCTCAGGGCTCCGGGTCGTCGTAGTCGTCGTCCGCGTGGTACGCGGCGGTGTCCGAGGGGCGGCGGGCGTCCAGCCAGCCCTGGAGGATGAACTGCGCGGCCACCTGGTCGATGACCTCCTTGCGGCGGGCGCGGCTGACGTCCGCCTCCAGGAGGGTGCGGGTGGCGGCGACGGTGGACAGGCGCTCGTCCACGAGCTCCACCTGGATGCCCAGGGACTGGGTCACGGTGTCCGCGAACTTGCGCGAGGCCTCCGCGCGCGGGCCCTCCGAGCCATCCATGTTGAGGGGCAGCCCGATGACGAAGCGGTCCGCCTCGTACTCTTGTACGAGCGCGGCGAGCGCGGCGAGGTCCGCTTTCAGCGAGGTGCGCCGGATGGTGGTGACACCCTGGGCGGTGAGCCCCAGGCCATCCGAGACGGCCACCCCGATGGTCTTGGTTCCGAAGTCCAAACCCAGGGTACGCATACGGCCGGCACCTTAACCGCATCCTCCATCGCGGACCGCTGGTCCAATGTGGGGGACATGCGGTGGTTGTCAGTCCTGCTAACCGGTGGAATTCGCTTGGGAGGCACCCGCGCTCCCTTCCGGCATCCCCGCTGCAATCCGGACGACCCATCGCGCGGCACACCTTCCAATCCGCCGCGTGGGAGGTCGCATGGTGGATTTCTTGAAGGGCGCGGCGAGCCTGCTGGCGGGGAACGGCTCGGGGGGCGTGGGCACGGACGGCGCGGGGGACGCGCGGGGGCTGCCGCCCCTCATCTCCCACTCCATCAAGACGGTGGAGGGGGTGGCGACGGGGAACGTGCTGTTGGCGGCCAGTGGCGCGGTGGGGGTGGCGGATGAGCTGAAGAAGAACCCGCCCGCGAAGACGGAGTACTCGGCGGGGAAGGTCTCGTTCGCGAGGCAGGCGGAGGGTTACGCGTCGTCGGCCGCGGCCCTGTTGGCCGCAGGGGCCCGTCCGTTGGACCCGAAGATGTTGGAGTACGAGGCGGCGCTGAAGGTCCTGGAGGCGAACTTCGACCAGCTGGACCTGGCGGATGGGAAGAAGTCGGGGTCGCTGTCGAAGGAGGAGCTGCGCCGCGTGGCGAATGACGCGAGCCTGTCGCCCCAGCTTCGTGGCGCGGCCCGCTTCCTGATGGAGAACACGGCGCTGTTCGAGCGCGTGGACTCGAGCGGGTTGGGGTCTCAGCTCTTCTCGTTCATGGGGGCGCTGCACAACGACGACCGCATCAAGCTGTCGGGGATTCGCTCCGAGCTGAAGCGGGTGCGCGAGGAGTTCGTGCGCTACGGCAGGCCCGAGGCTCCTCGGACGCCTCCGAAGTCGGAGCCGGAGACGTGCCCGCCCACGACGGGGACTCGGCCGCCGACGACGGGGGGGACGCGTCCTCCTTCGACGGGGGGGACTTCACCGGGGACGCGCCCTCCGACGACGGGGGGAGCTTCGCCGGGGACACGTCCTCCGACGACGGGAGGTCAGCCTCCGCGGCCTGGCGGTACGGAGGGGAGCAAGCTGCCCACGTCGAAGGAGCCGGACTTCGGTGAGTACCTCGACGCGGTGAAGGTGCTTCGCGACAACTGGGGCACGTTCGATACGGCGGTGGGGGCGAAGGATGATCGCGTGTCGCGGGAGAACCTGGTGGCGCTGCTGGAGAATCCGGCGGTGTCGTCGACGCTGAAGCGCGCGGCCCAGTTCTTCAAGGACCACCCTGAGTACTTCGACCGGTTGGAGATGGCGGCGGGGAAGGGGAGTCGTGACGGCGTCATCGGGCCGGGGGACGTGACGGCGGAGCTCGCGCTGTCCGGGGGGAAGACGCCGAGCACGTCGACGGAGAAGGGGTCGAACGTGCGGGCCCTCATCGACGACCCGCGCATGAGCATCGAGGACAAGGTGCAGGCCATCTTGGGGGCCATCTCCAGCGAGACGGAGGACGAGATTCTGGAGGTGATGGGCCAGATGGCGAGCGCGGGGGAGAACCGCGCGGTGTTGGGGACGACGGATGCGGACAAGAGGGCGGCGGCGAAGATCGACGGTGACATGCGGGCGTTGGAGTTGCGGCTTCAGCGGCTCGTGGAGAAGCGCAAGTCGATGTTCGACCTGATGAGCAACATGTCCGCGAAGTTCAACGAGATGGCGAAGACGGCCATCTCCAACCTGCGCAACGCGTGAGAGGGACCATGGGACGCGTCATCAAGCATGAGGCGATGGAGGGGGTGCGGATGGAGAGCGGAGTGGTGCGGCGGATGCGGTCGTTCGCGCGGGGCGAGTCGACCTGGGCGGAGGTGGAGGGGATGACGTTCGAGGAGGCGAAGGCCATCGCGCAGGTGGGGTGTGACCTGGCTGCGGCGGGGCGGCTGGAGGAGGCGCGCATCCTCTTCGAGGGATTGGTGGCGGGGAACCCGAGGGATGCGGGGGCACACGCGGCGCTGGGCACCGTGTACCAGCGGCTGGGGCGGTTGGAGGAGGCCATCGCGGAGTACAGCGCGGCGTTGGCGCGGGATGCGGCGCATCCGGTGGCGTTGGCGAATCGAGGGGAGCTGTACCTGCGTAAGGGAGAGCGGCAGGGCTTCACGGACCTCTCCAACGCGGTGGAGGTGGACCCGCATGGAGAGACCGCGGCGGGACGGCGGGCGAGGGCGCTGGTGAAGGCCATCACGTTGGTGGCGGTGGAGAAGCTGAAGGAGGACTCGGACCAGTTGTAGCGGGAGTGGGGGGAGCCGCCGGCGCTTGGTGATGGGGGTGGTGGTGGAGGACTCGCTGGGGTTGGGGGCGAGGGGCGCCGGCGGTGTTGGGCAGTGGCGGTGGATTCGCGGCGGAGCGGAGGTTGGGGAAGGGCTCGCTGGGGTTGGGAGCGAGGGGCACCGGTGGGGCGCTGGCGGTGGATGCGGGGGGAGCGGTGGTTGGGGGGCTGTCGGCGCCCAGTGACGGGGATGGTGGTGGAGGGGCGTGGGGGCGCTGGCGGTGGCTGGGGAGTCTGTCGGTGCCCGGTGATGGCGATGGTGGTGGGGGGCGTGGGGGCGCTGGCGGTGGAGCGGTGGTTGGGGGGCTGTCAGCGCCCGGTGATGGGGATGGTGGTGGAGGACTCGCTGGCGTTGGGAGCGAGGGGCTCCGGTGGGGCTTGGCAGTGGATGCGGGGGGAGTGGTGGTTGGAGAGGCTGTCGGCGCCCGGTGATGGGGATGGTGGTGAAGGACTCGCTGGGGTTGGGGGCGAGGGGCGCCGGCGGTGGATGTGGATTGGCGGTGGTTGGGGAGGCTGTCGGCGCCCGGTGATGGGGATGGTGGTGGAGGGCTCGCTGGGGATGGGAGCGAGGGGCGCCGGTGGTGCTTGGTGGTGGAGGGCTGGGTCGCGCCCGCAGGAACTGAGGGAAGGAATGTGATGTCGGTGCTCGGTGACGGGAGGAGGACTCGCTGGGGGGAGGGCGCCGACGGTCCTTGGCGAGAGGGCCCTGTGAAAGGGGCAGGGACCGTGAGTCCGGGGCGTGTCAGCCGTGCTTGCTAGTGGGGACAGTGCAGGCGGACTTGCGGCACCGAAGGTCGCCGTCAGTTGGCGGTAGGGAAGGCGTCAGCGGCGCCGGGGCGTGGCGACAACATTGACGATGTGCTCCCAGCCGTAGTCGCTGGGAATGGCTGCAAACGCCGCCGGATCTCGGGGGAGTGTCTCGGTGGCGGGCTGTCGGCGGGTGGGCTCAGGTGAAAGGGGAAGGGAGTGGTGGAGCCCACCTGTCGGCCGCTTTTTTGATTCAGGGCGTCGGCAAGCTGGCGAGCCGTTCGGCGATGGGCGGATGGCTCATGCCCTTGAGGACGACCCAGCGCGGCGGTTCCGGGTCCATCTTGTTGACGCGAGCAGCCTTCACGAGCATCCGGCGGAACGCATCGGTGTCGTGTGTCAGTCGCAGGGCGAAGCGGTCTGCTTCGCGCTCACGCTCGCGCGAGAACGTCCCGGCGATGGGGCCTCCCACGAGCGAGACGACGAACAGGATGAGGGACAGCAGCGGCAAGGTCCGGATGTCCGCGAAGCGGGTGGTCCCGAACCAGCCCCGTGTGGAGGCTCTGCGTAGGAGCCGGTCGATGGCGAAGAGCAGCGCCACCAGCGCAAGCGAAGACGCGATACGCCCGGGCCACTTGGGCTCGTGGATGTGGCCCGCTTCATGGGCCACGGCGGCGAGCACCTCCTCCTCACCCAGTTCTTGGATGATGACATCGTTGAGCACGATGGTGCGCGTGGGACCCTGGCCCGCGAAGTACGCCTGGAGCCTGCGTGACGCGACGGAGGTCTTCTCGACGAGCACGTCGGAGAACGGAATGTCCGCCTGGGTCATCAGCTCTGTGATTCGCGTGCGCAGTGCTCCCGGCGGCAGTGGCTCTTGCTCGAAGTAGAGCCGGCTCCGGTAGGGGTCCAGCGCGGCGGAGACGAGCATCAGCAGCGCGACGGGCACCCCTAGAATCCACCACCAGTGGCGCGTGCGGCGAGCCAGCCCGTACATGCCAATCACGAGCGCGGCGATGGCGAACGCCCCCATCAAGTGGCCCTTGAACAGGTCCCACGCGAAAGCGGCGGGCGTGTAGTTGGACATGCCGTGCCGGTGTTCCAGCGTGTACGCGAACCAGACATCCACGGGTGCGTAGATGAGCTTGACGAACAGGTCCGTCATCAACGCGAAGATGACGGCCGCGCCCCAGCCCGCTTCGCCCCACAGCCGGTCCATGGCTTGAAAGAAGGCACGGCTCACGGGCGCGGTGCGAAGGAAGCCCAGCCCTCGCTCCAGCCCTCCGGCGACCGATGTCGCCATGCGGAAGAAGGGCCGGACGAGCACCCCCAGCAGCAAGGCCAGCAGGAGCACCTTCGCGAAAGGGTCCACCGCCGCGCGGACGTAGTACGGCAGGTGGTACGCGTGAATCTCCGCCAGTTGCTCGGGCGTGAAGAGGGGCTCCATGGGGAAGCCCCAGGCTACGCCGCGAAGCCCCTGGCTGCCCAGTCAGCCCCGGGCCCTGGACTCGCTCAGGAGTGAGGGTCCTCTTCCGTGGCCGGTGGAGTGGGCACGGGCTCGCCCTCCGCGTCGGCCAGCAGCAGCGCCTTCACCTTGGCGAGGCTCTCCCGCGTGCGGTCCACGAAGGTGCTCTGCGAGCCGATGCGCTCGGCCGTCTCCAGGGTCCGCTCGTAGATGTTGATGGACTTGGTGAGCAGCACCCGAATCTTCTTGCGCAGCTCCTGCCGGTAGACGACGGCCTCCTCGGCGTTGAGCTCCGCGGGCGCGGGCGAGTTCACCATCCTCGCGTAGAGGTCCTCGTAGAGCGCCCCAATCTGCGAGCCCGCCGCCGTGGCCCAGTAGCCGTTGCCCACGCGGATGGAGCGCAGGTAGTGCCCCTGCGCGGACAGCAGCAGCTCCGCCTTGTAGTTGAGGTCCTCGGCGAGCTTGTCGGCGCCCTTGGCGGGGTCCAGCTGCACGTTGTCGTAGTGCATCCTGTACAGCTCCCCCACGAAGAAGTGGGCCTGCGCGGGGAAGTAGTCGTCCACCTCGTCCTTGTCCCCAAGGGACTCGTACGCGGAGATGGCCTTGCGCAGCGTGGCCTCCGCGGCATCGGCTCGGCCCGCTTCCAGCTCGCAGATGCCCTGCTGCACCCGCGCCTCGATGCGGCGGTTGAGGGGGAGGTCCGAGCGCTCGGCCAGGGTGGTCAGCAGCGAGATGGCCTCGTCGTAGCGCTCCAGGTGGTACTGCGTCTCCGCCACGCGGAACGCCGCGTCCAGGGCATCCCCCTGGCCCTTGGCCGGGTCCGACAGCTCGGAGAAGCGGTGCCAGGCCTCCTCCCACTCCTTGAGCCGCTGGTGGGCAAGC
Source organism: Myxococcus stipitatus DSM 14675 (assembly GCF_000331735.1). GTDB lineage: Bacteria > Myxococcota > Myxococcia > Myxococcales > Myxococcaceae > Myxococcus > Myxococcus stipitatus. Next base: position 8,289,138 of record NC_020126.1, on the reverse strand, counting down.
CCCGCGTTGTAGAGCGCCTGGCGCCGGTGCTGGCTGTGCGGGTGGAAGTCCGCCAGCCGCCCGAAGTAGCGCGCGGCCTGCTTGAAGTCGTTGGCGGCGAAGGCGGATGTCCCCTCGGCGAAGAGCTCCTCGTCGTTGAGCTTGTCCAGCTCCAGGTCCGCCGTCACCGTCACCGCGTCGAACTGGATTTCCTGCGTCACGGGCGAAGTCGCCGAGTCCTGCCCCGCAACGGCGCCTGTCGTCCGACACCCGGCGACCCCGAGTCCCAGCACCGCCAGCCACCACCATCGGCTCACCGACATGTACGTCCGCATGTTCTCCGCCACGGAATGCGCCCTCCTGGAAATGCAACCTCCGGACAATGGGCTGCCCCTCGGAGTTCCCATCAACTGGATGGGCGGGCCCAATCTAGTCCGTCCCCCGTCTCGGCGCTGCTCTGGCTGGACACCTGCCGGGCGGGCAGGGCGCGGTCAGAAAGTGTCATCCCCCAGGAGGAAGCGGCCCGTCTGCCACAGGCTGGTGATGTCGTGCACGTCCAGGCCGAAGCGCGGCACCTGGATGAGGGGGATGCCGGGGCACGCGGTCTGCAACTGGGCGATGCCGCGCCGGTCCTGCTCGGCGAGAATCCGCAGCTCGCGCAGCGTCTCCTCCACCTTCGCGCGGCGGGTGGGCGTCAGCGTGGACGCGGCCTGCCACATGGCCTCGGTGGGCATGGGGTGGACGCGGTTGACCACCAGCGCCACCACCTCCATGCGGTGCTGCCGCAACAGGGTGTTGAAGTGGATGGCCTCGTCCATGCGCTCGGAGTGGGGACTGGTCACCAGCACGAAGCCCGTGGTGCTGTCCTCGAGCAGCGCGCGCACGCCGCGGGCCCGCTCGCGGAAGCCCTCGTTCATGCCCGACAGCGCGAGCATGAAGCTGGAGAGCTCCTGCAGCATCTCCGTGCCGGTGAACTTGGACAGCGCGCGCAGCACGTAGCCGCTGCGGTTGAACAGCGACAGGCCGAACTTGCCCGCCTTCAGCGCCGGGGCCAGCAGCCACTTCGCCGCTTCGTTGTCCAGGAAGTCCAGCACGCGGTTGGGCGCGTCCAGGAAGTCCAGCGCGTGCGCGGTGGGGGGCGTGTCCAGCACGACGAGCTCGTACTGGCCCTTGCGGCGCAGCTCCCACACCTTCTCCATGGCGATGTACTCCTGGCTGCCGGCCAGGGCCGTGGAGAGCGACTGATAGAAGCGGTTGGCGAGAATCTTCTCGCGCTGCTCGGGCGGAGCGACGCGGGTGATGAGGTCATCCCACGTCTGCTTCATGTCCAGCATCATCGCGTGGAGTCGCGCGCGGGCCGTCACGCCCAGCGGCTCCAGCGCGGAGGCGGGCACCTGCGTCTCCGCGTTGCCCAGCGCGGACAGGCCCAGTGAGTTCGCCAGGCGCTTCGCGGGGTCGATGGTGCACACCAGGCTGGAGCGGCCATCCACCGCCGCGCGCAGCGCCAGCGTGGCGGCCACCGTCGTCTTTCCCACGCCGCCGGAGCCGACGCAGATGAGGACGCGCTTCTTCGTGAGCGCGGGACCCAAGGCCGTGGTGCTCACCGCTCCCCCATCACCAGTGCTTCGAGGTGGCCCATGACCTGCTCGATGGCCTCGCGCCCGAAGGCGGGGAGGAACAACCGGGGAACGTTGAACACGGGCACGTGAAGGTTCCGCTCCAGCTTGGTGCCCGCGAGGACGGTCAGCGCCTCGCGGTCATGGTGTGCTTTCGCGAGGTCGTGCAGCTCGCGCTCGTCCGCCAGCGCCTCCAGGTCGGCTTCCGTGAAGCGCTCGGAGATGGCCTGGTTGAGCACCGCCGCGTGCGTGCGGATGTTCACCTTGTCCTTGAGCGCGGCGTGCAGCTCCAGCGCCTCGTTCACCGGCATCTCCTCCGGCAGCGCCACCAGCACCGCCGCCGTCACGGAGGGGTTCACCAGCAGGTCCCTCATCTTCTGCGCCTCGCGGGACATGGGGCCCGGGGGCACCGTCTGCACCAGCACCTGCGGCACGCTGAGGAAGGAGATGGCGTGTCCCGTGGCCGGCGCGTCCAACACGATGGTGTCGAAGCGAGGCCGCCCGTCCGGGAGCGTCTCCTGCAGGTGGTACATGATCTTCCCCAGCAGGACGAGCTCCTGGAGGGACGGCACGAAGCGCAGGAAGTAGCGCACCAGCCGGTTCTCGAAGACCGTCTTGTAGAGGGTCTCGAAGCGCAGGACCATGAGGCCGTACTCGCGCATGGCCTCCTGGGGGCGCACGTCCACCGCCCAGAGGTTCTCCTCCAGGAGGGTGACCTCCGGGCCGGCGGCGGGGTGGCCGAGGAAGCGGCTGACGCGCTCCTGGGTATTCACCTCGCACACCAGCGTCCTGCGTCCCGCACGCGCCGAGCGCAGAGCGAGGGCCGCGGAGACCGTGCTCTTACCCACGCCGCCCTTACCGGAGACGACCCACAACCGCTTGTCCAGAAGCCCTGCCATAAGCGAGCGTTGAACCGTAGGAATCGTCTCTCCAGGAGTCAACGCGTTTGGCCTGTGCCTGTTGCCCTGCTTGACACGTCGCGTTGCCCCCTCGCAGAGTGCGGCGTCTTTTTCCCGACGTGCCGCCAGCCCCGTCTGGCCGGTCGGCCGAGGCCCAGAGTCCCATGCTCAAGAACAACCCGGTGATGAAGAAGCTCGTGGAGACGGGCGAGGAGCGCGTCGGCAAGCTGGCGCAGCAGCTCCTGTCGAACGAGAAGTTCGTGTCGGCGGTGCAGTCGCTGGTGTCGGGCTCGCTGGCGGCGAAGGGGACGCTGGACAGCGCCCTGCGCTCGGCCCTGTCGGCGATGAACCTGCCGTCCACCGCGGACGTGGAGCAGCTCCGCTCGAAGGTGGATGACCTGGAGCGTCTCCTGGCGTCCGTGGAGAGCAAGGTGGACGCGCTGGTGTCGCAGAAGTCGCCGGCGAAGAAGTAGGCCCGCGGCCGGGAGCACGGGGCCATGCGGCGCATCGCCTTCATCAACGAGAAGGGCGGCACCTGCAAGACGACGCTGGCGGTCAACACCGCGGCGTGGCTGGCCAGGGAGCGCGGCCTGCGCGTGCTGCTGGTGGACCTGGACACCCAGGGACATGCCAGCAAGGCGCTGGGCCTGGATGTCCGCACGTTGCCTCGCAACGTCTTCCACCTGCTGACCGATGACGCCGTTCTCCTGGCGGACGTGGTGCGTCCGTCCGCCGTGCCGGGCCTGGACGTGCTGCCCTCGTACAAGGAGATGGCGGACTTCCCCGTGGTGGTGGCGTCGGATGCGCGCAGGTCTCACCGCCTGGCGGACCGGCTGGAGGCGGCGAAGGCGGCGGGCTACGACGCCGTGGTGTTCGACTCGCCGCCGTCCATGGGGCTCACCACGCGCAACATCCTGGTGGCCGCGACGGAGGTGGTGGTGCCCGTGGCGCTGACGTACCTGGCGCTGGATGGGTGCGCCGAGGTGGCGGACACGGTGCGGCAGGTGGGCGAGGCCGAAGGGCGTCCGGACCTGAGCGTCACCAAGGTGGTGCCCACGCTCTACCGGAAGACGGCGCTGGCCACGGCCATCCTGGAGCGGCTGAAGGCGTACTTCCCCGGCTCACTCGCCGCCACGCCCCTGGGCTACGACGTCAAGGTGGACGAGGCGCAGAGCCACGGGAAGACCATCTTCGAGTACGCACCCCGCAGCAGAGGGGCCCAGATGTTGGCCGCCATCGCCGAGGAGATTCACGGCGAGCCCGCTCCCCGGAAGCGGAAGCGGGCGTCGCGCGCGGAGTAGCTGCTACTCCTTCTTCTGCTGCTCCATCTGCTCGAGCTTCTTCTCCAGCTCCTCCAACCGCTGGTTGAGCGACTGCATGTCGCGGCCCAGGGCGGGGAGGTTGCCGGTGAGGTTCTCGACGACGTGCTTCACGCGCTCGTCAATCTTGCGCTGCCAGTCCTCGAACGCGCGCTGGCTGGCCTTGAGCAGGTCGGCGGGGGACAGGCCTCCGGCGTCGGCGGTCTGCTGGGTCGGCTCCTCGGGGGACTCGGGGGTGGCCGGCTTGGGAGCGTCCTCGCGGCGAAGGAGCTTGTCGAGCCGGGACTCGGCCTCCTCGCGGATGGAGGCGACGCGCGGCGTGACTTCCTTCTGGATGAAGCCCGAGATGGACTCGCCGGGGTGGCGGATGATTTCCCGCAGCACCGACAGCGGCATCTGGTTCTTCTTCTTCTCCTCTTCGAAGATGATTTGCGCGAGGGTGACGGAGGTCAGGTCCTCTTTCGTGCGGTTGTCGACAATCCGCACTTCGGTTCCCTCCTTGATCATCGCGGCGATTTCATCGAGGGTGACGTACCGGCTCTCGACGGTGTCGTAGAGCTTTCGGTTCGTGTACCGCTTGATGATCTTCGGCTCCTTGCTCGGAGCGCCTGCTTGCTCGGCCTCGCTCATCGGTCTCTCCGCCCCTTTTGGGCTCGACTCCAAGCCAGCTTCCATGCCTGTGTCTTGCAGGGGCGAACCTCGTACCATTGGGGTTGGAGGCGAGCAAGCAGAGTGAACCCGGCTCGCCGTACCTGCCTGGTGGCCCTATACTCACCTTCGCCCCAGGCCTGCTGAATGATCGTCAAGTGCGCGCGGTGCCAGACCCGATTCAAGATCCCCGACGAGAAGGTGACCGAGAAGGGGGTCAAAGTCCGCTGCACCAAATGTCAGAACACGTTCCGCGTCACCCGTGAATCGGCCGGGGAAGACGGCGGTGTGCCTTTGCCTCCCCCCTCGGGCGGGCAGGTGGACCCCTTCGCGGCATTCGGGGTCGCCCCGGACCCCCAGGGCGTGGAGGTCACGCGCCCTGGCTTCTATGCGCAGGGAATCGCCGCCACCCGGACGTCGGTGCCGCCGGACTCCCCCTGGAACAGTGTGGATGGGGGGCTGGATACGGAAGACGGCGTCTACCGGGAGCCCACCCGGGTCGGGCCCATTCCGCTGCCGCCCCCTCAAGCGCCGGGTGCGGCCGAAGCCGCCCAGGGCTCGGCGGGACTCTACGGCGGTGCGGTGCCCCCTCCGGTGGAATCTGCTCCGGGAGCGCTCTCGGGTGCGGTGCCCCTGCCGGGGCTGGCCCCGCCCGTCAGGTCACCCTCGCCAGGGGTTGCCGCTCCTCGAGGGACGGGGGCGCAAGGGCGGCCTCCGCCTCCGCCACCCGCCGCGGTTCAGCAGGGCAGGGGGACGGCTCCCTCTGGGTCGGTGGTCGATGACCCGTTCATGGATTTCCTCAACGCCCCGGTGCCGGGGGGAGCGTCGACCCCGTTCGATGACTTGCCGGTTCCCGTGGCGGCGCCGGGAAGCGCGGCTCGTCGGCCGACGACTGTGCCCGTCGCGGGGGGCGGCGCGAGGCCTCCTGTTCCCGCGAGTCCGGATGCGGACCCGTTCGCGGCCATCGACATCGACGATGCGACGGTGACGGGACGGCCTCCTTTCTCGTCCTCGCCGCCGGTGCCGACGGGCGCGGAGGAGGACCCGTTCTCGTCCATCGACATCGACGATTCGGCGATGTCGGGGGGCGCTTCGGCGAGCGCGGACCCGTTCGGGTCCATGGGCGGAGACGACGCGACGTTCGCGGGAACGCCACCGTTCATGGCGTCGGGGGCTGGGGCCGCCAAGCAGGGCGCTGGGCCGGGGCGTCCGTCACAAGGGGCTCCGCCGGGAGTCGCGCAGGTGCGAGCTCCTCAGGCGATGCCGCCCACCCGGGTGCCTCTGGCGGGTGGACCGTCCGGGCAGTCCGCAGGCGCGACACCGCCGAAAACTCCGCCGCAGCCGGCGGCGCCCTCGGCAGACGACCTCTTCGCCGCACTTGGACCTGCTCCGTCGCAGGGCCGCGCGCCTCGTCCGGCGGCTCCCGCTGGTGAGGACCCGTTCGCTTCAATTGGTGGGATGCCCCCTCCGGGGCGCGGGGCTCCGGGCACGGGCGGTGCGACGCCGCCGAGGCCTCCTCCCCAGGCGGCTGCTCCCGACCGGGACCTCTTCGCCTCTCTCGACGATGCGACGATGCCTGGACGGCCTCCGTCTTCAGGCAGTGCTGGCGAGGCGGCATTCCCCTCGCTCGAGGACGCGACGCTGCCTGGGCGACCTCCGCACGCGGCTGCCTCTGGGAAGGCAGACCCGTTTGCCTCGCTCGGAAGTGCAGCGGCGCAGAGCCGGCCTTCAGGGACTGCGGCTCCAGGTGGTGAGGGTTCCGTTGCTGGGGGCGGAGGCGCAGCGGCGCAGGGCCGCCGTCCAGGGACTGCGGCTCCTGGGGGTGAGAGTTCCTTCGCCGGGGTCGGAGGCGCAGCGGCGCAGAGCCGGCCATCAGGGACTGCGGCTCCAGGTGGTGAGGGGCCCTTCGGCGGGGTCGGAGGCGCGGCGGCTCAAGGACGTCGTCCAGGTACTTCCGCTCCAGGTGGTGAGGGTCCCTTTGCTGGGGTCGGAGGCGCAGCGGCGCAGGGGCGTGCTCCTCGTTCGGCCACTCCGAGCGGCGGAGCCCCCTTGGCTGGCAGCTCCACGCCGCAGGGGCGTGCTTCGCCCTCGGCCGCTCCAGGAGGAGGCGAAGACCTCTTCGCCTCGCTCACGGGGACGCCGCCCCCCGCTGTTCTTGGCGGAGAGGACCCGTTCGCCTCGCTCGACCTCAGTGATGCGACCGTGCCAGGCCGGCCTCCATCGGCGGCTCCGTCCCCAGCGCCTGCTTCAAGCGCGGGAGACTTGTTCGACCTCTCCTCGGACAGTGATGCCTTCGGCGAGCACGCGGGCGTCCAGCCCAGTGAGTCCGGTCGCGCGGAGCTCTTCGGCCACTCCTCCCCGGAGGGCCTCGGGTTCGACGAGCCTCAGGCGCACTCGACGCGGTCTCTCCTGGATGACGTTCCTCCCGTGGACGATGGCCAGGGCCTCGGCGTTTCGTTGGGGCGCATCGGTGTCCCCGGAGGCGCACAGCGCGAGGTCGTCGACCTCTCTCCCGACCTGTCCGCGGCCCCCGCGGTCTCCGTGGTCAAGCCCACGGCGCGTCCTGAAGACGTCGGCATTCCGCAGGCCCGTCCGCCCAGCCGCGCGCGCAAGGTGACCGCGCTCCTCTTGAACCTCGTCGTGGCCGCCGCGCTCGTGGTGGGTCTGGGCGCCGTGGGCCGCGTCTACCTGCGCGAAGGCCGCATCGACCTCACCGTGCTCTCCCCCGAGCGGCTGCGCGCACTCGTCATCCCCACGCCGACGTCACTGGTGGCGCTCGACGTGTCCAACGGTCTCTATGAGACGCAGTCGGGCCGCCCCGTCTTCTTCATCCGAGGCGACGTCGAGAACCGCACCTCCACCGCGACCCAGGTCCGCGTTCGAGGTGCCCTCTTCGACGGAGACCAGCGCGTGCGCTCCGCCGAGGGACTCGCCGGCATCGTCGCCACTCCCGAGGAACTCCACGCCGTGGGCAACGCGGAGGCCGCGCAGGCCCTTCGTCAGCGGTTGGATGGCGCGGCCACTTCCGTGGCACCGGGGGCCCGTGCGCCCTTCCTCCTCGTGTTCCAGGAGTACCCCGCGGACCTGGGGGCCTTCCGGCTGGAGGTGACGGTGGAGCCCGTGGCGGCGCCCTCGGAACCGACTCCCGCGCCCGCGCCGTCCGGGGCTCCCGCCCAGGCCGCGCCCACGGAGTGAGCCGCCATGCCCACGCTGGAGGAAGCACGCACCGTCGCCCGATTCCTCCATGCGCTCGGAGGCGGTGCGGAGGTGCGTCGCAAGGCCGCCGCACGGGAGCTCTCGCGCGGAGACCCGCTCGACGCGAATGAGCTGGTCGGCCACCTCATCTCCCTGGCCCGTCAGGGCTGGGAGCCCGCTGCCTGCGTCCTCTCGGACTTCCTGGCCGCGCTCCAGCGCGAGTCCGAGCACATCCCTCACGTCCATGCGCTGCGCCGGCTGGCGCATGTGCAGTCGCTGGACACGGTGGCGGACCTGTTCGCCCAGGGCCCCGCGAAGCGCCAGATGAACGCGGACGCCGCCGCACGCGCGGACGCCCATGCCTTCTCCCAGTCGCTGGGACACCTCAAGCAGCAGGCGCGCCTCACCCGGGACCCGGACACCCTGTCGAGGCTGGCCACCGTCAGCAACCCCTCCGTGCTGCGCAACGTCCTCATCAATCCTCGGCTCACCGAGGACCTGGTCGTGCGCATCGCCGCCCGCCGCCCCGCGCGTCCGGAGCCGCTGCTGGAAATCTGGCGCTCCGCCCGCTGGTCCGTGCGCCACGCCGTGCGCCGTGCGCTCGCCTTCAACCCGTACCTGCCGCCGGACGTGGGTGCGAAAATCGTCCCCCTGCTCAACACCGCGGACCTGCGCGAGCTCGTCTCGGACAAGTCCGTGCACGCGTCCCTGCGGGCGCAGGCAGAGCGATTGTTGGCGGAAGTACCCGACGCGGTGCGGGGCCCACGGCAGGCGCCCGAGCTCGGCGAACACCTCGACGTGGATTGAGGGGCGCGGAGCGGGTTAGCGACGGCGCGGTGACTCGGGCTCGCTGTACTCGGCGTCGGTGGAGCCTCGGCGCGGGTGCGTCAGCGACTTGGCGTCGACCAGGTCCTCGCCCTTGGAGGCCTTGCGGAACGAGTAGACGAACTTGCCCACCGCGTTGCCAAGCTGGCCCATCCGGGCGGCCGAGAAGACCACCAGCAGGATGAAGCCGAGGACGATGATTTCTCCGATGCCAAGGCCCAGCATGATGAGGGCACAGTGCAGCAAAGGGGCGGGGGAGGCAAGCCGCGCGTCTACCCGTGGACGCCTGCCCGCACTTCTGCTGCGCGAGAGGCCTCCTTCGGCGCACACTGGGCCCCATGCTCCTGCTCGCCCACCGAGGCGCCTCCGCCGACGCCCCCGAGAACACCCTGGAAGCCTTCGCCGAGGCCGCCCGTCAGGGCGCCGACGGTGTGGAGCTGGACGCCATGGTGTGCGGCTCGGGCGAGGTGGTGGTCTGCCACGATGAGCGACTGGAGCGGCTCGCGGGCCTGCCCTGGGAGGTGCGCGCCACACCCTGGTGGAAGCTGCGCCAGGCCGACGTGGGCACGCCGCTCGGCTTCGCCCCGGCGCGAATCCCCCTGCTGGAGGAAGTGCTGGAGGCCCTCCCGCCGCAGTTCATCATCAACATCGAGCTCAAGTGCGAGCGCTTCGACGACGACGGCCTCGCCCAGAAGGTCGCGGACCTGGTCCGGCGCCGGGGCGTGTCCGAGCGTGTCGTCGTCTCCAGCTTCAACCCGATGTGCCTCTTCCGGCTGCTCGCCGCCGCACCCGAGCTGCGCCGGGGCTACCTCATCGACCCGGACCGGCGCTGGAGTGTCCAGGCCTACGCGGTGAGCCCGCTCGTCTCGTCCCACTCGGTGCATCCCTTCCACGGGGACTGCACCCCGGAGCGCATCGCCGCATGGCGCGCCGCGGGGCTACGAGTGGCGACATGGACGGTGGATGACGCCTCGCGAGCCCGAGAGCTCGAGCGGATGGGCGTCAGCTACCTCATCACCAACAGGCCCGGCGCGATGCGAGACTCCCTGCGCGCCGTGGCCTGAACACCCGACCTCAGAAGTCCAGGCCGAGCGTCGTGCTGACGGCGAACACCGCGGGCAGGCCCCGGTCCTCCACCGCGTTGGGATTGTCCGCGCGAGGCGTGTCGACGCTGCCGGTGCGCGTCAGCGACAGCTCCGCGCCCAGTTGCAGCACGCCGCCGATGAACCGCACGCCGCCATAGAGGCGCTGGTTCATGTTGTCGCCGAAGGACACCTTCTTGTAGCTGCCCGTGTCCTCCAGCGCCGCGCGCGAGTTGTTCGCGGTGGAGTCCTCGTAGCTGCGCGACGGGTTGAAATCGAGGCGGCTCGTGGTGGCGCCGACGAAGCCCAGGTCCAGGCCGCCGTAGGGCGTCAGCGTCACCATGCCGCCCAGCGGGAACTGCTTGCCGACGCCGATGTCCAGGCCCAGCACCGTCAGGTTCAAGTCGCGAGCGCCGAACAGCTTCGTCACGTGTCCGCGCACGCCCACGTCCGGCAGCCACGTGAAGCCTTCGTTGGCGGCCCACTTCACCTCGCCGGTGGCCACCACCTGGCTGCTCTTCTCCACCCAGCCCACGCGCCCGCCGAGCTCCAGCGAGAAGGGCAGGCCCTTGCGCACGTGCACGGACGGGATGAGCACCGTGGAGGGCTGGTCCGGATTCTCCGTGGGGATGCGCACGCTGTCCGGCAGGGACACCACGGACAACTCCGCGTTGATGGCCCAGGCGGAGTGCCCCGTCGTCTCCGGGGGCATCAGGTTCGCCGAGGTGATGGCGGCGCCCATGACCCGGGCGAAGGCTTGGAAGTCCGCGTTGGCGGCGAAGTTCGTGGACCCGCCCGTGGTGCTGGCCTTGGGGTTCCCGAAGTCGGCGATGCGCAGGTCATTGTCGTCCGCGTACGCGGTCGCTCCAGAGACACTCACCGCCAGGGCGAACCACCGACTGAACGTCCGCATTCGAGTCACCGCCTCCCGGGAACCCACCGGCCGGGGGCACCCCACGGCGTCGGACGCTAACGCCTGCCTGCAAGGAGCGTCAACAAAACGGGCGGTCCCCCCGAGGGGCTCCCTGAGGAACCCCGTCGGACGGACCGCCCGGATTCGGCGGTGGGTTGAAAACCGCGCTTATTGCGCCTGGGGCTTCGTCCCGCCAGGCACCGGGCTGGAGACCTTCTGCGCCACCTCCGCCGGGCGGCGGCGGATGACCAGCGTGCGGCGGCTGGCGAAGTCGGTGCTCTCGCGGGCCACCACCAGCACGTTGTTGTTGCCCTCCTTCAGCGCGAACTCGGTGGAGAACTTCAACGTGTTGGGCTCGCCGCCCTTGGGGTCCACGCCCTTGAAGAAGACCTTCTGGTCATTCACCAGCACGTAGACGTCCAACAGGCCGTTGGGGTCCGCCACCACGCCGGACAGGGTGAACTTGTCCCCGTTGGCAACCAGGCCTCCCGCGGACGGGTCCACCTCCAGCCGGATGTCCGGAGGACGGCGGGTGGTCGTCAGCGCCAGCTTCGGCGCGGCGGCCTTGCCCGACTTCACCTCACGCGCATCCTGCGCGCGCACGAAGGCGAAGCGGCCCTTCTCCATCTCCACGCGGTAGAAGCCCTTGTTCGCCGCCTCCACCGGAAGCACCGCGGAGGCCGCGTTCACCCGAGCCACCGGACGGCCTTCCGCCACCGGCGAGCCCAGGAGCTCCGTCTTCTCCGACAGGCGGACCTGGCCCTTCTTCGCGTCCAGCGTCGCCACCCCGGCGTCCGTCACCGGCAGCTCCATCTTCTCCATGACGAACTCCTCCAGCGGCTCGTCGATGATGGCCAGCTTCAGCGGGAAGGTGTCGCCCTTGTAGCCCTTCTTCACCTCCACCTGGAACCGCGCCGTCTTCGTCTCGCCCGGCTTGAGCTCGCCCAGCTTGAAGCGGCCCTTCTCGATGAAGATGTTCGCGTCGCCGCCATTCTTGATTTGGGTGAAGGAGTCCAGCGCGACGCCGGTGCCCACGTTCGTCACGTCGAGCATCACCGCCACGGACTCGCCCCGCTGCACCACGCCGTCGCTGTTGCACGTGGCGCAGTCGTCGATGACCTGCCAGTTGAACGCGAAGGACGGGCGCGGCAGCTCCACGAAGTTCAGCTCCGCCACCCGCGTCTCCGGCAGCGCGCCGTGGTCGTCGAAGAAGCGCACCGTCACGTCGTCGCGGCGGCTGGTCAGGTCCTTGGGCAGCCGCACCTTCACCTTCCACGACTTCTTCTCACCCGGGTTCAGCGCACCGAAGAGGAACTCGCGGCGGTCCAGGAAGGCGTTGTCGCTCTCCGTCCACGCGCGCACGCGCTTGAGCGGCTCGGTGCCCTTGTTCTCCGCCGTCACCACCATCTCCAGCATGTCGCCGGCGGCAATCTTCGCGTCCGGAGAAGGCGAGAGCGTCGCGGCCAGCTGCACGCTCTTGGGCGTCGGGCCCGGGCTCCAGTCCACGCCCAGCGCGGCGATGGCGGCGTTGATGCGCGCCTCTTCCTCGCGGCGCTTCTGCTCGATGAAGCCCTTGCCCTGCTGCAGCTGCTGCTGACGGGTGTTGGCCGGCGCGCGCAGCACGTAGTCGCGCGCGAACTGCACCTCGAAGTCCTCCTTGATTTCGTCCTGCGACTCCGCGTCGAGCTGGTCGTCCAGGTCCTCGCCCTGGCCCGCCGTGTCGAGCAGCGGGTCGTTCTCCCCATGCTTCTTCTGCTCGGGGTGCTTCTCCGTCGCCGCCGTCTTCGGCGCCGTCTTGGGCTCCTCCTTGGCGGCGGTGGCCAGCTTCTCCTGCTGCTTGGGGTCGACCTTCAGGTACTTGAGGCTCTCGCGCGGCTTCTCGCGGTCCAGCACGTCCTCGCGCTTCTTCGCGACGGTGGCCGAGTCCGGGTTGCCGAAGTGCTGGTCCAGGTCCGCCTCACCCATGGAGCGGCGCGACGCGAACACGTCCACGCGCTCGTCGGTGACCCGCGTGGGCACCAGCTGGATGTCCGGGACGATGCCGACCTCCTGGATGGAGACGTCACCGGGCGTCAGGTACTTGGCGATGGTCAGCTTCAGCGCGCTGTCATCCGGGAAGTCGTACAGCACCTGCACGCTGCCCTTGCCGAACGTCTGCCGGCCGATGATGACCGCTCGGTTGAGGTTCTTCAGCGCGCCCGCCACGATTTCCGACGCGGAGGCGCTGCCTGCGTTGACCAGCACCGCGATGGGGTACGCGTCCTCGCCCTCCGTGGGGCGCGCGCGCTTCTCCTCCCGCAGCTTGTCCGACAGGCCCACCGTCGCGACGATGGTGCCGTTGGACAGGAACGTGTCGGACACCTGGATGGCCTGCTCGAGCAGACCGCCCGGGTTGCCGCGCAGGTCCAGCACCAGGCCCTTGAAGCCGCCCTTGGCGTCGGCCTGCTTGCGCAGCTCGCTCAGCCCCGCCTCCAGGTCTCGCGTGGTGTTGCCCTGGAAGTTCTTCAGGCGGATGTAGCCCACGTTCCCGGCGAGCATCTTGTGCTGCACGCTCTCGATGGAGATCATCGCGCGCGCCAGCGTCATCACGCGGGGCTTGTCCCAGCCGTCGCGCTCCACCGTAATCGTGATGCGGCTGTCCACCGGGCCGCGCAGCTTGGACACGGCCTCGTTGAGGTCCATGTTGACGGTGGACTCCTCGCCAATCTTCTTGATGCGGTCATCCTTCTGGATGCCGGCGCGGTGCGCGGGCGTCTTGGGCAGCACCTTGACGACGGTGAGGTTGCCCTCGCGCATCTGGATGACGAAGCCCAGGCCACCGAACTCGCCCTTGGTGGACAGCTTCATCTCCCGGTACAGCTCCGGCCGCAGCAGCACCGAGTGCGGGTCCAGCGTGGACAGCATGCCGTTGACCGCCGCGTACTCGATGTCGCGCGTGTCCTCGATGGGACGCATGTTCTTCGACAGGAAGTCGAACACGTCCTTGAGCGCGAAGGACATCTTCCACAGCGAGTCGACATGCCCGATGTCGAACTCCCGCGTCTTGCCGTTGACGTTGACGGACAGCTTGCCCGTCTCCGCGTTGCCGTCGACGAGGACGTCCGGGACGCTCTTCTCCACGTACTCCAGCGAGGAGATCATCATCTCCTTCGGCTTGATGCGCTTGGGGTCGACGTAGTTCTCCTTCACGTAGAGGATGACCTTGGTCAGCACGCGAAGGCTGTTGAGGTCGTGAGGAGCTTTCTCGCCCTTGGCGGTGGGCAGGCTGCCGTCCCAGGTCCCCTGTCCCTGCCCGGCCTCGGCAGCGCCCATCATCAGCGGAATCGGCGCGCGGTGGCTGCCCACGAGTGCCCAGGCACCGAGGAGCACGGCAACAGCGGTGATGCGGCGGAGAAAACGCGGCATGTGATTCATCCAAGCTGGAGCGCGTTGGAGCGCCCCGGGGTGTGGCGTGAAATGCCTAGAAAATCCGAACCTTTGAAACGGTAGCTGGGCATTGAAGCGGCCAGGCAAGCCTAATCACGGCCTCCTGGTGCTTCAAGGCGTCGACTCCCCGCTGAAGAGGCAGAACGTCCCTGGTGGGCACTGCGTTCCCGTCCAGGTGGGACCGACAGTCGGTGGCGGCGTTTATTTCAGGGCACCGCCCCCTGCCTGGCCGCTGGGCGGCGGGGGGAGGACGCCCGCCTGGCGCAGGCCCCGGTAGAGCAGGGTGCCCGCGACGATGGCCACCGGGAGGAAGAAGGTGTTCAGGATGGGCAGCCACAAGAGGACATAGACGCCCGCCCCCAGGCCGAGGCAGAGGGCGCGGCGCTCACGGAGCATCCGCCGCACCTCGGCGAAGGGGTAGAGGTGCCGTGTCATGGGCGCGGCCAGGAACTCGCCCGCCATCCAGGTCATGGTCCACAGGCCGCCGAGCACCGTCCACAAGACGCTCCCCACCCCGGGAATCAGATGCAGGGGCAACAAGAGCGTCAGCCCGGCGACGAGGAAGAAGAGCCGGGCCAGGGTGTGCGCCACGCCCGTGACGATGCCCCGCATGAAGCCCGCGAGGCTGAAGGGCGGGCCTTCGCCGCCTCCGCAGAGGGACTCGGTGACCTCGGAGATGGGGTCCTGGAGGGGGGCCAGGAGCAGCGGGGGGACGATGTTGGCCCCCACCACCCAGAGCACGAGCGAGGTGAGGACCAGGAGGGTGTACCAGGCGCCTCGGCCGTACCAGGAGTCGGGGAGGGTCCAGAGTGAGCCCAGCAGGCGCGGGGCGTGGTTCCACAGGAGCCAGGCCAGGCCCACCAGGGCGACGGCGGTGACCGCGGCGCACAGGGCGGACAGGACGAAGAGCCGGCGGGAGCGGAAGATGAGGCCGGAGGCTCGGCCAAGCAGTCCCAGTCCCTGGAAGAAATCGGACAGGCGGGCCTGGGGGGAGAGGGTGGGGACGGGAGAGGTGGGGCTCATGGCGGGCGCGGTGCGCAAATCGAAAGCGGGTCCGGAGGTCCCCGTTATATAGGGCGCGCACATGTCCCTCGACCTCAAGCGAGCTGCTTCCGAACCCATCACCTCCGTCGACATGCTGGTGACGGGTTTCCGGTCCGCCGAGAAGCCTCATGGCGCACTGCGCCTGGGCCTGGAGCACGAAAAGCTCCTGTTTCCGGTCGGCGGCGACTCGCCCGTTCCCTATGAGGGGGCGTCGGGGGTGGGGGCGCTGTTGAGCCGGCTGGCCCCGGACGGCTACGTCCCGTTCCGGGAGACGCCCGAGTCCCCCATCATCGCGCTCCAGCAGGCGCAGGGCGCGGCGACCATCTCCCTGGAGCCGGGTGGACAGTTCGAGCTGTCCGGCAGTCCCTTCGTCACGGCCCGCGAGGCCCATGCGGAGAACCTGGCGCACCTGGCGCAGGTGAAGGCGGCGGCGGGGGAGTTGGGGCTGCGGCTGGTGACGCTGGGGTACCGCCTCACGGGGTCGACGGCGTCGATGCCGTGGATGCCCAAGACGCGCTACCTGGTGATGCGGCGCACCCTGCCGGAGCGCGGTCGGCTGGCGCTCAACATGATGTTGATGACGGCCACGGGGCAGGTGTCGCTCGACTGGACGGATGAGGCGGACTGCGTCCGGAAGACGGTGGTGGTGGCGCGGCTGGCGCCCCTCATGAACGCGCTGTACGCCAACAGCCCGTTGGTGGAGGGCAAGCCCTCCGGCTACATGTCCTTCCGCAACCGCGTCTGGGACGAGGTGGACCCGACGCGCTGTGGGTACCTGCCCGCGTTCTTCGATGGTTCGTTCTCGTACCGCGCCTATGTCGAGTGGGCGATGGATGCGCCGCTGCTCTTCCTGCGTCGCAACGGGCAGTACCTGCACCCGAAGCTCACGTTCCGGCAGCTCCTGAGCGACGGGTTCGAGGGACAGCCCGCGGACATGGACGACTGGACGGACCACCTGTCCACGCTCTTCCCCGAGGTGCGGCTGAAGAAGGTCCTGGAGGTGCGTGGCGCGGACTGCGGCACCGCGGGGATGACGGGCGCGCTGGCGGCGCTGTGGCGAGGCATCCTCTACGACACCACCGCGCTGGACGAGGCGGAGAAGCTCCTGCCGAAGCTCACGTACGCCGAGCACCTGGCCTTCCACGACACCGCGCGCCGCGAGGGGCTGGAGGGGCGGCTGGGCTCCCAGGAGCTGTACCGGTTGGCGGAGGAGATGGTGGGGATTGCACGGCGGGGCCTGCAGCGGCTGGATGCCGCGGACGCGCCGCTGTTGGACCCGCTGGCGGAAGTGGCGGCGTCGAAGCGCTCTCCGGCGGCGGTGTTGCTCGAGGCGTGGGCGAAGGACCCACGCCCCGAGACGGTGCTGCGTCTGGCGACGGTGTGACGTCGGGGCGCGCTAGAAGCGGGCGCCCAGCGTGAGCGTGGCGTTGAGGAGACCGCCGTGGGCGTTCTCCGTCGTGCCGGGACGGTCCACGATGTCCTCGCCGCCGATGAAGCTGTAGGAGCCTCGGATGCCCGCGTAGAAGTAGCCGAGGCGGTACTCGGCGCCGACGATGATGGGGATTTCGGTGGTCCAGTCGCTGTCGTAGACGTGGTCGGCGCCGTCGGACGGGTTGAAGTAGCTGACGCCGAAGCCGGTGCCGATGTAGGGCCGCCACTTGTCCTGGATGAGCGGCCCGGCCTTCACGAGGAGGCCCAGGTTGTTGCGCCACAGGGCCTCGCCCTCGTCGCCGACGCGGCTGGCCTTGATGGGCAGACGTTCCAGCTCATAGCCGACCTCCAGGCCCACATACTTCCAGGGCATCGTCACGGCGTTGAAGCCCACGAGCCAGCCCAGGCCGACGTCGTCACCGAGCGAGCCCGTCAGGCTGCCCATGCCCAGGTGGAAGTCGAAGCCGAAGGCCGGGTCCTGTCTGACGCCGAGTCCCTTGGCGACGTTCTGCGCTTCCACGGCGGCTGCTGCAGGAGTGGCCAGTCCCAACGCCGCAGCGGCAACTCCTCCCACCATCAATCGTCGCATCGCATCCCTCCCCGCAGTTTGGGTCAGCGGAAAGGTGGGCATCCGTTGAGTTGGCTACAGAGAGGGGCCACTGGGGTGGCGGTGGTTCGGAAGGCCCGCGAGAAGCCGGCCGGAGAAGCGCTCAGCGGCGACCGAAGAGCTTCTTCAATCCGGACAGCAGCCCACTGGGGCGAGCCTCGGGTTCGCCTTGGAGCGGCGAGCGGGCGACGAGCGCCTCGCGTGCCGCGTCGTCCAGGTCCTCCAGGGAGAGGGAGACGGGCTGGCGGCGGACGCCGGGCAGGGTGGCTTCCAGGGACAGGGTGCCGTCGGCGGAGAGCGCGAAGTGCAGCTCGACTTCGCCCGCGCGCTCCACGTTGAGGGAGAGGCGTCCCAGGTACTCGTTCTCCGCGGCGAGCGGGGAGGCGCCTTGGAAGAGGGCGAGCTCCAGCGGGCCTGGAGTGGTGGGGAGGACGAGCGTCTTGCCCGCGGGCAGGCGGGTGGTGCGCTCGAGGACCCGGCGCAGGGTGCCTCCGCGCTCGGCGACACCGATGGGGGCGGTGAGGACCTCGGAGACGGAGGCGGCGGGCTTGCCGCTCTCGGCGAGGAGGAGGCCGTGGCCGAGCAGGGCGGCACCGAGGGCCGCGGCGCCTCGGGCGTCGACGTCGTCGCGGACGGGGACTCCGAGGCTCTCTTCCAGGCGGCGGCGGACGAGCGGGGTTCGTCCCTGGCCGCCCACGAGGAGCACGGCGTCGAGGCCCTGAGGGGAGAGTGCGTTGGAGTCGAGGACCTCGCGCACGACGGACGTCACGCGTTGGGCGAGGTCCGCGGTGAGGGCTTCGAGTCGCTCGCGGCTCAAGGGCGGCACGGTGCCCGAGGACAGGGAGATGTCGGCGTGCTGGCGCTCGGAGAGGGCGACCTTGGCGGACTCGGCGGCGGTGCGCAGCGGGGCCCAGTCGAGGGAGTGGGTAGGGCGGGGGATGCCTTGTTCGGCGAGGTCGCTGGCGAGGGCCTCGGCGATGCGGGCGTCGAAGTCGAGGCCGCCGACCAGTGGGTCTCCGCCGGTGGTGATGACCTCGAGGTCGTCGCCCGTCACCTGGACCACGCACACGCCGAGCCCACCACCGCCGAGGTCCACGACGAGGACCCGCTTGCGCGCCATGCTCCGGCCGTGGCCATGCGCGAGGGCCGCGGCGGCGGGGGCGGTGAGGATGCGCTGGGCATCGAGCCCGGCCATGGTGGCCGCGTCACGGAGGGCGGCGCGTTGCCGGTCGGTGAAGTGAGTGGGGGCGCAGATGACGGCGCGAGTGGCCTTCCGGCCGACGAATGTGGTGGCGGCGTGCTTCAGCTCGCGCAGGAGGAGGGCGGTGAAGAGGGTGGGGGCGACGAGCCGGCCGCCGAGCTCCACTGCTGCATCGCCGCTCGGGTCGGCGGCGACGGGGAAGGGGAGCTGAGGGGCGAGGTTGCGCAGGCGGGGGGAGCGTGCGCGGAGGCCGAGCAAGCGCATGAGGCCCGGGGCCGCACGGCGAGGGGCGCGCAGGGATTCGACCTGGGCGGCCGCGCCGACGAGCAGTTCGTCCTGACCGTCGACCGCGACGAGGGCGGGAAGTTCGGTCTCGTCGGTGCCGGGGAGTGGGATGAGCTGGGCAGTGCCTTCGTGGAAGACGGCGACGCGGGCGTGGGAGGTGCCCAGGTCGATGCCCAGCACCACTTCGGGAACGGTGGGAGACGGCGAGGCGACGGAGACGTCGAGGATGGCGCGGCGACGGTTCCGTGCGGAGTCCGTGTCGGTCGGTGGGCTCGCGGGCTCGGTGGGGTCGGGTGAGGGGCGCGAGGTGGCGGGGGCCTGCACCGGAGGTGTGGTGGCCGCAGTGGAGGATGGTGTTGTCGCGGGGGCCTGTGCCGCGGATGCGGTGGATGCAGGCGTTGTCGCGGGAACTTGTGCCGCGGACGTTGTGGCCCCGGTGGAGGACTGAGTTGTCGCGGGAGCTTGTGCCTCGGACGCGGCGGCCCCAGTGGATGCCTGCGTTGTCGCGGGAGCCTGTGCCGTGGACGCGGCGACCTCAGTGGAGGACTGAGTTGTCGCGGGAGCTTGTTCCTCGGACGCGGCGGCCCCAGTGGAGGCCTGTGTTGTCGCGGGAGCCTGTGCCGCAGGCGCGGCGGCCCCAGTGGAGGCCTGTGTTGTCGCGGGAGCCTGTGCCGCAGGCGCGGCGGCCTCAGTGGAGGCCTGCGCTGTCGTGAGTGCCTGTGGTGCGGACGCAGTCACCTGCGTTGTCGCGGGAGCTTGTGCCGCAGGCGCGGCGGCCTCAGTAGAGGGCTGTGTTGTCGCGGGAGCTTGTCCTGCGGACTCGGTGGCCTGAGTTGTCGCGGGAGATTGTGCTGCAGGTGCGGCGGTCCCAGTGGATGCCTGCGTTGTCGCGGGAGCTTGTGCCGTGGATGCGGCGGCGGCCCCGGTGGATGCAGGCGTCGTCGCGGGAACTTGTGCCGTGGACGCGGCGGCCCCGGTGGATGCAGGCGTCGTCGCGGGAACTTGTGCCGTGGACGCGGCGGCCCCGGTGGTAACCTGCGCTGTCGCAGGCGCCTGTGCCTCGGACGCGGCGGTCTCAGTGGAAGCCTGAGCTGTCGCAGGCGCCTTTGTCGTGGACGCGGCGGCCTCAGTGGAGGCCTGCGCTGTCGTGGGATCTTGTGCCGTGGGTGCGGTGGCCTGCGTTGTCGCGGGCGCCTGTGCCGCGGGCGTCGTGGCCTCCGTGGAGGCCTGCGTTGTCGCGGGCGCCTGTGCAGCATCTTCGGCGGAACCGACGAATGAGCGAGGAATTACAACCGCCTCTGCCGCAGCCGCAGTGGACTCAGTAGTTGCTTGCGTTGTCGCGGCAACGTGTGTCGCGGTCTCGTTGGGTCCAGCGGGTGCGTGAGGAACCGCTGGCGCTTGTGCTTCAGCGGATTGACCGACCTGTGTGCCAGATGCGGAGGACTCAGCGGATGCGTGAGAAATCGCAGGAGTCTGTGCCGCAGCGATGGTGGAGTTGATGGATGAATCGCTAGACGCAACCACCTGCGCCGCAGATGCGGCCGACTCATCGGCTGAGCGAGAAGCCGAAGGTGTCTCAGTCGAAGCGTCTTCGGCGCTGCCAACGGATGAGGGCGGCGCCGCAACCACCTGCACCACAGATGCAGCCGACTCGTCGGATGAGCGAGAAATCGCAGACGCCTCAGACGAAGCGCCTTCGGGGCTGCCAGCAGATGAGGGCGGAGCCGCAAGCACCTGCACCACAGATGCGGCCGCCTCATCGAATGAGCGAGAAACCGCAGGCGTCTCAGTCGAAGCATCGTCGGCGATGCCGATGGATGAGGGCAGAGCCGCAACCACCTGAGCCACAGATGCAGATGCGCGAGAAACCGCAGGCGTCTCAAGCGAAGCATCTTCGGCGATGCCGACGGATGAGGGCGGAGCCGCAACCACCTGAGCCACAGATGCAGATGCGCGAGAAACCGCAGGCGTCTCAGTCGAAGCATCGTCGGCGATGCCGACGGATGAGGGCGGAGCCGTAACCACCTGTGCCACGGATGCAGTCGACTCATCAGCTGCCTGCGTGGCCGTGGGCGACTGCGTTGTAGGTGCAGTGGGGGCGCGGTGAGCCTCATGCTCCCGTTCAGCGGGCGCGATGGAGTCGGCAGCGGAGCGTGAGTCCGAAGGAATCTGCGCTGAAGGTGCGGAGAATGCGTGAGGCAGCGCCGCAGCCGGCGCGATGAGTCCGGAGGCTGCAGGCGAGACTGAGAGGGGCTTCGCCGCAGATTCGGCGGGCACTTGTGTTGAGCGAAGAGTCGCGGGGGCCTGCGCTGCGGTCGCGGTGGATTCAGCGGATGCGTGAACAGGCGCCGACACCTGTTCCGCAGGCGCGCTGGAATCGGAGGCCGGGTGCGAAGTCGCGTGAGCCCCTATCGCGGACTCAGCAGTCGCGTGCGAGGTTTCAGGCGCGTGGGACGCAAGTCCAGCGGGTCCAGGGAACTCGCGCGAAGTGGCGTGTGCCCGTGCCACGGAATCCGAGGGACCTTCCGACGTACGCGATTTCGCAGGCGTGGGGGGCTCGGCGAAATCAGATGCGCTCGAAGGTCCCTGTTCCGTGAAGACGGTGGACGCGGTGGCTGAGATCGATGTGGCGGTTGCCGCTGCGGCTGGCTCGACGGATGCGTGAGAGGCCGCGAAAGCTTCCTCGTCAGCAAGAATGTCGAACTCGATGGCGGCGTGAGACGCTTCGTGCGCCTGCATCGAAGGCCCAGCGGCCTCCGCAGGCCCGGAGCCAATCAAGCCTCCCTGCACCTCGGAAGCGTTGGTCTCGGCGGAGATGCGAGCAGCTGTCGTCCCAACGGGACGCTCAGGAACCGGGGTAGAAGGCTTCGCGAACCGCACGTCGTCCACTGCGCTCTGCCGCTGGATGGAGCCAGCTCCATCCTCCGGAAAGAGGGCGGCTGCCGACGTGTCGCCGCTTGCCTCTCCGATGCGATGGGGCATCGGGGATGCAGCCTCGACACCCGCGCTCCCCTGACTCGCTTCCGATGCCGTGTGGCCCGAGGGCACACGCTCCGCCCTAGGAACTGTCTCCGAAGCACCTGTGCCGTCGAAGCTCCCGGTGGGCGAAGTCTCCGCGCCACCCTGTTGCCCGTGCCTCGGGTCCACCGAGACAGGCGCTGCCACCCCAGACGGTGCCTTGGGCACCTGATTCTTCCGAACCAACCCGGGAACACTCTGCCCCGGAGTCGGCTCCGACGGTCCGCGTCGCGCGACCACGCGGTCGACGAGTGCCTTGCTCGCGGCATCCAGCTTCACGAAGCGCACCGTCATCCCCGTGCGCCCGCTGCCCGACTCCACCTGCGTCTTCACCACCACGCCTTCACCGCGCAGCAGTCGGCTCCCATCCGCGAGCACGAACTCGAACGCGAGTCCGGTACCCTCGGGCTTCAACGCTCGCGTCGCGACGAACACTCCGCCGCGCGCCACGTTGGAGCCGTACTTGTCGATGAACTCCTCCTCCGTGCTGTACGGAAGGCGGATTCGCAGCGGAAGCAGCTTGGACACAAGCCCGCTCATCGCAGGGGGATCCGCACCTCTCCCCCCGTCCCTTGCAGGACCAGGTGCAAGGCACCTTCCCGCAGGACCGGCGGAGGAAGCTCGAACAAGAGGACGACGTCAGACCGCTCCTCGAGCGCCCATGTACGCCGCAAGGGCCGCGTTCCCGCCAGCGCCTGGGCATCTCTCGCCAGGGGATACGACGCACCTTTCGCGTCCACCACCTTCGCTGAATCCAGGTCCAACGCCACGGGCTTGGGGCCCACGTTCTGCGTGATGAGCTGCACACGGAGGAACAAGTCCTCCGTCGTCACGCCCATCTTCCCCGAGCCCTTCACCGAGTGCGATGACTCCAGCGCGGTGAGCTTCACCGCCACCGTGTCCACATGCACCGTCTCGTTGGGCGCGGGCACGCTCAGCTTCTGCGGCACCGCCTCATCCAGTCCCGCGGCCAGCCCCGCGAGCTGCTCGTTCGGCGCACCGCGAGCCGCCTCGGGGCCCATGGCCGGGCGACCACCTTGGTTCACCCGGTCCACTTCCTGCCGCAGCTTCTGGAGGGTGCGCTCCTCCGCCGTACCCATCGCCTCGGGTGGAGTCTCCTCCTTCGTGCAGCCCCCCAACAGGAGGGCCGCAGCCAGGAGTCGCGCCACCGGCGACAGGGCAGAAGAGGCGCGAGGGCTCACGCGGCGCCCGCTCCCTTCACCAGCTCGTACAGCTTGTCCAGCGCCGCGGGCAGCTTCGACGCGTCCGGACCACCGGCCTGCGCCATGTCCGCCTTGCCGCCGCCCTTGCCGCCGACTTCCTTGGCCATCTCGCGCACCAGGTCACCCGCGCTGATGCCCTTGGCCACCACATCCTTCGTGAGCGCCACGAGGATGATGGCGCGGCCGTCCTTCTCGCCGCCAATGGCCACCACACCTGACTGGATGCGGTCGCGGAGCTGGTCCGCCATGCCGCGGAACACCTTGTCGTCCGCCGGGTCCACGCGCGTCGCCAGCACCTTCATGCCGTTGATGTCGCGCGCCTGCTCCAGCAGGTCCTTGCTGCCCGCCGTCTGCGCCTTGACGGAGACCTCCTCCACCTTGCGCTCCAGCTCCTTCACGCGCTTCTGCGTCGACTCCACGCGCTTGGCCACGTCCTTGGGGGACGTCTTCAACAGCTCGGCCACCTTGCGCAGCTCGTGCTCCTGCTCGCGCACGAACTGGAGCGCACCCACGCCCGTGAGCGCGATGATGCGCCGCACGCCGGACGCGACACCACTCTCGCTCGTCACCTTGAATAGACCGATGTCGCCGCTGCGCCGCACGTGCGTGCCGCCGCACAGCTCGGTGGACTCCGGATGGACGGTGACGACGCGCACCGTCTCGCCGTACTTCTCACCGAACATCGCCACCGCGCCGGACTTCTTCGCGTCCTCGAGCGCCATGACGCGCGTCTGCGCCGCCGCGTTGTCGCGAATCCAGCCGTTGACCAGGTCCTCGACCTTCTCGGTCTCCTCGGTCGTCATCGGGCCGAAGTGCGAGAAGTCGAAGCGCAGCAGGTCCGGCGCCACCACGGAGCCCGCCTGCTTCACGTGCTCGCCGAGCACCAGCTTGAGCGCCTTGTGCAACAGGTGCGTCGCCGAGTGGTTCGCGCGGATGGCCTTGCGGCGCTCCACGTTCACCGCCGCCTGCACCATGTCGCCGACCTTGAAGGTGCCCTCGGCGATCTCCACCGTATGGACGATGAGCCCCTGCACCGGGCGCTGCGCGTCCTGGACCTTCGCGACCGCCTTGCCGCCGTGGCCCACGATGTCGCCCGTGTCGCCCTGCTGGCCGCCGGACTCGCCGTAGAAGGGCGTCCGGTCCATCACCAGCTCCACCTTGTCGCCCTGGGACGCCTGGATCACCTCGGCGCCATCGCGAATCAGCGCGCGGATGCTGCCCTCGCCCTCGTGACCCTCACCCTCGTAGCCGAGGAACTCGGTGGGCCCGAGCTTCTCCAGCAGCTTGAGGTAGATGTCCCCGATGGCCTTTTCCTTGTTGAGGTCGCCGCCCTTGCCGCGCTCGGCCTCCTTCTTCAGCTCCTCCTCGAAGCCCGGGATGTCCGCGTCGAGCCCGTGCTCCTTCAGGATGATCTGCGTCAGGTCCCACGGGAAGCCGTAGGTGCCATGGAGCAGGAACACGTCCGCGCCGGACATCAGCTTCTCGCTGGCCTGCTTCATCCGCGCGACGTTGTCCTCAATCATCTTCATGCCGCGATTGAGCGTGCGCCGGAAGCTCTCCTCCTCGTGCTCCGCCACCTTGAGGATGAAGGGCCGGCTCTCGCGCAGCTCGGGGTACGCGTCACCCATCAGCTCGATGACCCGGTCCACGACCTTGAAGAAGAAGAGCTGGTCCACATCCAGCAACGTTCCGTGGCGAATCGCGCGGCGCATGATGCGGCGCAGGACGTAGCCGCGGCCCTCATTGGAGGGCTGCACGCCGTCCGCGATGAGGAACGCCGCCGCCCGGCCGTGGTCCGCGATGACGCGGTGGGAAGCGCCCGTCTCCTGCGCGTAGGGCTTGCCGGAGATCTCCACCACACGGGCGATGAGCTGCTGGAACAGGTCCGTGTCGTAGTTGGAGCGCTTGCCCTGCACGACGGAGGCGATGCGCTCCAGGCCCGCGCCCGTGTCGATGGACGGCTTGGGCAAGGGAATCAGCGGCGCGTCCTTCTCCTTGCGCTCGAACTGCATGAACACGAGGTTCCAGATCTCCAGCCACCGGTCGCAGTCACACGCGACGCCCAGACACTTGTTGCCCGCAGCCTCCTCGACACAGGGGATGTCGTCGCCCTGGTGGTAGTGGATTTCGGAGCAGGGGCCGCACGGGCCCGTGTCGCCCATGGCCCAGAAGTTGTCCTTCTTGCCGAGCTTGTAGATGCGGTCGCGGGACACGCCCTGCTTCACCCACAGCTCGAACGCCTCCTCATCCCAGGGGATGCCGTCCTCGCCGTTGAACACGGTGATGGCCAGCCGCTCCGTGGAGAGCCCCAGCGTCTTCGTCACGAACTCCCAGCCGTACGCAATCGCGTCCGCCTTGAAGTAGTCGCCGAAGGAGAAGTTGCCGAGCATCTCGAAGAACGTGTGGTGGCGCGCCGTGTAGCCCACGTTGTCGAGGTCGTTGTGCTTGCCACCGGCGCGCACGCACTTCTGCGAGGTCGTGGCGCGGCTGTAGTCGCGGCGCTCCCGGCCGGTGAAGACGTCCTTGAACTGGACCATGCCCGCGTTGGTGAACAGCAGGGTCGGGTCGTTTGCGGGCACCAGCGAAGAGGAGGGGACGCGGCGGTGCGCACGCTCCTCGAAGAACTTGAGGAACGCCTCGCGAATCTCGGAGGCGGTGAGGGCGGAAGGCATGGTGTGGGTATATGCCACAAGAGGAGGCCGCGCAGGAGTTCTTGGAGTTTGCATGGGACGGCCGGACGACCCGGGCGGCGGGATTCCGACACGCCCGGGCCCCTGGAGAGGGGACAGGGGAGGGGCCCGTCAGTGCTGTCTCGCGGGCTTGTACTTGACCACCCGGGCGGGGTCTCCCACCACCACCGCCCTGGGCGGGACATCCGCCGTCACCAGGGCTCCGGCGCCAATCACCGCGTCGTCTCCCACCGTCACCGGGCCGATGATTTGAGCTCCCACGCCCACGTAGACGTTGCGACCGATGCGAGGCGCCTCCGCCTCCCCGAGCCGCGGCTCCACGCTCACGTTCTGCGAGAGGAAGCTGCCCTCGCCCACCTCGACCCCCGGCGCGACCACCACGCCCACGCCGCCGTAGCCCAGGCCCACGGAGGCATGCAGCCTCGCGTCGATGTCGACATGGCTGTGCAGCAGGCGGTCACCCACGGCGGAGACCCAGGCGGGCAGCAAGGGCACGCCCAGGTGTCGCAGGCGCCTCGCGGCTCGGTAGAACGTCAGTGCATCCGGCCCCATGCCCCACCCCGCGCCGTCCCGCCGTCACGGGAGGCCCGCCCGTCCGGGAGGCACACGTCGCGCGCGCTCCCCGTCCCGAGCTGTGGTGCGCGGCGAAGCGGGGAGGACCTCCTGGCAGAAGGGCGCGTCGTGGCCATCGCTCGCGCCAATCTAGGAGGC
This sequence comes from Myxococcus stipitatus DSM 14675, assembly GCF_000331735.1. Taxonomy (GTDB): domain Bacteria; phylum Myxococcota; class Myxococcia; order Myxococcales; family Myxococcaceae; genus Myxococcus; species Myxococcus stipitatus. The sequence continues at coordinate 8,263,026 of NC_020126.1, read as the reverse complement.
ATCCCGATGGGGGCCAGTTGCTCCGTCGCGGGGCCCGGAAGGCCGTTCGCCAGTCAACCCCTGGCGGTCCGCGACGACCTCGAAGTGCCCGCCCGCGGACAGTGCGCGGGGGGCCGGAAGGCTCAGGCCGAGGCGCCCTCGCGCTGCTTCTTGAGGGTCTCCTCGACGTACTGGACGCCCTTGGGCGTGATGGCCTTGCCCTTCTTCGTGTCCTGGGCGTAACCGGCATGCAGGCGCAGGGCCTTGGCCGCGTTGGGGGCGGCGTAGCTGATGCCGAGCTCACCCCAGAAGCGGGACGTGGTCCCCGACGTCACCTCCATGTCCAGCTCCATGGCCCGGGCGAGGTAGAGGGGAATCAGCGACCGCACGAGCTGATCCTTCAGCTTGCCCGCGGCGCGCAGCTCCTCGTGGCGGGGATGGGCTCGCAGCGCATCCACGAGCTGGCCCACGGCCTGGTGGGAGTCGGCGGCGGAGGCCTCGGGCTTCTTCTCGCGCGCCTTGCTCCGGGTCGGGCTCTTGCCGCTGGCCTTGGCCTTGGGGGCCTTGGCGGAGGCGACCTTGACCTTGGGGGCCTTGGTGGCGGTCCGGGCCTTCTTGGCCTTGGCGGCGCGAGGAGCGGGGGCTTCGGGGGCCGAGGCCTCGAGGGGCAGCGGCTCCGCTTCGGCTTCCGCGACGGGGCGGGGCCGGGGCGTGCGTTCGACGCGTGTGGGCTCCGCCACGCCGGGAGGCGCGGGGGCTGCGGCGGGGGCTTCCTTCCGGGCCACGGGCGGAGGGGCGGCGTGCGTGGCGCCATTGCGAGAGGGCGGCGGCTGCGGGCGTGTGTAGCCCAGCCGCGAACGCACCTCTTCCACCACGCCGCTCAACCCCACTTGCTGCAGCAAACCTTCCAACCGGGAAGCGAATGACACCGGGCATGCCCTCCTGGACGGGCGCACGTTACCCCAGGATGGCCTCTTGTCGGATCCACCGCGCCTACGAGCGCCGGGAAGGTGGGTGTGCGTGCCCTGCCTGCCGGGTAACTGTTCGTCACCGGGCACACAGGGCTACACTGCGAGTCGTTCCCCGCCATGCGGCTGCCCCCTCATTCCCTCCTCCTGCTGCTGTTGCTGTTCACGCCCTGCGTGTCCCTGGCCCAGGGGGATACCCGGATTTCGTTCCTGGGACGCCAGCTGCAGCAGGGCAAGGACCCTCGCTCGCGCTCGCAGGCGGCGCTGGTGCTGGGGGCCACGGAGGACCCGGAGGCCGTGGCCCCGCTGTGTGGCGCCCTGAAGGACCCCAGCGAGTTGGTGCGGGCGGCCGTCGCCAAGGCGCTGGCGAAGCTCCAGGAGGTCTCCGCGCTGCCGTGTCTGGAGGCGCACAAGACGGAGCCGGACGCGGCGGTGAAGACTGCTGTGCAGGAGGCGGTGGGCTCGCTGAAGGCGTATCAGTCGCGTCCTCCGCGCTTCTACATCGTGGTGGATGGGATGAAGGACCTCACGCGCACGTTGCCCGCGGAGCTGGTGAAGGCCACCGAGGCCCGGCTTCGCTCGAGACTGGTACGCCGGGGCGCGATGCTGGCGCCCGCCAAGGAGTCCAAGTCCGCGGCGAAGGGCGCGCTGAAGAAGCTGGGGGTGAGTGGCTATCGCATCACCCCGGAGGTTCATGCATTGGAGGGAGGAGGCTTGCGGGTGGCCATCGTTTGCATGAGCTACCCGGACCTGTCGCTGCTAGGGCAGGTGGATGTGAAGGCCGGGGGCGCGCAGCCCGCGGACCTCCTCAAGGCACTGGTGCCCCGAGCGGTGGAGGAAGCCGCGGAAACCTTCGAGTGGAGCAACGAGACATGACGACGAGCACGGCGCGGACGACGGCCCCGAGGCGCCGCTGGCGCAACTTCCTGCTGGATACGAGCTTCCAGCTCAAGTTGACCGCGTACATGGTGGGCGTGACGTTGGTGCTGTCGGCCTTGCTGGGGGTGTTCCTGGTGCGGTCGGCCCGGACGCTGATGCGCGAGACGGCGGCGGCGGTGGAGGCCCGCTCGCGCGCGGCGGAGGTGAGCCGGGAGCTGTCTGGTGCCACGCTCTCCAACGAGCTGCTGGCGCGCATGGATGACCCGTCCTTCGAGGCCACCTTCCGGGAGAAGGCGAGCGGCATCGACGCGGCCTACGAAGCGGAGCGCGCCGAGATTGTCGCGCAGCGCGCGGAGCTGGAGTGGCGCCAGCGCGTGACGTGGTGGGTGCTGGGCGCCTTCCTGGTGGGCTTCCTCGTCGTGGTGGCGCTGGGCACCATCGTGGTGACGCACCGGCTGGCGGGGCCCCTGCTGCGCATCCGCCGCATGGTGACGGATGTGTCGGCGGGCAAGCTGCAGCCGCCTCCGTACGGTCTGCGCGAAGGCGACGAGCTGCGTGAGCTGTTCGACGCGACGCGGAGCATGATGCAGAAGCTCAAGGACCAGAGCGAAGAGGACGTGAAGAGCCTGGCGCAGGCGCTCGAGGCCGCGGAGCGCTCGGGCCTCTCGGGCGAGCCTCTCGCGGAGCTGCGTGCGCTCGAGTCCCGCTTCCGCGCGCGGCTGGAGGGCTGAGGCCGCGAGGTCAGTGAGGGCGGGACCGCAGCTTGCGCAGCTCCGCCTTCATCGCCGCGAGCTTCTGCTCGGCATCCTTGGCGCGCTGATTGGACTCCTCCAGCGCGCGTTCCGCCCTCTGTCGACGGCGAGTCTCCGAGGAAAGACGCTCAGCCTCGGAGGCTAGACGGCGCACGGTGTTCCTGCGTCGTCGTGCCTCCTCGCGACGCATGCGGAGCTCCTCATCGGCGCGCTGGCTGGCCTTCGCCACGCGCGCCTTGAGCTGCTCCACCATCTCCATGGGTTCGAGCAGCAGGGTCGGGCCTGTCCACAGGAACACCTGGTCATCGCGAAGCTCGAAGTCGATGCCCAGCACCTTCGACCTGAGCCGTCCCCGCTTCTCGGGGATGCGTGAGTAGGTCCTCGAGCCCCGCGCCTTCAGCCGGTAGCCCAGGAGCTGTTCGCGAGCCCTGTCGTAGATGAAGTACTCGGGGACTCCGAGCCGGGCGTAGCGCCGCACGTTGTAGACGGCGTCCTTCTTCCGGTCGCCTCCGGAGTGGACCTCCATCACCCAGTCCAGGCCCTTGCCCTCGTAGCTCACCAGCCACTTCTCGCGGCTGTGCGGCTCGACATCGAACACCACCAGCAAGTCAGGCGCGAAGCGCCGCTCGCCCGGGTAGTACACCGGCAGCTCGGAGCCGATGTACATCGACCGCTTCCGTCGGTCGAAGTGGCCCCTGAGGATGTCGAGGACGCGGTGCCTCGCGTCCTGGTGCCGGTCTCCCTCCGGCGGAGACATCTCCCGGTCCGTGACTTCGCCGGGCAGTGATTCCACGACCTCTTCCCGTTCCTCGGGCCCCATCGCATCCCACGCCGCCTGAGTAGGTGCCCGAGGGAAGGCCCCACCACGAACTCTGTCCGCGCTCCATCCCATGCCGAGAAAGCGTGGAGGTGGCCGCCTCGCGCGTCAATGCTCGATGCACTCGAGCAAGGGGCGCGCCAGGGACGTGCTCAGGCGCCTCGGCGAACAATGCGCGCAAGCCTCGTGAAAGCAGTCCCACGAAGGCTTGAAGAGGTCCGTGTCACGAGACGAATCCACTCTCACTGAGTCGAGAGCAGGTCCGCGGTGAGTCCCGTCTGCTTGAGGACCGCGTGGATGCGCAGCCGGGCCTGTGCCCAGGGCAAGGCCTCCACGTGGTAGCCGTCGAGCGCTTCGAGCAGGTGCGCGCGATAGCTGGGGTGTCCCGGGTCCGCGATGATGACAACGCCTCGGTCCGTGGTGGAGCGGATGAGTCGGCCCACGCCCTGCCTCAGGAGCAGCAGCGCCCTCGGCAGCCGGTACTGGAGGAAGCCCTGGTACTCGTTGCCCGAGCGGGCGAAAGGCTCCTCGCGAGCCGCCACCAGCGGGCGAAGCGCGGGCTCCAGCGGGAGCTTGTCGATGAAGACACAGCCCACGCCTCGGCCTGGGATATCCACGCCCTGCCAGAAGCTCTTCGTGCCCAGCAACACCGTGCCCGTGTCGCGCTCCTGCCGAGCCGCCAGCGAGCGGCTGTGCCCTCGCGATTGCCGGAGCACTTCGATTCCCAGCGGCTCCAGCCGGGCCCGAGCCTCCGCGCCCACGCGGTCCATCCGACGCGTGGAGGCGAACAAGCCCAGGAGTCGCCCACCCATCGTCTGCGCGAGGCCGGAGATGCGCGTCGCGGCCCACTCGACGAAGGGCTCTTCATGCGCACGAGGCGCGTCCGTGACGAGCACCACCAGCGCCTGCTCGTGCAGTTGGAAGGGAGAGGGGGCTCGCAGCAACCTGGGCGCGGGCGCATCACCGCGTCCGTCGAGTCCCAGCCGCTTCAGCACGAACGGTGTCCCACTCCCGCTGCTGGGCCCCAGCGTCGCGGACGTCAGCACCAGCGCGCGCTTGCTCGCCGCGAAGTCGCGCGACACATGGAACGACACATCCACGGGCTGAGCCCCCACGCTCCATCGCTGACGCCGAGGCTCCGCCGTGGCCGAGTAGCACCGCCCCGCCGCCGCCTCACCCGAGAGCTCCTGCGCCAGCGTCGCCAGTTCCCCCAGCTCCGTGGTTCCACCCGACAGCTCGCGCTCCAACGCGGGCATCCGCGCGGCCAGCTCGGGCAGCGCCTCCAGCACCCGCACCGCGAGCAGCGTGTGGAGCGCCTGGAGCGCACCACGCACCAGCTCGAGTCCCTCGCGCACGGGGGCCCAGGTGGGAAGCGCGCGCACGGCCTCCGTCACCCGGAGCTCGGGCGCATACGCGCCTTCATCCGGGTCCTCGCCCGCTGTCGTGGCCGAGGGCTCACACAGCTCCGTCACCCGCGCGCCCAGGTCTCGAGCCTCATCCATCAGCCGGCGCAGCGCGTCCTCCACCTGACCCATCAGCGCCCGAGACTCCTCACGCCGGGAGCCGACGAGTGCGCGGCGAAGCTCGGCGAAGAGCCCATGGCGTCCATCGCGCCCATGCAGTCGCTCGGTGAGCCGATGGAAGGCCAGGTCCGACAGCTCCACGGTGAGCGCGGTGGTGGCCACGTCCTCGACTTCGTGCGCCTCGTCGAGAATCAGGTGCTCCATCTTCGGGTAGCGCGCGGGCCAGGCGAAGGCGAGCGACTGGTTGATGACCAGCACATCCGCCTCGCGCGCCTGCGCCACCGCCGAGTGGTAGAAGCACCGGTGGTGATGCGGGCACTTCTCGCCCAGCGTCGTCGCGGCCTCGGACCGCACCGCGGGCATCAACCCCATCAGCACCGGGAAGCGCTCCCGGAACCAGTGGCTCAGCCGGTCCAGGTCTCCGTCCAGGCTGCGGCGCATGTACGCCCGCAGGTACGCCCGGGGCGCGCGCGCCGAGTGCCCCATGCCCGGCTCCACCCGCGTTGCCTCCAGCGCCCGGCGCCGGCACAGGTAGTTCGACTGTCCCTTGAGCAGCGCGTAGCCGAACGTGCCGCCCATGGCCCGGTGCAGGCGGGGCAGATCCTTCTCCAGCAACTGGTCCTGCAGTGTCTTCGTGTGAGGCGCCACGCCGACTTTGCGCCCGTTTCGCGCCGCGAACAGCGCGGCCGGCGTCAGGTACGCGAGCGACTTGCCCGTGCCCGTGCCCGCCTCTACCGCCACCTGCTCACCCTCCGACAGCGCACGCGCCACCGCGAGAGCCATGTCGAGCTGCGCGGGTCGGCTCTTGAAGGACTCCTCGCGCCGCTCCAGCGCTCCACCAGCACCCAGCACCGACGTCACCTCGTCGGCGCGAACGGGCAGCACGGGCGCATCCGCCTCCGGCTCGACGAGGGCCGCGACACCCGCCGCCCGCCTCCGCTCCGGCTTCCCGCGCAAGAACCCTTGGGTCTCCAGCTTCAGCGGCGCGGGCACGGCGCGACAGGCTTCCGCCAGCCGCGACAGCAAATCCAGGAGCGGCCACTCCTCGTAGTCGAAGGCGCCGGTTTCGCCCTCCGCGGGCCCCAGCCGCCGCGCCGCGCGAGGGTCCAACGTGGCCAGGAGGTCCGACACGTCCTCGCCGCGCCCGTCGCGCACCATGCGCTCCATCGTCTGCACGAGCACGGCGTACACCGCCTCGCAGTCCGACAGCGCGCGGTGAGGCTGGCGGACGCCCAGCCCCGCCCAGCGCAAGAGCGACTCCAGCGAGTGGCTGGGCAGCTCCGGGTGCAGGTAGTGCATCAGCTCGCACGAGTCGAGCACCGGCGCGCGGATGGGCCCCAACAAGTCAGGCAGGAAGCCCTTCTCGAACGGGGCGTTGTGCGCCACCACCGTCCACCCGGAGAGCCGCTGTCGCAGCTCCTCCATGTCGGAGCCGAAGCGGGGCTTGCCCGCGAGGTCCGCGTCCGTCAGGCCCGTCAGCCGCCGGATCGTGAGCGGCAAGGGCCGGGATGCCGAGTACATGCGCGCGAAGCGGTCCACCTCGCGCCCGTTCTCGAAGAACAGACATCCCAACTCGATGATTTTGTCGGCACGTGGATCCAACCCCGTCGTCTCGAGGTCCAGGAAGACATGCCGCGTGAAAAGCTCCGCCGCGCCGCCCATGCAGGCCGAGCAGACTAACCTGCCCCAGCGCGGTGCCCAGATTTCGACCTACGTCTTCAGTCCACCATGAATACGCCGGAAATCATCTTCCCCATGGCGCAGCCGTAGACGAGCTTTCCGGACTCCTTCGGCGTGAAGGTGATGCTCACCGCCTCGTTGAGCGGCAGCGGGGTGTTGATGTCGTAGCCGTCCATCACCACCTCCGTCGCGCACGTCAGGTCCGTCTTGCGCGTGACCACCAGCTTCACCGGCTCGCCCTTCTTGAGGGACACGGGGCTGGGCTCATAGCCCTTCTCCGTCACGGACAGCTCCACCACGCGCACGCCGTTCTCCCGCTTCTCGGGGACGGTGGGCGCGGCTTCCGCGGACGCCGTGTCCTTGGGCTTGCTGCACCCTTGCTGCGTGGCGGCCACCATGGCGGCCGTCGCGGCCAGCGCGAGCCAGGGCTTGATGATGCGGGAGATGAAGGGGCGCATGCGGGCCTCGATGTCGTACGGAAGGAGAGGGCAGCGCCCCCGGCGCCAGGGCCTTCTCAGGCCCCTTCGGCGGGAGCGCTCTGGGTGACGGGCTCGAAGCGGAGCAGGGCGTGGAGCGGGACGAAGACCTCGTGCCCCGTCTCACCCAACAGCAAGTCGAACCGGCCGACGTGCATGAGCGGCAGCTGGAGCGTGATGCCGTTGCGCAGCACCAGCTTCACCATCTGCCCCAGGTGGTCCAGGAACGCGCGCGGGTCCGAGTACGGCCGCTTGTCCGGCTGACGGGCCACGGTGGCCGGCTTCTGCGTGAGCTTCGCGTCGCGCTCGAGCCCGGGCAACAGCCGGTCCCACTCCGCGCGCCGCGCCAGCAGCACCACCTGCAGCTTCTCCAGCCGGCCCGTGCGCTCCAGCGTGAAGGCGATGGGCTCCTCGGCGACCAGCGTGTCGAGCAGGGAGCGCTCCGCCAGCACGACGGAGACCTCCACCTTCCCGCTGATGAGGCCGCCCAGCAGCTCCGCGACCACGGCGTTGTCCACCTCGCCGCGGGCCTGCTTGATGGCCGCCTTGCGCTGGGTGCGCTCCTTGCGCGCCATGAACTCGGCCACCGTCATGCCGCTCTGGAGCACGCCGAACGCGTCTCCCAGCGACAGGCTCGGCGTCTGTCCCATCAGCTCGTAGACCTGGTCGAAGCGCTTGGCCTCCTCGGCGTGCAGCTTGCGCCAGATGCGGCACTTCATCTTGCCTTCCAGCTCACCCTTGGCGATGCGCGCGGGCACGTGCTCGCGCTGCGCGAGCGCCAGGATTTGCTCGGGCGTGGGCGGAGGCCGCGGCGTCGAGGGACGGAAGCCCCCGGGCCTGCCTCCGAATCCGCCCGGGCGCGGGCCCGAGGCGCCAGGGCCTCCAGGCGCGCGCGGCGCGGGGGGCCGCACGCCCGGCGTCACCGTGCGGGGCGCCGGAGCGGGCGACCGTGCCGACGGGACGAGGCGTGGGGGCAGGCGCAGCCCGGCCGGCGCCGCGGGAGCGGCGGGACGAGGCGTGGGTGCCACCCCCGTGGGCCGAGGAGTCGGCGCGATAGGGGCAGAGGCCGTACCGGCCGTGGGCCGGGGCGTGGGGCGCGGCGTGGGCGCCGTGGGGGCGGGTTCCGAGGGGGAAGGAGTCTGCGCGGCGCTGCCGGGCGTCGAGGCCGGCCGCCGGATGACTTCGACCGCGGGAACCGCCCGCCGTGTCTTCCGATCGTTCACAGTCGTACGTTACCTGATGCGAGGAGTCCGGGCATGCCCGGCTTCACGGCTGAAGGGAGGCTGAGAGGTCCACTTTCCACCCTGACGGCTCCCGGACCATCCGGACCTCATGGGTGCTGCCTGACGAGCGCACGAGCACGGTCGCCTCGTTGCCAGCCTCCCGGACCAATGAGACCTCCGTAACATCCGGAGGAGGGGGGACATTCGCGAAGAAGAGACCCAGGGGCTCGGGTTTCACCGCGCCCCCGGACGCGTCACTCACCGCCTGGGCCCGCTTCGTCAGCGACTCCTGCGTGGGCTGGGACAAGGCACCCCAGGCCGCGCGCAGCTCGCCGCGCTTCACCAGGCGGTGGAAGGACGTATACGCATCTTGCGGTGTACCGAAGCGGGGCTGATTGCAGCCGCCCATGCCCACCAGGAGCAGGGCGAGCAACCAGGTCGTCGTCGCGGTCAAGCGCATGGGAACGGGGTTTAGGTCAAAGCGGCTCCGGGGGAAAGCCTCAGCTGCGTCCCCCTCACGGAACGTGTTGCCGAACACGGTTCCGGCCCGCTCCCTTGGCCGCATAAAGCCCGGCATCCGCCGCGCGCAGGAGCGCTTCCGCGCTGTTCAGGTCCGCCGACGGCACCGTGGCCACGCCCAGTGACGCGGTCAGCCTCACCTCCTGCCGTTTCCCCTCCACGCCCACGTGCTCCACCCCGAGCCCCGCGATGGCCTCGCGCACGCGCTCACACACCTTGAGCGCGTCCACGGGGTTGGTCTCCGGCAGGAGGGCGATGAACTCCTCGCCGCCGTAGCGCGCCAGCACGTCCACCTCGCGCAGCCGCGTGCGCGCCGTCTGGGCCACCGCCTTGAGCACCTGGTCCCCGAAGGGGTGCCCGAAGGTGTCGTTGATGCGCTTGAAGTGGTCGATGTCCAGCATCACCAGCGACAGGGGAGACTGGTAGCGCCGGGAGCGGGCGAACTCCTCGGTGAGCCGCTCCTCGAAGCATCGGCGGTTGAACAGACCCGTCAGCGCGTCCGTGCGGCTGAGCGCGAGCAGCTCCTCGCGGCGCCGCGCCAGCTCCTTGTTGGCCTTGTCCAGCTCCCGGTTCTTCTCCACCAGCGTGTCCTGCAGCACCTTGAGCCGCAGCATCGACTTCACGCGGGCCGACAGCTCCAGCATGTCGAAGGGCTTCACCAGGTAGTCGTCCGCCCCCAGCTCCAGCCCCTCCACCTTGCCGGCCGCCTGACGCGCCGTCATGAGAATCACCGGGATGAAGCCGAAGCCGTCCTCGCCCGAGTTGGCCTTGATGATGCGGCACACCTCCACGCCGCCCAGCCCCGGCATCTCCACATCCATGAGGATGAGGTCCGGGCGGGACTCGCGGATGGCCGACAGCGCCTGGGGCCCGTCATGGGCCTCCCTGAAGAGGTAGCCCCGGGGCGCCAGCCCCTCCCGCACATGCGCCACATGCGCCGGGTCGTCGTCGACGATGAGCACCGTCCGGCCGCTGAGCTCCCCGCCGGACCCCGGCCGATGGGCTACCTCCTGCGTCCTCTTCCTGTCTCCCTCCGCCATGCGGTTGCGCCCCCGGTACAATCATCCCGCGCTGCCAGAATGACTGTGATTCTCCCCCGCCCACCCGGGGAAGCCAAGGGGTCGGGCAAGTGTCTGTCTTCTGGACGTTCAGCGGGGGCGGGTGAGCCGGGCGCGGTAGACGGGTTCCCCCGTCGTCAGGTAGCGCCGCTCGCGCGTGGACGGCACTTCCTCCGGGTCATACGGGTGGAAGACACCGGAACCCAAGGGGTTGTGGAATCCGACGGATTCCAGGATGGAGAGCATGTTCTCCCCGCGGTCCTGGACGTCGGTGCGCATGTCGAAGAGGCCCCCCGGGGCGAGCTTTCCCAGCAGGAGCCGGGCGAAGGTGGGCTGGACGACGGCGCGCTTGGCGTGTGCGCGCTTCCACCACGGGTCGGGGAACTGGAGGTGGATGGCGGAGAGGGTGTCGTCCGCGAAGATGCGAGGGACGACGAAGCGGGCGTCGGACTCGACGACGCGCAGGTTGCGCAGGCCCGCCTTGGCGGCGCGGTCCAGGGTGTCCCGGGCGTACTTCTTGCGCCACTCGAAGGCGACGAAGCGCACGTGCGGGTTGCGGCGGCAGTACTCCAGGGCATGGCCACCGGCGCCGGAGCCGATTTCGAGCTCCAGCGGGCCGGAGAAGCCGAACTCGGCGTCCCAGTCGGGAGGTGTCGACATCTCGACGAGGTGGAGGCCAACGGGGTCTGGCAGCAGGCGAGGGCGAGGCATGTGCGTAGGGGCGCTCCAACCACGGTCATGCGGGGTCTGGCCAGGGAAAAACACTGGTATAGGGGGGACATGAAGGTCTTCCACTCGGTGGCCGAGGCGGGCCGGGCGCTGATCGGCCGGGCGCTCGCTCTGGGCAACTTCGACGGCGTACACGTGGGCCACCAGGCCCTCTTCGCGGAGGCACGTCGGCACGCCCCCCCCGCGGCGTTCACCTTCAACCCCCACCCGGGCAAGGTGCTCCAGCCGGACCTGGCGCCCAAGCTCATCACCCTCCTGCCTCGCCGTCTGGAGCTGCTCGCCGGCCTGGGCCTGGAGGCCACGGTGGTGCAGTCGTTCTCGCGCGACTACGCCCGGACGGTGCCCGCCGACTTCGAGGCCACGCTGTTCGACGCGCTGGGCGTGGCGCACGTGGTGGTGGGCAGCGACTTCACCTACGGCGCCGCGCGCGCGGGCACGGTGGACACGCTGCGCGAGGCCGCCGGCCGGCGAGGCGCCAAGGTCCACGTGGTGGCCCCCGTCACGGTGGATGGGGTGGTGGCCTCGTCCTCGCGGGTGCGCGAGTACATCCTGGAGGGCCGGGTGTCCGCCGCGTGTCGGCTGTTGGGCCGGCCGTTCGATTTGGACGGCATGGTGGTGGCGGGCGCGGGGCGGGGGAGGACCATCGGCTTTCCCACCGCGAACGTGGACACGCAGAACGAGCTGCGTCCCGCGCCGGGCGTGTACGCCATCCGCGTGCGCCTGGTGGGGGGCGAGTCCCCCGGGACCTGGTACGGCGGCGCCGCCAACATCGGCATCAAGCCCACCTTCGGAGGCACCGAGGTCACCATCGAGGCGCACCTGCTGGACTTCGCGGGCGACCTCTACGGCCGTGAGCTGCGCGTAGAGTTCCTGGAGCGGCTGCGTCCCGAGCAGCGCTTCGGCTCCGTGGCGGAGCTGACGGGGCAGATCAAGCGCGACGTGGAGGCGGCGCGCACGGTGATTGCGCGGACCGGAGCCTGAGCGCGCACATTTTTCCCGTGCGTGTTCAATGGGTTGGAGGCTTGGGGCCCCCCACGAGGGCGCCTTGACGGATGTGCGCGGCTCCCCTCTAATCCACTGTCAGGAACCGTGCCAAAGGTGCTGTGGGGCCCCGAGGCATCGCCCCTGGCTCCCCGAGAGCGAGGCGGGCCCCCGCCCGTCCCATCCTTCGTTGCCACAAGGAAGAGGCTTCACGAATGTCCGGTCGATTGGGTGAACTGCTGGTCCGCGAGAACCTCATCTCCGTCCAGCAACTGCGCAAGGCCCAGGAAGAGCAGCAGAAGAGCGGCACGCGCATCGGCACCGCGCTCATCAAGACGGGCGCCATCGAGGAGTCGAAGCTCACCGACTTCCTCTCCAAGCAGTACGGCGTGCCGGCCATCAACCTCAAAGACTTCGACATCGACCCGGACATCATCAAGCTCGTGCCCAAGGAAGTGGCCGAGAAGCACCTGGTGATTCCCGTCAACCGCGCGGGCCCCTCGCTCATCGTCGCGATGTGCGACCCGTCCAACATCTTCGCGGTGGACGACCTGAAGTTCCTCACCGGCTACAACATCGAGACGGTGGTCGCGTCCGAGGTCTCCATCCGCGAGGCCATCGAGCGGTACTACGCGGAGAAGGGCCCCTCGATGGAGGACATCGTCGGCGACGTGGCCGACGACATCGAGCTGGCGAAGGAGGAGACGGAGAACATCGATGAGATGGCCAAGGCCGCGGACGACGCGCCCGTGGTCAAGCTCGTGAATCTCATCCTCATGGACGCCATCAAGAAGCGCGCGTCCGACATCCACATCGAGCCCTACGAGCGCGACTTCCGCGTCCGCTTCCGCATCGACGGCGTGATGTACGAGGTCATGCGGCCGCCCATGAAGCTGCGCAACGCGATCACCTCGCGTTTGAAGATCATGGCCTCGCTCGACATCTCCGAGCGCCGCCTGCCGCAGGACGGCCGCATCAAGATCAAGATTGGCGGCGGCAAGGAGATGGACTTCCGCGTGAGCGTGTGTCCCACGCTCTTCGGCGAGAAGGTCGTCATGCGGTTGCTCGACAAGAGCAACCTCCAGCTCGACATGACGAAGCTGGGCTTCGACCCGGAGCCCCTGGCCTGGTTCAAGGAGGCCATCGACCGGCCGTACGGCATGGTGCTGGTGACGGGCCCCACGGGCTCCGGCAAGACGACGACGCTGTACTCGGCGCTCTCCAGCCTCAACGACGTGGGCACCAACATCTGCACCGCCGAGGACCCGGTCGAGTTCAACTTCGCCGGCATCAACCAGGTGCAGATGCATGACGACATCGGCCTGAACTTCGCCGCCGCCCTGCGCAGCTTCCTGCGCCAGGACCCGGACATCATCATGATTGGTGAGATCCGCGACTTCGAGACGGCGGAGATCGGCGTGAAGGCCGCGCTCACGGGCCAC